>JAFGHU010000140.1 GCA_016929955.1 Bacteroidales bacterium | reverse complement strand
TTTGCATTTTCGCGAATATAAATGGTTTCATTATTATTAATTTTCCAAACGGATTCGTAGCCTTTTAAAAAACCCTGATTATCAATGATATCCAGAATTTTATTTCGAGGCACAACAGTATCGAAGCTTTCTTTCTTCAAATCGCGATTGGCCAATTCTTCAAAACTTTGATAACCAAGCATATGGACTAAAGCAGGGTTGGCCAGAACTATTTCTCCTTCTGGTGTTGTTCTATAAAACCCGATCGAGGCATTTTCGAAAAGCGCACGAAAATGTTCTTCACTTGCTTTTAGCTCATCCTCAGCAATTTTACGACTTGTAATATCATGATTGATCGATAAACTCGCTTGTTCTCCACTAAAATCAATTGGAGTAACAAGCACTTCGGTCCAATATTCCGTTCCGTCTTTTCGTCGTTTTTTCTCAACTGCAGTTACAGTAATACCGGCTTTAAGCTTCTCGTTCCAATCGCTGGTATCAATTTCTCCAGAACCTCTAATCGAAATGTCGCGAATAATATTCATATTCAAAAGTTCTTCGCGTGCATAACCTGTTTGCCTAACCGCCGCCGGATTAACTTCCAGAATATCTCCCATTGTATCTTCCTTAATGCTGGTAACAAATACGGCATCTCCTAAATCATTAAATAAACGCTTAAAACGTTTTTCACTTTGCTTAAGTTTTTCTTCAGCGTTTTTTCTATCCGTAATATCGGTTAGCGAACCCACTATCGAAATTGATTTTCCTTTCTTAACAACCGGCACCTCTCGAACTTCGACCCATACCTTTTCCCCATTTTTATGGACCAATTCCAGTTCGAATGGCGGCTGAGCTTTACGTGTTTTAATGGCCTTCTCTGTTTTCTTAATGCCAATTTCATTGATAGGATTATCCGATGCCAACTTTGTCCATTTAAATAGCACTTCGTCGGGTGTGTATCCCAAAATATCTTTTACCTGAGGACTTATGTAAGTGATTACATGATCCGTACTATGTGCATATAAAAGGATAGTACTATTTTCGAAAACAGCACTTAGTTTTTCTTCGCTGGCTTTCAAAGCATTTTCAGACTGCTTACGCTCCGTTATATCGCGCCAAACTGTATGTAAAACTTGATTATCATCATTGTTTTCAATTACGGTTAAGAGCACCTCGACAGGGAAAATTTCTCCATCCGATTTTTTATGATCCCATTCAAATCGATGACTGCCATTTTTTAAGGCGATTGCAATCATTTCATCTGCTTTTATCGTCGACAATTTCCCGTCTTGCTGTTTTTCCGGCGACAAAACAGAGGGATGCTTATTCAAAAATTCATGCTTATTTTTGAAGCGAAGCATATGTATTGTAGCTTTATTACAGTCGACAAATTTCCCGTTTTGAAGAATTAAGATCGCATCTTTTGATTTTTCGAATAGGTCTTTGTACTTCTTTTCGCGCTCTTGAAGCTCACGCTCTTTTCTTAGAGCATACTGGGCTTTAGCTACATGCTCCGACTCTGCTTGTTCCAATTCCAGAATCCTAGTTTTAAGTTTGGATATTTCTGCCTGAAGTTGATCTATTGTCGTTTTGCTGCTATTCATTGCTTATTTTTTTGTCTCAATTCTATATACAACGCTTGCCCTAACGTTAAAAGTATGTAAAATTTAATAGTATTTAAAATCCCATTTCAAATGAATATCAACAGTAAAATGTTAATAGAATCACTGATAATCAGTATATTTTTCAACTGTTTTTTAGGCGATATTCTGCTAAAATTCAATAGCAAAGAAAATAAATGCGCATTATTTTAAAGAATTACAGCAGCATTCTATTCTTAAGTAATTTATGCCTACTTTTGCAAACTTTTTCAAGTACACAGAAGTATAAAAATAGTAGAATGATAACAGTTGCAGATTTAAGAATTCAGTTTGGTAAAAGAGTATTATTTCAAGATGTTAATATGCAATTCCAGGCCGGAAATTGCTATGGCGTAATTGGCGCAAATGGTGCAGGAAAATCAACTTTATTAAAAGCCATTTCAGGAGAAATTGAAACCACAGCAGGATATATTAGTTTAGGGCCGGGCGAACGCCTTTCCGTATTGAGTCAGGATCATTTTGCTTTTGACGAATTTTCTGTACTTGATACAGTAATGAAAGGTCATAGCCAACTTTGGGATATCCGACTCGAAAAGGACGCGCTTTATGCCAAAGAAGATTTTTCAGATGCTGATGGCATTAAAGCAGCGGAGTTAGAAGAAAAGTTTGCCGATATGGGTGGCTGGAATGCCGAAAGCGATGCAGCAAATCTACTCAGCGATTTAGGGATCAAGGAAGAATTTCATTATTCGTTAATGAAAGATATGAGCGGAAAACAAAAAGTCAGGGTCTTATTGGCGCAAGCCCTTTTTGGAAAGCCCGATAACTTATTACTTGATGAGCCTACCAACGATTTAGACCTTGAAACCGTTTCCTGGCTCGAGAATTATTTGGCGAATTATGAGAATACGGTTTTGGTTGTTTCGCACGACAGACACTTTTTGGATACTATAAGTACGCATACGGTTGATATCGATTTTGGGAAAATTCAACTTTTTGCCGGAAATTATAGTTTTTGGTATCAAAGCAGTCAGCTTGCCCTAAAACAAGCGCAAATGCAAAACAAAAAAGCAGAAGAAAAAAAGAAAGAATTACAAGATTTTATCCGTCGCTTTAGTGCTAACGCTTCCAAATCAAAACAAACAACCAGTCGTAAAAAGATGATTGAAAAGCTTAATATAGAAGACATTAAGCCATCAACCCGTAAATATCCGGGCATTATATTTACACCGGAGCGCGAAGCAGGTGATAAAATACTAGAAGTAAGCGGTTTAAGTTACAGTATCGAAGGCAAAGTGCTGTTTAAAGACGTCGATTTCTATGCAAACAAAGGTGATAAAATTGTTTTTTTATCGAGAGATCCACGCGCAATGACTGCCTTATTTGAAATCATCAACGATAAACAAAAGGCAGATAGTGGCATTTACGAATGGGGACAAACAATTACAACGGCTTATCTGCCAAATGATAACTCTCCATTTTTTAGAAATAAACTTAGTTTATTCGATTGGTTATGCCAATTTACCAACGATACAACCGACCTTTATATCCGAGGATATTTAGGTAAAATGCTTTTTGCCGGAGAAGAAATCCATAAATCGGTTGATGTTTTGTCGGGGGGAGAAAAAATGCGCTGCATGATTTCTAAGATGATGCTGATAAATGCCAATGCACTTATTTTGGATACGCCAACTAATCACCTCGATTTGGAATCTATCCAAGCCTTTAATAATAATTTGGTTAAATTTCCCGGAAACATCTTTATGTCGTCGCACGACCACGAATTTATTCAAAGTGTTTGTAATCGAGTTATCGAACTTACTCCAAACGGTATTATCGATAAATTAATGGACTACGATGATTATATTATGGATGAAAAAATACAGGAATTAAGAGAGAAGATGTATCAGGTTTGATACAAATAAATAAAACAAAATCTGATTAAGGGACTAAGCATTAGTATATAACATGCTAGTTTAGAATCTATTGGTCAAGCCTATCCTTTAGAGCCTCTTTAAATTAACCTTTGTTAATGAATACGAACCACTTAGTAATAGTTTTTTGGATTATCTTTGTTTTCTAATACCATTATATGAATAATTATAAACAACTGAGTTTTTCAAATTTTATCCCCGATGTAGTTTCAAAATACGCAAATAATAAAGCCCTTGGATTTGTAGATGAGCCGGCAATGACTTATGCACAAATGGGTAAAAATATAGAAGCCGTAAAAGCTTTTTTAGAATCGGGAGATATAAAACCAGGTGATAAAGTAGTTATTTATAGTCAAAATATGCCCAATTGGGGTGTAGTTTATTTTGCACTTCAATGCATGGGTGTGGTAGCCGTTCCGGTTTTGCCCGACTTTAATGCCCACGAATTGCAAAATGTACTCCAACATTCAGAGGCTAAAGTCATTTTTATATCAAAAAACTTAGAATCGCGCTTGAATGAAGTCGATTCTGAATTTATCGAAATGGCTATTCGTATTGATGATTACAAAGTACTTAAAGGCAATACGCAAAAATTTGTTTACGATGAAAATGCTGTTTGTGCTTCAAACTATCAGCCCAACGAAAATGAATTAGCCATTTTACTCTATACATCAGGTACAACAGGCAACTCTAAAGGCGTAATGCTATCGCAAAAAAATGTACTGACCAATGTTATCCAATCGAGTGGTGTTCAGGAAATACGCGAAACAGATAGATTTCTATCCGTACTTCCGCTATCACATACCTACGAAAACACCATAGGATTCCTTCTACCCATAAGCAAAGGTGCATCAATCAGTTACTTAACAAAACCTCCGGTAGCAAGTGTGCTTTTGCCGGCTTTGGCCAAAGTAAAACCCACCCTAATGCTAACCGTTCCTTTGATTATTGAAAAAGTTTTTAAAGCGAGTGTTTTACCAACCATTGAGAAAAAAGCGGCAACTCGTATAATGCATAAATTCAAATTAACCAGAAAGTTGGTATACAGAATAGCAGGAAAAAAATTATACCAAACCTTTGGCGGTAACTTAAAGTTCTTTGGTATTGGAGGTGCTAAATTAGATCCTGTAGTAGAAGAATTCCTTCGATATGCTAAGTTTCCTTATGCCATTGGCTATGGATTAACAGAAACTGCGCCCCTTTTGGCGGGTTCAAATCCTAAACAAACTAAATTTCAGGCCATCGGAAAAAAAGTAGATAACCTGGAATTAATCATTAATAATCCTGATCCAAAAACCGGTGAAGGCGAAATATGGGCCAAAGGACCAAATGTGATGTTGGGTTATTATAAAAACGAAGAAAAAACCAGAGAAGTTTTAACAGCAGACGGCTGGTTTAAAACCGGCGATTTGGGTGTCTTCGACAAAAACGGCAATTTAAGTCATAAAGGACGCCTAAAAAACTTAATTGTAGGTGCAAATGGAGAAAACATCTATCCTGAAGAAATCGAATCACTTATCAATAATTTCAAACATGTGGTTGAATCGATAGTGGTAGAACAAAAAGGCAAATTAGTGGCTCTTGTGCATTTTGATAGAGAAGGATTAGAACTGAAATTAAAAGAGTTAAAATCAGATTTATCGCATAAAGTCGACGATAAACTGGAAGAAATAAGCGTAAAAGT
>JAFGHU010000139.1 GCA_016929955.1 Bacteroidales bacterium | reverse complement strand
TAATAGGACATAAGTTTATAAATAAACCTTAAAACTGGTGTTCATTTGTGTTGACAAAGTGGTGATAAAATTGAATAATTAAGGATAACTTTTCGATTGGTTAAAAAACAGAGGTATAAATGTTAACAACATCTATTTTATACACATTTATGAACAGGAAATAAACAAGGTGTTAACAGATGAAGTTTAAAAATGCTAACTTTAAAAAAAATTAGTGTTTTATTCATTATTTTTTGATTTAAACGAAGCAGAGCAGTACATTATCTTTAATTTTGTAAAAAAAATAGCTGATGAATAAAAAAACTGTACTACCAATTGCGTCAGACCATGGAGGCTTTGAAATGAAAGCTTTTATTATTGATAAACTTCAGAAAGAAGGATATACGGTTAAAGACTACGGAACATTTTCTGAAGAAAGTGTTGATTATCCTGATTTTATTCATCCACTGGCCAAAGCAATTAATGATGGTGTTTATCCTTTAGGTATCATTATGTGTGGTAGCGGAAATGGGGCGCAAATGACAGCCAATAAATATGCCGGAGTTCGTGCCGGTTTATGCTGGTCGGTAGAGCAAGCTGAATTAATCCGTTTGCATAACAATGCAAATATTATTTCTATACCCGGACGGTTTGTTCCATTTAGTATGGCCTGGGATATGGTTAAAATATTTTTAAATACTGATTTTGAAGGTGGTAGACACGAAAAGCGAGTAGAAAAAATTTCACAAACGCTTTAATAAAAAATAGACAATGCCCGAAATTGCAGATAAATTCTTAAAACAATCTAAACTGAAAGCGTTTGATTTAGCGCACAGGAATAAGATTAATTTCAATATTGGTAAATACAATGCCGCATTTAAAAAGGGTTTATTGCAATACAATAATTTAGATTTAGCCAAAAGCAGAGCCGCCAATATAAAAAATAAGGTTGTTAATCATTTAGATACCTATCTTATCGATTTTGAACAGAATTTTACGAATAACGGCGGTAAAGTTATTTGGGCAGTCGATGCCGAAGAAGCCCGTAAAGAAATTCTGAATATCATTAAAAAACACCGTGCTAAAAAGGTGGTTAAAATGAAATCGATGACTACCGAAGAAATTGAGCTTAATGCTTTTCTCGAAAAGCAAGGCATCGAATCGATAGAAACGGATTTAGGCGAATATATTGTGCAGCTGGCAAATGAAAAACCGTATCATATTGTTACGCCCGCTATGCATAAATCAAAAGAGGATATCGCCCTTTTGTTTAACGAAAAAATGGGCTGGGACGAAGGCTTAAGTCCTGAAGAAATTACGGCAAAAGTAAGACTAAAACTTCGCGATAAATTCTATAATGCAGATATTGGTATAACCGGAGCTAATTTTTTAATTGCCGATACGGGCTCTATAGCACTTACCGAAAACGAAGGGAATGGTGTTTTAACAATGGCTATGCCACCGGTGCATATTGCAATTGCGGGTATCGAAAAAATCATTCCGAGTATTAACGATTTGGATCTTTTTTGGCCATTGCTTAGTAGTCATGGTACCGGCCAACGAATGACGGTTTATAATAGCATAATTAGTGGTCCAAGAAAAGGCAAAGAAATTGACGGCCCTAAGGAAAATTATGTGATTATTTTAAACAATAAACGCAGCGAATTGTTGGCACAAAAAGAACAGCGCATGGCTTTATCGTGTATTCGTTGTGGCGCTTGTTTAAACGCTTGTCCGGTTTATAAAAATATTGGAGGTCATACCTACGAAACAACCTATAGCGGCCCGATAGGATCGGTTATTTCGCCTTGGATGTTAGGAATGAAAGATTACAAACATTTGAGTTTTGCATCTACACTTTGCGGCGCTTGTACAGAAGTTTGTCCGGTAAAAATTCCTTTGCACGATATGTTATTATTGAATCGTCGTGATGCTGTGGCACAAAAACACACGACTTCTGTAGAACGCATTATGGTTAAAGGTAGCAGTAAGTTTTTAATGAATAGAAAATGGATGGATTTTTTTAGCGGCAAAACAAAAAGATTTTTCATATCACTAATTATCAAAAAGTTATGGGGAAATAACCGGAAATTTCCACCGGTAGCGGATCAATCTTTTCACGAGCAATGGAAAGAAAAGAACAAATAGTCTAATTTTTGCTTTTCTTAAACACACGGTTTACCCAGCGCGGTAAAATTATTGCGCCTATAAATAAATAAGGATAATAGGAAATCAATCGCCATAATAGCGCCAAAGGAATGACCCAGTTTAAATTGGGAATAAAATCGCGTAAAAAATCACGGAAAAAGAATTCGGCCAATCCGCTTCCTCCGGGTGTTGGACTAATTAATAATAAAATCCACATGGTGAGCTGGCGGGCATAAATTAAAAAATGTTCGGCCCAACCTATTTTATCCATAAAAAAGGCCATAAAGATGAAATTAATAACCCAATAACGCCCTGTCCAGGACAATACGGTTGCTAAAAACGATTTAAACCAAAAGTCGATTTTTTTTGATTTATACCAAATCGATGTTGCTATTAACTGATCCGACAATACACAAACTTTTTCTTGCCATTTTCTTATCAAAGGCAATTTGAAAATCCATTTTAATATCGATTTTATCGCATGCGGATTGATAAAAATAGCGTAGGCTAACAATAAGGTATATATAAAGATTAAACCATAGCCTAGCCAAAAATAATATTTAAGCTGACTTAATAAAGCAATGTCTTTTGCCGGAAAAATAGTGTTTCCGAAAAAGAGTAAAAGAATGGGGATAGCCAGAATAAAAAAGAGTTCGTCGAGGAATATGGCCACTAGTACCACGGCTGTGCTTTGGCCGGCGCTTAGTTTTTCCTTGTAAAGAAAATAAATGGCCGGCGCTATTCCTCCAACAACCGAAGGAGAAACGGCTGAACTAAACTCCCATAACATAATGATTTCGAAAGCCTGACGCCAACTTAATTTTTGATCGGTCAAAATTTTTATTCGGATAATATAGCCTAAATCTCTTACAACCATCATTAAAATAGCGCCAAATATCCATAAGGCTGAAATTAACGACCATTGAAAAAATGAAAATTGATCAACATCAAAATTGCGAATCAAAAAATATGCAGCAACACCTAAACCTAAAACAATCGGCAAAATAATTCGACTTGGTTTTAGGGCATTTAAAACGTTCTTACCACTTTCAATCTTAAGTTTCTTCATGCGTATTACAAAGTTACTTAAAGCTTGATTTATTCCTATAAAAAGAAAATAAATCATCACTACGTGACAAATAGGCAGTAAAACATATTATATAATGACAAAAAGGCATAAATATTCACTTGGTATAAAACTTGAAAAGAAGAAGGAAAAAGAAATTAAAGTAAAACAATTAAAAAAATAGAACTTATGGTACGTTTAGTAAAGTATAACAGTGAACCTGCATTTAGCAATTTATTTAACCGCTTTTTTGAAGGCGAATTAGGAAATTTAGGCCATCGTCCGGCCACCAATATCAAAGAAAGCGAAGAGGGTTTTGCGTTGGATATATTGGTTCCCGGATACAAAAAAGAGCAAATAAATATCGAAATAGACGAAAGGATATTAAGCATTTCGGCCAAACAGGATGAAAGTAAAGAAGACGAAGAAGCTTGGCTTAAAGAGTTTTCGATAGAAGCATTTAATCGTTCGTTTAGATTACCAAAAAATATTGATATTGAATCGATAAAAGCCGAGCAAGTGGATGGTATATTACACATCAATATCCCTAAGCTAAAAGAAGAACAAAAAATAAAGAAACTTATCGAAATTGCTTAAGCAAACCGGTATGTAAGTGAAAGAAAACCGTCTCCTATTTTGAGGCGGTTTTTTTATAATTGCTCAAAAAATTCAATTAATTCGTCACGCTTACGGTGCGAAACTTCAAATTTTAAATCGCCATGCATAACGGCATAACCGCCGTCATTTTTTTCGTATCGTTCGATGTATTTTAGATTGATAATATGCGAACGGTGGACACGCATAAAATTAAAATCTTGGAGTATGCTTTCAAATTCTTTTAATGTTTTTGACACGATAATATTGGGCTTGTTCACAAAATAAAATCGCGTATAATTACGATCGCTACTTAGTGCTATAACATCATCAATAGGAATAACATGGATATTTTCGGTAGTTTTAAGAACGATTTTTTTATCCTTGTAGTCCTGATTTTTTAAGTTGGATAACAAAGTTTCGAAACGTACATCCATGGTGTTGGCTTCTTTCGATTGAAGCAAATATTTAGCTTTGTTGATTACCCGCTTTAGTTCGTCTGGCTCTATTGGTTTTAAGATATAATCTAAAGCGCTAAATTTAAATGCCCGAATGGCATATTCTTCAAACGCCGTTATAAAAACAACTTGAAAATCGATTTTTCCGTAACGTACCAATAAATCAAATCCCGATCCATCGGGCATTTTAATATCGAGCAAAACCAAATCGGGTTTATGCTCTTTAATGGTTTCGATTCCGGTGCGTAAATTTTTAGCTTGACCAACAACAATTACATCATCTTTACAATAAATTTGCAACAAGGAGTGTATTGCTTCTCTTGCTCTGAGCTCATCATCAATAATAACTGTGCGTAACATTTTTCATGCTTTTTTTCAAAAGTAAGCAAATAATTTTACAAAGTCTTTATTCTGATTAACAAAAGCGGGTTAACAATATTTAGCGCTTTGTTTTTCTTGGTTTGATCTTATATTTGTTCCTTTGTAATTAAGGAAAAAACAAACCAATGAATCCAAAAGCAAAGGCATTTTATCAGCAAGAATTCGAATTTTATTCAAAAAAAATAGCCCAATTATCCAAACAAAACAAACGCTATTCTACGGCAAGAATTACGTGGTTTTTATTGGGGCTTGTTTTTATTTATTTGGCATCATCAACACAATTATATGTGGTGGCATTGGTTTTTGTCTTTTTCTTGCTCGTATTTCTTTTGATTGCCCTTAGGCATGAAAAAATTCTTGCGCAAAAAAAAGAATCGGCTATTTTTTTGGACGTGTATACAAAAGAATTGTCTGCATTATATGGCGATTTTTCCTCATTTGAAAAAGGAATGGAATTTATTGATAACCAGCATCCTTATACTAGCGATTTGGATGTTTTTGGTAAAGACAGCCTTTTTCAAATGCTGAATCGGAATTTTTCGAAAGCAGGGAACAAGTATTTAGCTCACCTTTTAAAAACCCTTGAAAACAATGCAAATATCATTCGTTCTCGCCAGGAAGCAATTCAGGAACTTAGTAAGCAGCCCAAATGGATAAGTCGTTTTAGAGCGTTGGGTATTCGTGCTTTTTCTCAGGAATCTGCCTTTTCGCCCGATCCCAATCGCCTGGCAGAAACATTGCCCAAATGGATAATTCGACAGTCGATTTTTAAAAACAAGTTTTTCCGTATCGTGCAATATGCTATTCCAATGCTATCTATAGTGATGCTTGTTTTGTATTTGTTGTCTGTAATTTCTTCAACAGGGTTTATTTTTTATGTCTTATTGAATTTGGGTTTTACGGGGTTTTATTCAAAACAAATCAATCAGCAGCATCAGGAATTAGGAAAGCAAAGCGCAACTTTATTCCGTTTTCAGGCACTTATTAATGCAATAGAAAATACAGATTTTAGATCGGATAATTTACGGCATATCCAAAAGGAATTTTCTTGTAAGTCGGGTTCGGTAAGTCGGGCTTTAAAACAATTGGGTAAGATAACTCAGGCCTTTGATATGCGATTGAATATTTTGGTTTGGCCGATTTTGAATTATTTTTTCCTCTGGGATATCCGACAAAGTATTCGTTTAGAGTTGTGGAAATCGACGTACGAAAAACTCCCGAATAAAGCGTTTAATGCCATTGCCGAAATGGAAATGCTCGTAAGTTTTGCCACTTTTTATTATAACCGCTCGGATTTGATTTTTCCGCAAATTGTTGAATCGGGATTTGTGGTTGAAGGCGAAGCATTGGGCCATCCATTAATGTCGGCAAAAACACGTGTGGATAACGATGTTCGTTTTCCGCGGAGCTCACAATTTATTGTGATAACCGGAGCAAATATGGCCGGAAAAAGCACCTATTTAAGAACGGTGGGTGTTAACCTTTTGCTTGCATTGGTGGGATCTCCTGTTTGTGCTAAACAATTTAAAACAAGTATTTTACAACCTTTTACAAGTATTAAAACCAGCGATTCTTTATCGAATAACGAATCTTATTTTTATGCTGAATTGCTACGTTTGCAACGCATCATTACCGCGTTAAAAACAGGAAAACCTTACTTTATTATTCTGGATGAAATATTAAAAGGAACAAATTCGAAAGATAAAGAACAGGGATCAAAAGCCTTAGTAAAACAATTGATAGGATTAAAAACAGCGGGTATTATCGCTACGCACGATTTACAGTTGGCCGATTTAAAGAATAACTTTCCGGAAAATGTAAAAACGGCTTGCTTTGAAGTGGAAATAAATAAAGAACAACTCGTTTTTGATTATAAACTGAGGGAAGGTGTTTCGCAAAATTTGAATGCGACCTTTTTAATGGAAAAAATGGGGATTAGTTAGTGAGGGTTTTACTCCAGTAAAGCCCTCACCAGTCTATTAACCTTTAACAAAAATGGCTTTGATAATCAAACTTGCCATTTTAGGGTTTTCTTTCAACCTACGTGTTGAATAGCCAAACCAATCTTTTCCAAACGGAACATAAATTCGCATGCGGTGTCCTTTTTCCATTATTGATTTTCGCAATGCCGGTGTAACACCATAGAGCATTTGAAACTCGTATTTATCTTTGGCAGGTTTGTATTTTTCTAAAAGCTCGAATGCGCCATCTACTAAAGGCTTATCGTGTGTAGCAATTGCCGGATACATTTTTTGAGCTAGCATATACTCAAGATCTTTTAAATAATGAGCATTTACTTCTTCGTATTTTTTATAGGCAATATGAGCCGGCTCAACATAAATGCCTTTACATAAACGGAAATTTAATGGATTTTCTTCGCTGTTTAAGTCGGCTAAATTTTTAATATCGTCGAGGGTGCGACGCATATACGACTGAACAACCAGCCCCACATTTTTCGGAAATTCTGCTTTCAGTTTTCTGAACAATTCGATTTCCATATCGGTACAAGGCGAATCCTCCATATCGATACGCACAAAATTATTGTACGAAGCTGCTTTAGCCACAATTTCGCGAATGTGTTTATACGCCACTTCTTTGTCGATTAACAAACCAAAAGAAGTTGGTTTTAACGAATAATTACCATTAATTTTCGCCGCTTCGGCAGTTTCAATTACGTTCAGGTATTCTTTTTTATTAACTTCGGCTTCGTCCAGGTTTTTGATAAACTCGCCAAGTACGTCAATGGTTGTTAAAGCACCTTCGGCATTCAATTCTTTAGCCACGGCTATGGCTTGTTCAAGGGTTTCTCCGGCAATGTATTCTTTGGAAAATTGCCAAACCAATTTCTGAGGCATATAAGGTAAAATGCCAGCTATTAATTTGTTAAACATCCTTTTAAAATTTCTTTGTTATTTGGTAAATTATTTTGCAAATGTATATAATCTAAATGAATTCCAAACGGAAAAACACATTATTGTTTATGAAATAACAATAAAAATTAAAAAGTGCATAAAAAAGGCTTATTGCTTTAAAAACAGGCAGCTATCGCCATAACTTAAAAAGCGGAAATCGTTGTTTAAAGCATACTCGTAAATTGATTTCCAGGCATCGCCAAGGTAGGCCGAAATTAATAATAGGAGCGTACTTTTGGGCTGATGGAAATTGGTAATCATAGCATCAATAATTTTAAAATCGTAACCCGGCCCTATCAAAATTTGTGTTTCCGAATGAAACACATCCTCTTGCTGTTTATCGAGCAATTGAAGAATAGACCTTAAAGCTTCTTTTTTGGATAAGCTTGGTTTTTCGGCCAGTTCGTAAGCCTCCCATTGACTTAAGGTGTATTTTTCGAGCTGGGGATAATAATGCATTTTTGTTCCGAGCCAAAACAAACTTTCTAGCGTTCGAATGCTTGTAGTTCCTACAGCAACAAGTGTTTTATCTTTTTGGTTGATAAGTGTTTTAATTAATTCGCGCGAAACCAGGATTTGTTCGGTATGCATTTGGTGTTCACTTATTTTATCGCTCGAAACGGGCTTAAAAGTGCCGGCGCCTACATGCAAAGTAACGTAAGCAGAAGAAATTCCTTTTTTATTCAAATCAGCAAAAACCGTATCTGTAAAATGCAATCCTGCCGTAGGCGCTGCCACAGAACCGTCGTGTGCGGCATAAATGGTCTGATAGCGAACAGCATCATTTGCTTCTGCTTTTCGTTGCATATAAGGGGGCAATGGAACTTTTCCGCTTTGTTCGAGAACTTCAGAAAAACTTAGCGCTTTAGGAGTCCAGCTAAAGCGAATATAGGAGGATTCATTTTCATCGCCTAAACGCTCCGCATAAAGAAAAGCCTCTTTATTATTGACTTCAAAGCGCATTTTAAGCACTTCTTTTTTCCACTTTTTTCTGTTCCCAACCAGGCATTTCCACACCGAAGTTTCTTTTTGTAAAAAAGCTTCTTGTATTTCGCGAGTAGGTTCGTGAGGCTCCAAACAAAAAATTTCTATGGCGGCTCCCGTTTCTTTCTGAAAATTTAAGCGCGCCTGAACAACTTTGGTATTATTGAAGACTAAAAATGAATTCGACGGTAAATATTGGGCAAGCGAACGGAAGGGTGCGGTTTTAGGAGCTCCGTTAAAAACCAATAGTTTTGATTCGTCTCTTTTATGGAGTGGATATTGTGCTATTCGCTCTTGCGGAAGCGGATAATCATAATCCTCGATAGAAAGGGTATCGGGTTTGTGCATTTAAAAGTATTAATAGATGTTCTCGATGTGAATATTATCAAGATAATCGTCTGTAACATCGTCGAGCGAGACCATTTCTACAGATATAATTTTGTTGTCGATTAAATGATAACGAACCTCAACAAAAAAGCCATTCAGTTCAAACAGTTTTATACTTAACGGACCTTCTTTTCTGGCCAATAAAGTATAACCTTTATCCATTATCAACACCATTTTTTGGATGATAGATAACTCTTGAAATGCTTCTTTCTGATTCATAGCGCAAAGATACAGCAATTTCATCTGTTTATAAATTTTTTTCATTAGCCAGACAGGGCAAACGCATACTTAATAAAAAAAGCCAATTCCAAACGAATGCCATTGGCATAATACTCGAATATAATTTTTAGAAATCACAAAGCGTAAATTACATGAGTTAAAAACCCAAAGGGTTTTAAGTATTCGTGCTACTATTTTTAAATTTTGTTCGTAGAGAGAATAAATTCGTGCATTCGCGGCAAAATATTCACACAAATAAAACGCGTGTGTTTGCCCTGAATAGCCAGATCAAACATTCAATAGGCTTGTATGTTTTGCGTATGATTTTATTAAACATGAATATTTCATTTTGTACTTGTCAAAAAGCGGATTAATTTTTTTTTGGGCTCTATTTATCAACTAAGATTAAAACTTGCACTTTGTGTTTTGATTTTTTTTAGCAGAATTTGTATCTTTGAAAGAAACAGAAATAAACCAAAAGAAAATGAAAAAATTTGCTGTCGTTTTATCGGGTAGTGGTGTTTTTGATGGTGCCGAAATTCATGAAGCCACCTTAAGTTTATTGGCTATTGCAAAAGCGGGTGCGGAATATGAAATTTTTGCTCCCGACATTGCGCAACATCATGTAATCAACCATATTACCGGAGAAGTTATGAATGAAACACGAAATGTCCTTATTGAGTCGGCGCGTATTGCAAGAGGAAAAATCAATCCCTTAAGCGCTTTTAATGCCGCATCTTTTGATGCTATTTTATTTCCGGGAGGGTTTGGTGTAGCTAAAAACTTGTGCAGTATGGCTGTTGATGGTTCCAATTGCAATGTTAATAAAGAAGTAGAAAAAGCGGTTAGCGCCATGTATAAGGAAAAGAAACCCATTGGCGCTTTGTGTATTGCTCCGGCACTTATAGCGCGCATTATTGAGGGCGTAAAAGTAACCATAGGTCAAGACGAAAGTACAGCCGCTACTATTCAGGCTATGGGCGGAACCCATGTAAATACCACGCACGGAGAAGTGATTGAAGATAAAGCGAATCGTGTTTTTACAACGCCTTGTTATATGCTTGATGCTACAGTTCTGGATATCTACAATGGCGCCACAAATATTGTAAATGCAATTATGGATAGTATGAAATAAAAAAAGGCAGTTTCGGCTGCCTTTTTAGTTTTTATTTTGTGTCGTTTATATCCAATTCGGTATAGGTTAATTCTAAACGAATCCGCGAAGCCGGATCTAAATCAGGACTGGAACCTCCGGCAATAAGTCGCGATCCTCCATAAGATGCACCTAAAATTTGCAATAAGATTTTATCCGATTTAAATTTTCCTGCCATATAATCTTGTAAGAAATTGGTAATTCTAAATTCGTATTGATGAAAAGCAGTATTATAAGTACCGCCAAAATAGTCATCTCCGGCATTTGCATCTTCTATATAATAGTAATTATTAGAGCTATCGGCTTCATAATACCTTTGTTGAAACATAACCAATTTACTTGGCTGAACAAATTCATTTTCGGGATCGATATCCGTAATAATTAACTTGGCTTCGTTAATGGCATATTTTGCATAATCTTCGCGATTAAACAAGGAGGGAAAGCTTATATAACTATCTACGCCACCAAGCGATTGCAAATAGAATTTTTGAGCGCCCAAGGTCGAATCTTTTTCGACAACTTGTTTATAAAAATCAGGATCGGCACCTACATAATCGTAATGATCGAAATTTTGGAATGAAGGAGAATAAACGCTTGGAACAAAACTATATTGGAGCGAGTCGGCAATATCGTTTTTATAATAAATCGTAAGCTTTGAAAGCGCTCCGGTCATATTTAAAAAAGTTAGGTTTCCTTTGCCTCCGGTATATTCTGATTTAAAATACAATCCTTTAAAAAGATCAAGTAAATAATCGTTGTTATAATAAACAGAATCTTCGAACGACATCAGTCGTTTTCCAAAATCATCGGATAAACGCAAAGTAAAATGAGGTGCAAGTTTAGTCGTATCAATTAAAACACTGTCTAAAGGCTTTGGCACTAGGCTTATGTGGCCTAATAACTGAGGCAAATAAGCCGCTGTACTGCTTGAATAGTATGCTGAATCGACATAAAGCATATCGCCCAGTTCATAAACTTCAAAAGACAATGGAGCTAAAGTATCACCATAAACCTGTGTCATCTGATAAGGAATAGACAATACCAAAGAATCAAAAACAGGATTTTCTCCAAAACTAAATGTAGCTAAAGAAAGATTGTATTGGGTGTATAAATCAGCTTTTGTAGTTCCAAAAACAGGATCGACAACCACACCAAGGAGATTGTTTGTTAACTCATCGGTACGGAGAGAATCTCTTAATAGCGAATATACCTGAACACTTGCCGTATCAGAAAAAAGTACATTAAGTGGATTTCCGCCTACGATGTCTAATCCAATTTGCGAAGGCTCTTTTTTACAAGAAAAAAAGAGTATTCCTAACAAAAGTAGTGCGAGTATGCTTTTTGAAAAGCGTGATGTTTTCTTCATTAAACCAAATTTAGTTGCGCAAAAGTAAATCCTTTTGCAGAAGGAGCATAAGTAAATTTCTTAATTTTTGTTATAAATTTAATCTTCCAATAGGCTATTGTAGAAATTGTCAAAGGCATCGACATAATTTTCTTTTCCCGGAAACATTAAAATGGGTTTTCCGCTTTCCTCAACCATTTTTTGTACTTCGGCATTTACCGTGTCGCAGTTAAAGATAAAAGCATCTGAATATTGAAGCGCTCCTTTCATTAGATCGACATAAGTGCCTCCTTCAAAAACAGCTAAATCTTCATTTTCTATGCCGTCCATTTTTATTTTTCCGGTGAGTTTAGTGCTAAGTTTTTCGGTAAATCCATCGTTGTAAACGCTTGTAACTACCTTAGTATCACTAAATAGCGGATTGTCTTTAAGTGCTTTTTTAACATATACAGGAACCAAACTTCCCATCCAGCCATTGATATGAATAATATCAGGAGCCCAGCCTAGTTTTTTTACGGTTTCTAAAACACCGCGCGAATAAAATACGGCACGCTCATCATTGTCGGGATGAAAGTTTCCTTTTTTATCGCGTAAGGTGGATTTTCTATGGAAAAATTCTTCGTTATCAATAAAATAAACTTGCATACGTGCTTGCTGAATAGATGCCACTTTAATGATCAAAGGGTGGTCCTGATCATCGATGATTAAATTCATTCCCGAAAGGCGAATGACTTCGTGAAGTTGATTACGTCGCTCGTTTATGTTTCCAAAACGAGGCATAAAGGTTCTGATTTCTTTTCCTTTTTCCTGAATTCCTTGTGGAAGAAAACGTCCCACTTTACTTTGAAAATTCTCTGGTAAATAAGGGGTAATTTCTTGATTAACAAATAATATCCTTTTCTTCATTATAACGAATTAAGATTTATAAAATGCGACGCTAATTAGAGGATTCCATTTGACACACGCGTCAAACATTTGTGCAAAGATAAGCATTTTTTAAAAAAATGAACTTATATTACTTTATCGAATTTGAATAACAGGCTGATTAAAAGGAAAAACGGCCTGTTTTTTCTTGCAAAATAATTAATTACCCGCTTTTGTCCAGGAATCTTTTAGGCCAACGGTTTTATTAAAAACCATTTTTTCTGTGCTGCTGTCTTTATCCACATTAAAATAACCCAAACGTTCGAACTGATAATAGCTTAATGCTTCTGCGCCAATTACCGATGGTTCTACAAATGCTTCTTCGATAATGCTTAACGAATCGGGATTTAAGTGCTCCTTAAAATCTTTTTCCTTATCAGCATCCGGATCAGAAACTGTAAATAAGCGGTCGTAAATTCGAATTTGAGCTGCAGTATTTTGATGGGCATCAACCCAATGCAAAGTGCCTTTTACTTTACGTCCGTCGGGCGATTTTCCTCCTTTTGAAAGGGGGTCGTAAGTGCAAATTAATTCTGTAATATTTCCGGCTTGGTCTTTTATAATATCCTCGCAAGTAATAAAATAGGCGTAGCGCAAGCGTACTTCTCTACCGGGAGCTAAACGGAAAAATTTCTTAGGTGCATCTTCCATAAAATCGTCGCGTTCTATATAAATCTCGCGCGAGAAAGGAATCATTCGTGTGCCGGCACTTTCATCTTCCGGATTGTTTACAGCCTCTAATTCTTCGCTTTGTCCCTCCGGATAATTTTTTATGGTCACTTTCAGGGGATTTAGCACGGCCATAACTCTTTTTGCACGCTGATTTAGATCTTCTCTAACGCTATGTTCGAGCAAAGAAACATCAATAACATTGTTTCTTTTGGCAATGCCGATGCGATCAGAAAAAGCACGGAGCGCCTGCGGAGTAAAACCGCGTCGACGCATACCCGAAATAGTGGGCATTCTTGGATCGTCCCAGCCGCTAACCAGTTTTTGCTGAACAAGCTCCAATAGTTTTCGCTTGCTCATAACCGTATAACTTAGGTTAAGTCGCGCAAATTCAATTTGTTGTGGACGATAAACTTCCGACTCGTCTAAATACCAATTGTAAAGCGGACGATGATTTTCAAACTCTAAAGTACATAAGGAATGCGTAATTTTTTCGATGCTGTCTTCCAAACCATGTGCCCAATCGTACATGGGATAGATGCACCATTTATTTCCCGTGCGGTGATGGTGCGCATGGCGGATGCGATACATAGCCGGATCGCGCATTTGCATATTGGGCGAGTCTAAACTAATTTTTGCGCGGAGTGTTTTACTTCCGTCAGGAAATTCGCCGGCTTTCATGCGTGCAAATAAATCTAAATTTTCTTCGATGCTGCGCATGCGATAGGGGCTGGGTTTGGCAGGAATAGAAGGTGTTCCGCGTAAAGCAGAGGTTTCTTCAGCGCTTAGATCGCAAACAAAAGCTTTTCCTTTTTTGATCATTTTTACGGCTAATTCATACATCTGATCAAAATAATCAGAAGCATAATACAAGCGGTCGCCCCAATCAAATCCCAACCATTTTACATCTTCTATAATCGAATCAACATATTCAACTTCTTCTTTGGTAGGATTGGTATCGTCGAAACGTAAATTGCAAAGTCCATTGTATTTTTCGGCGATGCCAAAATTCAAGCAAATAGATTTGGCATGGCCGATATGTAAATAACCATTAGGCTCCGGCGGAAAACGCGTATGAACACGGCTTTCGTTTTTACCGTTTTTCAAATCATTTTCGATGATTTGTTCTATAAAATTTAAGGAAGCTTTATTTTCTCCTTGTAGATTTTCATTTTTGTTTTCCATAATCGTATGCGCCTATTAAAAAACGCAAAATTAATACAATAATTCAAGTCGGCACAGCCAATTATCGCTTTTAATTTGGGTTACAATTTTTGGACGATTGAATAAAAACTAGACGTAGATTTAGAATTGGCAAATAATATAAAAAGCCGCAGGAATCTTTTTAGTCGCTGCCGCACAAATTCTTTTAATTGCAGCCGCGCGAATTCT
>JAFGHU010000138.1 GCA_016929955.1 Bacteroidales bacterium | reverse complement strand
TGCTTTTTAAATTGAAGAATCTAAGCAACTTAGAGAGACTTGCCTTGAGAAATGATCGCAAGCGGATCTTATCATTTTAAATACCCCAGCGCATTAAGTCATTCCAATTTTTTCTCTTATCCGATCGAGCGTTTGTATTAATACCAAACTAAAAGAATGCGGCATTTTTTCGCTTTCTATTTTTCCTTCTTTTAAGCAGTTAATAACTTCCACTATTTCGTGATAGTAGCCATTTCCGATATAGTCAATATCAAACTTTTCTTTCAAAATATTATGCTGAAACACGGAAATTTCTTTTGTGTGATGAAAATTTCGGTGTATCTTTAAAATGCCTTTTTCGCCATATAAAAATCCTTCTACAGGAGTAGATTCAAGAAAACTAGCCTTAAGCAATGCCGATTACCCGCTTTCATAGGCAAAAGTTATTTTTACTTCGGCATCCACTCCGGTTGCCGCCATAGTGGCATGCGCATTTATATATTTAGGAGCACCCAAAATTAAAATGCTTAGAAATACCGGATAAATTCCAATATCGAATAAAGCGCCACCACCAAGCCGTTTATTAAAAAGCCTTTTCTCAGGATCAGTATCGCCAATAAAACCAAAATCAGCTTCTACCGAATGAATTTTACCTATTGATCCTTCCTTAATTAGTGCCAATGTTTTTAATGTGCCCGGAATAAAACGTGTCCAAAGTGCTTCCATAAGAAACACATTTCTAGCTTTTGCTGTTCTAATCATTTCTTTCACTTCAGCAGCGTTCATGGCAAAGGCTTTTTCGCATAAAACCGCCTTATTTGCATTCAGACAAAGCAGGGTATGCTCGTAATGCAAAGCATGAGGAGTGGCAATATAAACGACATCAACATTCGGATTCTCAACCAAAGCTTTATAACTGCTATAAAATTGATTAGCAGAAAATTTCTTAGCAAAGGATTTCGCATTTTCGATATCTCTTGAAGCCACAGCCAATAAATTAGCGTCTTCGACGAGCTGTAAATCCTCGGCGAATTTATGAGCTATTTTTCCCAATCCAATTATTCCCCAATTGATGATCTTGCTCATACTTTTTTAATTATTCCCTTTTTTATTTTGTATGATCGATATTCCACTTAATAAAATTAAACGATTTGCATCAAAAACGCCCAAGCAAAAAGCTAAAACTTTAATATTTGATGAATTTACTTATAAATCTTTCACCTGATGTATGTTCAATTGCAATAAAAAATACGCCGGGCACAAGGTCTGTTATATTGAGTTTATTTGAAGGGAGCTCCATTGTTTTTACTTTCTGACCCGTTATTGAATAAATTTCTGCGCTCTTAATCGCCAGATCACTCGAAAGATAAAGACAATTTGTGGCCGGATTTGGATAAACCGTAAACCCTTTGCTTTTATCCAAACCAGCAAATCCTGTGGTGGAAGTAATATTTGCATCCATCCAGTTCAGTCTATTAATCATCCAGGTTTTTAAATAATCTACTTCTTGCTCGTAGCTCGAATTTGCGTAACTGTAATTTGGCCAGATATATTGTCCAATGATGGGCCATTTTTCAAAATTTCGCGTGATTGAGGCTCCCAAATGCGCAATATGAGTATCAAGATCCTGGATAATAGAATCTGTTGTAAACGAGCCAGCTCTTAATTCAGTCCACCGTTGATACAAAGCCTCTCTGTATATAGGATCTTCCATTAAGCGCGCCCACCAATGCATAGGATAGCCCTCATTTGGACCATAATTTGGATAAAGCCAACGATCGGTGGCAAGATTTAATGGCGAATAATCTACGTTTCCATAACCCAGATTAAAATCCCAAAGCGGACCAGCAAAAAGCTTACCACCATTAGAGTCTTTCAATTTATAAAAATAGGTACTATACCGATAACCATCTACATTATTCGACAATTCATTAATAATTTGAAAATCAATAAACGAATTCACATCGATATATTTCGCATAACCATTCTCAGGATCTTTAAATGTATTGCCATTCAAAGCATTTTCAAAATCGGTGAGGTAAGTGTCAATATATGTTTTTTGTTCTGCAACAATATCATCAAAATCAGGATATACATAAGTAAAAGCATAATTTCTGGCATCGAAATAGCGGTTTATTGGATGCGTATAGAAATATTCATCGCTCATTAAGTCACCAATCTTATCTACTTTTACGATATATCCACCGCTAAGATCATCACCCTTAATCTCATCCGGCTTTAACTTATTAATATCCAACCGATTACTATCTCTTTTAATTTTTTCGATGAGCAGATAAACGCCTAGATATTGTCCGTTGATATACAATTCGCAAAACTTAAAGCGCGGTTGCCAATTTCCCATCTTGCCTCCCAATTGATACGTAATTGCATTCCTCAACATCGTTTTATCAGAATAAGGGGCATAAAGTACCCAGTCTTCTTCAGCTGGTAATCCCAATAATCCGACATCTATTCCTTCACCTGTTTCATCACGAAGTTCCATAGAAAAACTTTTTTTAGGAAACATTTGCGAAGACTGTCCGCGAATTTCAATACCAATCCAACCATCATAGTAATTTGCCTTATCGTGGATACTATTTAATTTTCCCGGACCATTATCTATCACCTTCAGGTGTGAAGTTATTTTAGGCTCATCTACAATGCTTTGTCCATTTGTTTCAATCACAAATAAAGGCAAATTGCTTAAATCATCTGTTGGTGCTTCAAACCAATCGGGAACAGCCCTATACAGGCGTGAATCGTTTTTTATTCCCAACAGTAAATAAGCCAATGCAGACAAATCGGATGATGCGGCATTTATATTATGCACTTGAATAGCCAAGACATTTTCGGCCGATTTTAAATAGTATAGGCGCAGGTCGTTTGAAACTACAAACTGCTCCGGTAATCCCCCTGAATACATATGGGCTTCGTGATTATCCTTAGCAAAACTTGAATATGCGGGCCTAATTCCTACTGTGCCAATATTCGATCGCCCAATTTCGTGTCCATTTAAATAAGCAACAAAAGCATCGTCATAATCCATATGGAGTATAGCGGATGATATATTTTCAGCATCAACAATATTAAACTTTATCCGCAAATAAACGGATGCCACCTGACTTATTACTGTTTGATCATCTCCATCGCCGTAGCCAATTCCACCTGGTCCGGATGCCCAGGCTGAATCATCAAAATCAAGATCAGTCCAACTTGCCGGCGGTTCTGCATTACCCGGAAAATAATGCCAGGTATCCTCTGCCGCCACCACCATTTCCCAATGATCGATGGTCTGAGAAATAAGGACTTTAGAGCAAAATATTAGGAACAGAACACTTAAAAAGATGCGAAATCGTGCAGTAAATAAGTAATTTTGTATTTCTAGTTTCATGATTTCTACTTCTCTTTTGTGTATATTCTATTTATCCTAAACTTATCTTGTTTATTCCTTTATAGCCTTATAAACCAAAGGCTAATGATTAATATCTTTTTTTTTAATAAAATCAATTTA
>JAFGHU010000137.1 GCA_016929955.1 Bacteroidales bacterium | reverse complement strand
TCGAAATAACTGAATTTCAGACCCTCCACGTATTTTTGATCGATCTCTTCAATATCATTTCGATTTGCTTCTGATAGCAATATTTCTTTAACTTTTGCGCGTTTTGCGGCCAATATTTTTTCCTTAACACCACCCACAGGAAGTACCTTTCCGCGAAGTGTAATTTCGCCGGTCATTGCAATATTGGGTTTTACTTTTCGCTGGGTAAATAGAGAAACCAATGCCGTTATCATAGTAACGCCGGCCGATGGACCATCTTTTGGTGTCGCTCCCTCTGGGATGTGGATATGCGGATTATAAGTCTGGAAAAGTTTTGCATCGATATGAAAACGATCGGCATGGGCTTTTAAATATTCAAAAGCGATGGTGGCTGATTCTTTCATCACATCGCCCAAATTTCCGGTTAAACTTAATTGTCCTTTTCCTTTACTGAGGCTCGATTCGATAAATAAAATTTCACCGCCAACCTGTGTCCAGGCCAAACCGGTTACCACACCCGCAGTTTCATTATTCAAATCCCGATCGCGTCTGAAACGGGCACGGCCTAATATCTCGACTAAATCTTCATTAGTCACAGATTTATTGTATTCGGTATCCAGTACGATATTTTTTACGCGGTTACGGATTATTTTGGCAATCACTTTTTCAAGCGATCTTACGCCGGATTCGCGCGTATAATCGTCAATAATTTTTTCGAGTATTTTTTTTGTAAACGTGATTTGCGCTTTTTTAACGCCATGCTCTTTCATTTGCTTTGGAACCAAATGTTTTCTGGCGATTTCAATTTTTTCTTCCAAAAGATAACCGCTCAAATCGATTATTTCCATTCGGTCGCGCAAGGCAGGATGAATAGTCGACAAAGAATTAGCGGTGGCGACAAACATAATTTTAGATAAATCAAAATCAACTTCCAGGTAATTATCGTGGAAATTTACATTTTGCTCAGGATCTAAAATTTCGAGCAATGCAGCTTGCGGATCGCCGCTAAAATTGTTTCCACTCACTTTATCAATTTCATCTAAAACAAATACCGGATTGGCCGATCCTGCTTTTTTAAGATTTTGAATAATTCTGCCGGGCAAGGCTCCAATATAAGTTTTGCGATGACCACGCAACTCTGATTCATCGCGCAAACCGCCCAATGACATACGAATATATTTTCTATTTAGCGATCTGGCTATTGATTTTCCTAAAGAGGTTTTACCAACACCTGGAGGGCCAACCAAGCATAAAATGGGTGATTTTAAATCGCCTTTTAATTGAATGACTGCCAGATATTCAAGAATACGCTCCTTGATTTTTTCCATACCATAGTGATCCTGATTCAGCACTTTTTCGGCAAAATTTAAATCATTCTTATCTTTGGTATATTCGTTCCAGGGTAACTCAATTAAGGTCTCTAAATAATTCAGCTGAATAGAGAATTCGGCAGCCTGATGGTTCATTCTTTTGAGTTTCTTTAACTCTTTTGAAAACGTATCCGCAACCTCTTGCGACCATTTTTTACTTTTTGCCTTTTCTTCTAAATCGGTAATTTCAGTATCACTCGGAATATCTCCTAACTCCTCTTGTATTGTTTTTAATTGCTGATTTAAAATATAATCGCGTTGTTGTTTATCTAAATCGTTTTTAACTTTGCTTTGAATCTGATTTTTCAATTCAAGCATTTGTAATTCCTTGGTTAAAATAGTCAATATTTTCTGCGTTCTCACTTGAAGCGAATCAATATTGAGCAATTTTTGTTTTTCTTCAACTTCTATATTTAAATTGGAAGCAATAAAATTGACCAAGAAACTTTGACTCTCAATATTTTTAAGTGCAAAAGCAGCTTCAGACGGTAAATTTGGCGACAGTTTTATTATTTGGGCAGATAAATCTTTAACTGATTCCAATAAAGCTTTAAAATTTTCGCTGTTTACCTGACTTTTATCTTCAAGAATAGGTTTTATCGTAGACCTGAAATAAGGTTCGCTACTCGTCATTTCTTCGAGCTTAATTCTTCTTTTGCCTTGAATAATTGCTGTTGTGCTCCCATCGGGCATAGTGAGCAACTTTAAGATATAAGCTTGAGTTCCAATTTTATGCAAATCGTCAAAAGCAGGTTCTTCAATCTTTACATCTTTTTGAGCAACTACAGCAATCGTTTTATTTCCACTTGCATACGAATCTTTGATCAACTGGATAGATTTATCTCTGCCTACTGTAATAGGAACGACTACGCCCGGAAATAAAACCGTATTTCGCAAAGGTAAAACAGGAAGCGAATCGGGAACCAATTCAGTATTCATTTGTTCTTCATCATCTTCTGTTAAAAGAGGAATAAACTCACTTTCGTTGCTTATAAGATCGGTAAAATCAAGTAAATTAGACATTTTAAAACTCATATTCTATTGACAATTTGTCAGCATTTTATTAAACAAAATTCTATTTATTTCTCCGAATAATTTGAAAATATCGAAATCATCAGATAATCAAGCGACTAGAAGCAGGAAAAATAATTGCGTGCAAGTAGCCTTTTAATACTTTCAAAACATATACCAAAAATGCCCTTGGCGGGCATTTTGATTTAAGTTTTCAGTAAAAAGATTAATAATTACTCGTTCCGGCAGTCATATCGAAAACGTTTCGGAAAAGATTTTCATTGACGGTATCAAATTCTAATCCTCTCCGGTCATAGACAATTCGGGCCACTTTAATTGCTTTTTCTAAGTCGTAGCGACTAAAACCTGAAGGGCCACCCCATTTAAAACTGGAAATAAAATTGCGTTGATAACCCGAGCCAAAAATATTTGAATTAATTCCGACTACAGAGCCCGTATTA
>JAFGHU010000015.1 GCA_016929955.1 Bacteroidales bacterium | reverse complement strand
TTAGAACGCAATTAAAACGTTTAAATACTTTCCTCGAAAACCAACTCAATAAATTATGGTATAACCAAAGCAGCGGACTTCTTCTAGCGCGAAAACTAAGTAAAGCTATGCTCAAAAAAGAAGTTCGTGTTAAAGATTTATTGCAATTTAATGATAAAGTAAGCCTTTCTAAAGCACACTTACAAAAATTGCCTGATTATTATAAGCAGTTGTTTTTGCGAAAACAATTTTACCCCAAAGAGTTTTGGGTTGGACGCGAAACTGAATTTGCATCGGCAAATCAAAGTTTTATGCATATCAGAAACGGATACAAAGGAGGCATCTTAGTTACCGGCGAAAGAAACTCGGGCAAAAGTTTCTTTATAAATCAGCTAATAAATAGAGTTCCCGTAAATGGTGATGTATATCATATTTCAGCACCTTATACAGGCTCCACTTCGCCGTCCGATTTACTTTCGGCCTTGCAATCGGCCACAGAAAAAACAGGGACTTATGCCGCTATTCTTAATAAATTACCCAACGAAAGTATTTTGGTTTTTGATGATCTGGAGCTCTGGTGGGAAAAAAGCCCCAAAGGAATGCGGGTTATCGATCAGTTAATCAAACTAATCGAAGAATATTCGTCGAAGCATATCTTTTTATTTGCTTGTGATATCAATGCTTTTAAGCTTATCAATCATTACAGAAAAATAGAAAGCCATTTTATCAACCTGATTGAGCTATCGCCGATGAATGCGAAAGAAATTAAAGAAGCTATTCTAAAAAGGCATCAGACTTCCGGCATGCAGTTTCACTATAAAAACGCAAGCGAAACAGCATTGCATTCCTGGAAAAAAGCAAAATTATTTTCGAGCTATTTCAACTATTCCGAGGGAAATATAGGCGTGGCGCTAAGTGCCTGGATCGTGCATATTGATCGGGTAGAAAACACCATGCTTTATATTCGAAAACCCGAACAACCCAATGTAGCCATTTTCAATTATCTCGAAACAGATTGGATGATCTTTATCATGCAATTTATTTTGCATAAACGAATGAATTTAAACAAATTAATTCGCATTACAAGAGAAACAGAAACCAAAGCACAGCAAAAAATAAATATACTAAAACGAGCCGGAATCGTTGTTCAATTGGCCGATGGCATTCTTGAGCTTAATCCTTATATATTGCCTTTCTTGCAAAAAGCACTCATTAAACGACAATTGTTTTAAAGATGAATACTATGGAAAATGAATTTTTAACTTTTTCAAATTTTGAGCTTTTGTTATTTGGAGCTCTCGCTATACTCCTCTTTGTGGTATTGCTCGTTTTAAAACGATTTCTACCTTTTTTAATCCATAACGAAACAAAAAAAAATCTACTTAAACAATATATGGCCATAATCGAAATTGGTGTTTGGTCGCTTTTTTTAGTCATTGCCATACAACAGTTCTCCAATTCGAATAAGCTTTATTCGTGGGGCTTGTTTTTATTGCTTATGCTAAGTAGTTTTTGGGTATACTGGTATTCTATTAAAGATTTTATTGCCGGTGCTTTATTTAAAATGAATCGTGATTTTAAAGAGCACGACAGTATTCAAGTGGATAATTTGGAAGGAAAAATTATAGAAATGGGCAATCGGTTGCTTAAGATTGAGAGCGATTCCGGAGAGATGATTTATATTCCTTACAGCAAATTAAGTCAACAAACCATTATTAAAATTCATCCTGGCGAAATGGTATTGAGTCATACGTTTACCATCACCAGTAAAAAGAACGAAAAGGCGGAAGTAAAATTAGATAGAATTCGATTTGAAATATTGAGTCTTCCTTGGTCTTCCATAACACGGCCACCAAAACTTGATATTATCCACGAAGATGAACAGCATTTTATTATTGAAGTGAAACTTTACAGTTTGGAGAAACTCTATTTTTTTAAAATGGAGCAAGAAATCAGAAAAAAATTTGAATTGAATAACTAATAAAAAAAAGGCTTCCGTAAATGAAAGCCTTTTTTTATTATCCGCTCCTTTTTTACATAAAAAACTTCAGGATAAATAAAACGGCAAGCACATACATCACTAGGGATACATCTTTTATTTTTCCAGTAAAGAGTTTTAATAAAACATAGGCTAGCATTCCAAACACAATACCTTCGGCTATACTATAGGTTAAAGGCATCATAATAATTGTAAAAAATGCCGGAATGGATTCGGTATAATCATCGAAATTGATTTTTAATATTGGTGAAATCATAAATAAACCAACCATAAATAATGCAGGAGCAGTTGCGGCGCCCGGAATCATTATAAAAAGAGGGGCAAAAAACAGCGCAATTAAAAACAAAACAGCCACTGTAAAAGAAGTTAAGCCTGAACGGCCTCCTTCGCTTACGCCTGCAGCACTTTCGACATAAGTAGTTACGGTAGAAGTACCTAATATGGCACCACAAGTTGTACCAATAGCATCGGCAAATAAAGCCTGTTTAACTCTGGGCACTTTCCCCTCTTTGGTTAGCATATTTGCTTTTCCTGCAACGCCAACAAGCGTTCCTACGGTATCAAACATATCCACAAAAAGAAAAGTGAACAAAACAATTAACATATCTACAGAAAAAACCTGACTAAAATCCAGTTTCCAAAAAATAGGTTCGAGCGATGGCGGAGCGCTGACAAAACCACCTTCGGGCAATTGAGTTACACCTAGTATTAAGGCCAGGATAGTTGACGACAACATCCCGATTAATAAAGCACCTTTTACTTTTAAAACCAGTAAAACGCCAATAACTAAAATGCCAAAAAAAGCAACCATTACTTTTGGCGAGCCCATATCGCCCAAGCCAACCAAAACCGCATCGTTATTTTGGATAATACCCGCATTTTGTAGTCCAATAAAAGCAATAAACAGTCCGATACCGGCAGAAACAGCGTGTTTCAAATTTATAGGAATGGCATTTACGATCAACTCCCGAATATTGAATAAAGTAAGTAATAGAAAGATAATTCCTTC
>JAFGHU010000136.1 GCA_016929955.1 Bacteroidales bacterium | reverse complement strand
GAATAGGCAGTCATTCTGTTGGTCATTTTCCCGATTTCGCGAGTCTTTCTATATTCCCAATAGGAGAGTCGGGAAATACAACGGAAAATTATCGTCCTGAATATCAGGTAGATCAAACAGTTGGTGGAACGGTTACCGGAGAGTTGGAAGTATCGCGCGATTTATTAAATACCGATATTGCCGCCAATGTCAGATCTTTCAGAGCCGGCTATTTGGCCTTTAATTTACGCCTTACCAATGTGATGTCGGATTTGGGTTTTGAGTTTAATTCAACAAATAGCGCCAATGATGTTTTAACAAATTTTCCTTATTTTCAGAGAACAAACGAAGCATTTAGTGGTGTTCCAACACAGGTTCTGGAAATTCCTATGACCATCTCCGATGCTTCAAAAACCCTAAAACTTACCGAGGAAACAATGGATATTGTTGTTCCAAACTGGGTAAATATTTTAAGGAAGAACGATGATAATAATGCACCAACAAATTTACTTATCCATCCCAACAAGGGATGGAAACTAAAAGCATTACAGCAAATTATTGCTGAAAAGCCGGCTTCTGTTATCACTTATGAGCTGAATGCTTTTGGTGATTATTGGATTGCTCGTGGTAACTTAGAATTCGATTATAAACTGAATGATAAGCACCTAACGATCAAGCTTGATACGGATGATCCGATCGGAGCGGCTCAAAGTATTGTGCTAACTAACGGACAGAATCTGGAGGATGTTCAAGTACTTAATAAGTCGGGAGAGGCCTTGGAATTTCAATCGTCAAACTGGAAGGTCAATGATTTAATTATCAGTCGAATAGGTAATCCTGTTATTGTTGAACCTACACCAAAACAATATAAATTAATCATTAAATCGCAGGATGAGAAAGGGCAGAATTTGCCGGATGTTAATTGGGAAGTATTAAGTGCCGATTCCACACAACTGGGTATTGGAAATACAGGTTCCAATAGTTTGGATACTTTATCGTTTACAAATGCTAATGCCAATTTGGATATCATTCTAAAAACGAATAAAGCGGAGTATACAAATTATAGAGTGCTTGCAACAATTCCGGCAGAACAGGATGTAGAAAAAACAACAAGCAATAGTTTAATCACCTATTTGTTTCAATTGAATGTTTCGGCAAAAGATAGTGAAACCGATGCTGCGCTTGATCATTTCAATGCCAAAGCTTTTCTCGACGGCAACTTGTTAATGGAAGCAGAGAGTTTAGAAAGCCATACGGCAAGTCTTGAAACTACACAAGCCGGTCATAGTTTAGAATTACAAGTGATAATCGAAAAAACCGGCTATTTCATTTCAGATACAATAAATCTCACGATAAGCGAAGGTCAGTTAAATTCATTGAATATTGATCTGATAAAAGAAACGGAAGCCCCAAAGCAATTCCGTTTGTTTCTCCATTCTAAGGACGAAAATTCGGAGGATTTGAGCGATGTCGATTGGGAAATTTTAAAGGCTGATTCTACAACAATTGCTTTTGGAAATACAGGTTCTAACGCTTTGGATACCTTAGAATTTACAGATAGCAGTGCTACCTTGGATATTATCCTCAAATCATCAAAAGCGGAATATAAAGATTTTAGAACGGTAACCACGCTTTTGGCTGAGCATGATAATGTAAAAACAACGATTAATACCTTAATAACTTATTTATATCAATTGGATATAACAGCAAATGATAGTGAAACAGGAGTGGATCTCGATCAAATAAAGGTTAGTGCTTTTTTAAATGGTGATTTGTTAATGCAAGCCGAAAGTCAGGAGAATTCCAATCTACGACTAGAAACGATGCAGGCCGGTCATTTTTTGGATCTGAAACTAATTGTCGAAAGAGATGGCTATATCGCTTCCGACTCAATACCTGTTACCATTTTTGAAGGGCAATCGAATACGCTGACTTACAGTTTAGTAAAAGATCCGGATCAAGTATGGCCGGTTGATGGAAGCACACATCGTTTGGCAATTTTAGACAACAGCTTAAGAAACAATGAGTTTAATAAGGAAAATTATGCAAGTGCTATTCAGATGGCCGATGTTGCAGGCGTTCCTTATTCCGTAACGGACGATTTAGCGCTGGCTACAAAAATGGATTTTGTTTTAGTGACCTCTGCCTTAACAACCCAAACAATTACTGATGATGAAATAGCGCTATTGGATAACTATGTGCATAATGGCGGAATTTTAATAGCTCAAGGCGTTGAAAATCCAGCTTTGTTTGATTTATTTGGCATATCAGAATCGCAATTTAAAACAAACCGATATTCCATCGAATGGTCTGATAAAAAAATAGTTGAACTAAAATGGATTGATGATCCTTTGGAAAAAACAATTCCTCTGGCTGATCCCAATTACTATAAATCGGTGAATAGTCTGGGCTATGAAACAAAACATGCTAAAATGCTGGCTCAATTTGAAGATCGCAGTGTGGCACTAAGCCGTAATGATTATAGCAAGGGAAAAGCTTATGCCTTTGGCGTGGAATGGAAAGATGTTGTTTTGCGTAACCTTATGAATAAAGATTACAGTACACAAAGAACCTATTCCAATGGTTTTGAACCCGCATCTGATGTGTTTATGCTGGTATTAAGGGCAATTTTTACGGATAATCAAAAAGTGGCTGTTTATAAACATACTTCACCTGGTGCGTCTACATCTGCTCTATTAATTACGCATGATGTAGATTCAAGAAAGATAATCGCCACCCTGCCTTATTTCTCCAATTGGGAATTTATTCAAGGCATTAGCGCTCATTATTTTGTGACAACGCATTACAATAAAGACGAATATATGAGTGCTTACTACGAAGAGGCTAATTTCGAACAACTTCGCGAATTGCTCGATCGAAATCATACGATTGGTAGTCACTCTGTAACACATGCCCCTGATTTTGCAAGTACCAGCGTTTTCCCAATTGGTATGCCTGGTAATACACAATTCCATTACCAGCCAATGTACAATGGATCTTTCACCACAGGAGGAACCCTTTATGGTGAGCTGGAAGTTTCGCGCGATTTATTAAATACTGATTTAAATGCGAATGTGCGTTCCTTCCGATCTGGAGCAATGGCTTTCAATATCCGCTTAGCCAATGTGTTGGATGACTTGGGTTATGCATTTAATTCTTCGATGAATGCGAATGATGTTTTAACAAATTTCCCTTATTTCCAAAGAACAAACAAAGCGTTTAGCGGAACACAAACAAGCGTGCTCGAATTGCCTTTAACGCTTACAGATAGGTCGTCGACAGATAAATTAGAGGAAACAAATATTGATGAGGTGGTAAATATTTGGAAAGAAGTGATTACCAAAAACAACGAAAATAATGCGCCAACAACTTTATTGATTTCACCAAATAGGGAGTGGAAATTGCAAGCCTTACAGGGTTTGTTGGCAAGCATTCCCGAAAGTGTAATTACCTATAATTTTGAAGATTATGGCGATTATTGGTTGGATAGAAAAGCGCTTGATTTTGATTATTCCGTCGATAAAGATAGTATGACTATAACCTTGAAAACGGATCAAGCTCCAGCTCTGGATTTGAGCTTGATTATAGAACATGGCGAAAAAATTAAGCAGTTTATTGTTAAGGATGCCAATGGTGCTAATGTGTCCTTTATAGCCCACGAATGGAATAAAGAAGATGTGATTATTACTTTTGGCGAGTTGGCGCAAAGTGCGCGAACGAAGAGCGAGGCAAAAATTGATGTGCCAGCTTTAATTGAAGAATCTCCGTTTAATCTCTTTCCAAATCCTGCAAGAACCTATGTAAATCTACTTTTCGATTTAACAATGAAAGAAGATTATACACTAAAAATTGTGGATATAAATGGTCGTTTAATCAACACTTTTACCGGCACAGCCGATGAAGGATCTTCTATGCAACGGATTGATTTAACTTCGTATAGCAAAGGAATTTATTTAATCAATTTTGAAACATCAACGATTCGGAAAACAATGAAATTAACCATTACGGATTGATGCTTGCAAATTAGTTTGTCCCTTTTAAATAGCATGAGCACGATTAGCGGCTCATGCTATTTTGTGTTTTAGCAAGCTTCTATTTTTGATTGTAAGCGATAAAATATTTAGGCTTAATTCAATGCGCAATGCGGTAAGACTATTTGATTTCGAAATTAAATAATTCCTCATCACCAATAAAACCTTGAAGTCGATCGCCAATTTCAACAGCGCTAACTCCGGCAGGTGTTCCCGTATAAATGAGATCGCCTATTTTTAAGCTTACGAATTGGGAAACATAAGCAATGATTTCGTCAATGCTAAAAATCATATCTTTTGTATTTCCTACCTGACGAATTTCGTTGTTTATTTTAAGGCTAAAATCGATGTTTTGAATATCAGTAAAATTAGTCTTTGGCAAAAATTTACCAATGGGAGCAGCGTGGTCAAATGCTTTTGCTATTTCCCAGGGCAAACCTTTGGCTTTGGCAGCTGCTTGTAAGTCGCGAGCAGTAAAGTCAATCCCTAAACCAATTTCATCGTAATAATTTTTTGCAAATTCTTTTAAGATATGTTTTCCTACCTTATTTATCTTAACAACTATTTCCAGCTCGTGGTGGATATCTTCAGAAAAATCAGGATAGAAAAAGGGATTGTTTTTTTGCAGGAGCGATGTCTCCGGTTTCATAAAAAACACAGGCTTTTTAGGCACGGGATTATTTAATTCTTTGGCATGATCGATATAATTTCGTCCTATACAAATGATTTTCATACTATTGGTTTTCTTGGTTTTAAAACAATTTCATATTGCCCAAATTGCTGCTTTTTAATTTTAATTTGGTAATCACTTTTTTTGTGGATAATGGAAAATCGCCTTTCATCATCCAATCGTAATAGGATGATTCTGTATTGAAAATTTCGCTGACCAGTTTGCCTTTATGTTTTCCGAAATTGATAATCTCTTCGCCTTGATCATTGTAGATTATAAAACCAATAAGATCTGCAGATTTATTAACTTCCGAAAACTCAGCCAAGGCATTTATATCATTTACGACTGGTATGCTTACTTGTCCCGATTTATCTTTAAACTCCACTCCTTTGTATCGATCCAATTGTGCTTTTAAAACTTCGTAGGTGGCTATGGTATCGGCTTCAGCGCTATGTGCATTTTCTAAATCCTTGCCACAATAATATTTATAAGCAGCTACTAATGTTCTTTGTTCCATTTTGTGGAATATATTTTGAACATCAATGCGTTTTCTGTTTTCAATATCAAAATCGATATCTGCACGTAAAAACTCCTCAACCAATAATGGAATATCAAATCTATTTGAGTTATAACCGGCTAAATCACAGTTATTTAAAAACTGATACAAGCCTTTTGCCAATTGTCTGAAAGTGGGTTCGTCTTTTACATCTTCGTCGTAGATGCCATGAATGGCCGATGTTTCTTCAGGGATGTGCATCTCCGGATTAACTCTCCGTGTTTTAATTTCTTTTTTGCCATCCGGATGAATTTTCACTATACTAATTTCTACAATTCGATCTGAAGCTACTTTAATTCCGGTGGTTTCTAAATCAAGAAATGCAATTGGACGTTTTAAATTTAATTCCATTATAATTTTTTTTATTACGGGGCAAAGGTAGGTTTTTCCTGTTTTAGAAGAAACTAAAAAGCCGAATAAGAAATGGCTTACTCGGCTTTGTTAATAAAATTGTCAACAATTAAATGCTTTGGTTTCCATCAAAATTTTCGATGTATTCGCGTAAGCGCTTTAAGTATAAGCCAGCCAGAGCTCCATCAACAACACGGTGGTCGTAGGCTAGCGACAGCATCATAATACTTCTGATTCCGATAGTATCGCCTTCTGGTGCTTCGATAACAACAGGGCGTTTAACAATAGCACCGAGTCCTAAAATAGCAACCTGAGGCTGATTGATTATTGGGGTTCCGGTTAAACTGTCGAAACTTCCGAAATTGGTAACCGTAAAGGTACCTCCACTAATTTCATCGGGAGTTAATTTATTGGCACGTGCACGAGTGGCCAAATCGTTAACTGTTTTCACCATACCGATTAAATTCTTTTGATCTGAATTTTTGATAACGGGAACAATTAAATTGCCATCGGGCAAGGCGGCTGCCATTCCGATATGAATATTTTTTCGGTAGATAATTTTGCTTCCATCTACAGAAACATTCAATGCAGGATAATCGCGTAATGCTTTAGCTGTAGCCTCGATAAAGATTGGTGTAAACGTGATTTTTTCGCCTTCTCGCTTTTGAAAACCGTCTTTCACTTTATTTCGCCAGTTCACAATTTTTGTAACATCGGCTTCGATAAAAGAAGTTACATGAGGCGAAACCTGTTTCGACATCACCATATGATCAGCAATGAGTTTGCGCATGCGGCTCATTTCTTCAACCCGATCGCCACTTGCGACCGAAATATTTTCGCCTGCTGATTTAACGGGTTTTGTTGGAGGAAAAGTTGCTATAGCTGCTTTTTCTTTACCCTTGTTTTCTAGGTAGTTTAGAATATCTTGCTTGGTTACGCGCCCTGCTTTTCCACTGCCGGCAATACGTTCCAATTCTTCAAAAGAAATATTTTCTTCTTTAGCAATGCTTTTTACCAGAGGTGAATAAAAACGATCAGATGCTTTGAAATCTGAATTGGTATCCGCTACCTCCTCAACAGCTTCTTCAATTTCTTTACTGATCTGTTCTGCTTTAATTTCAGGAGCATCTACCGTTTCTTTTTTATTTTCTGATTCTTCACCCTCTGTATTGATAACAGCAATTACAGCACCAACAGCTACTACATCACCTTCTTCAAAAAAAGTTTCGGCCAAAACGCCATCTACCGGTGAAGGAATTTCGGAGTCTACTTTATCCGTTGCAATTTCCAAAATTGCATCATCCTCTTCAATAGGATCGCCTACATTTTTTAACCATTTTGTAATTGTTGCTTCTATAATGCTTTCGCCCAGTTTGGGCATGACAACTTCAAATTTCGCCATCTTTATTTGTTTTATCTTATTATCAGTTAGTTACTGAATAAATTGAATACCTTATTTACGTTTGCAAATATATAAAAAATATACAATATGGATTAATTCTAAATAAACTTTAAATGCATAAAAAAACCGCTTGTAAATTTTCACAAACGGTTTATGGTTTTTACACAATTACTCAACTATTGTATTCCAATTGTGTTTGTCTTCAATCTCACCCAATTGAATACCTAAAAGGGTATTGTATAGTTTTTGAGAGATAGGACCAACTTTTCCGTCTTTTGAATACGTATAAGTCTTTTTTTCTGAACGATCGTATATTTTTCCGATCGGAGAAATAATGGCTGCAGTTCCGCAAGCGCCTGCTTCATCGAATGCGCCAAGTTCTTCAACAGCAACAGAACGTAAATCGACTTCTAATCCTATATCCTTAGCAATCTGTCTTAAGCTCATATTGGTTATGGATGGAAGGATAGTGCCGCTGTCCGGTGTGATATATTTATTGCCTTTAATTCCAAAGAAATTTGCTGGTCCGGCTTCGTCGATATACTTTTTTTCTTTTGCATCGAGAAATAATACCGAAGCATAACCTTCTTTATGCGCGCGATCAGCTGCACGTAAAGAAGCCGCATAGTTGCCGCCAACTTTGATATGACCGGTTCCAAGTGGTGCTGCACGGTCGTAATCTCTTACAAGCTGAATATCAACGGGTTTAAATCCTGCTTTAAAATACGGACCTACGGGTGCTACAAAAACCAAAAACATATATTCATTGGCTGGTTTAACGCCAACCTGCGGTCCACTGCCAAATAATAAGGGTCGCACATATAAACTAGCGCCGGTTCCATAGGGCGGAACAAAGCGTTCGTTCATTTTTATGGCTGTAGTTATCGATTTAAAGAAAAGGTCATCAGGAACCTCGGCCATCATTATTCCTTGAGCTGAATTACGCATGCGTTTTGCATTTTCTTCCCAACGGAATAAACGAATTTTACCATCTTTACCACGAAAAGCTTTTAAACCTTCAAAAGCTTCCTGACCATAATGCAAAGCGGTGGCGGCCATATGTATATTGATGGTTTCAGAAGAAGAAATTTCCATTTCGCCCCATTTACCATTGCGGAAATAAGTGCGAACATTATAATCTGTTTTAAAATATCCAAAGGGTAATTCACCCCAAGCTATATTTTCCATATCGTTATTTGTTAAGTTAATTATTAACGCAAAAGTACGTTTTTTTTAGGACTTTTCAGAATGCGCGCTTATTCAGTTTTATTCTAAAAACCAACTTCCTTTGCTTTTGCATCGCGTTGTTTAAAATGGAATATTTAGTTTGTTGGTTATTCTAACAGAAAGATTCTATTTTTGATTAAAATATTTAGCGATGCTGAAACTGGAATGGAAAAAATATAAACTGAATTTTAAGCAAGCGGCAGGAACCTCACGTGGCATCTTAAAGTCGAAAAATACATATTTTCTGAAAATATGGGATGATGCTGTACCTCAGGTTTTTGGAATTGGAGAATGTAATCTTTTTCGTGGTCTGAGTTATGACGATAGGGTCGGTTATGAAGCGGTTTTAAATAAACTTGTCGTAAGTCCTAAGTTTTATTTACGAAATCTTTCCTCCGAATTATTGGAGTGGCCCAGTATCCGATTTGGTCTTGAAATGGCTTTTCTCGATTTTATTAAAGGCGGCAAACGCGTACTTTTTTCAAATAATTTTACACAAGGATTAAATGGGATTCCTATCAATGGATTGATTTGGATGGGAGAGAAGCATTTTATGAAAGAACAAATCGAAAAAAAGATTGACCAAAATTTTCATTGTTTGAAATTAAAAATAGGAGCTATCGATTTCGACGAGGAACTTGATCTGCTCAAATCAATTCGGTCGTTATTTTCCAGCGATGTATTGGAATTGCGTGTAGATGCCAATGGGGCATTTAAGGCGGATGAAGCTTTGGACAAACTCCGTGCTTTGGAAAAATATCAGATCCATTCTATTGAGCAGCCCATCCTTCAGCAGCAAATTGACCAAATGGCGCAACTTTGCGCCAAAACACCTATCCCTATTGCACTTGATGAGGAATTAATAGGCGTGCTAGCAAGCAATGCCAAAGAAAAATTATTGGATGAAATTCGGCCGCAGTATATCATTTTAAAACCGGCATTATTGGGAGGTTTTGCTGCTTCAGATGAATGGATTCGTCTGGCTGAAAAAAGATCGATTCCTTGGTGGATCACGTCTGCATTGGAAAGCAATATTGGGTTAAATGCGATTGCACAATGGACTTTTTCTTTGTCTAACACTAATTATCAAGGTTTGGGAACAGGCCAGTTATTTAGCAATAATATCGAAAGTCCACTGCAAATAAAAGAAGCCAGGCTTTGGCATCTTTCAGATATAAATTGGAAATTAGATACATTGAAATGGCAATTGTGATTGACTCTTGGACAAAATATACTTCTTTAAAGCTAAATGGAATAACCTATTCCCACCCGGAGCTCTTGCATTTAGCAAAAGAAAAAATGCAAGATTCCCTGCTTGCTGACTGGGAAAAATTTATTTTCTTGTTTATTTTGGATTGGTTGAATACCGATTCTTTTGTTTTGGTTAAAACTTCCGGTTCTACAGGTAAACCAAAGACCATACAAATTGAAAAAGATAAAATGCTAGCCAGTGCTATTGCTACCAATACTTTTTTTGATTTGGATGAAAAAAAAACAGCCTTGCTTTGTCTTTCGGCAGAATATATTGCAGGAAAAATGATGCTGGTTCGTGCTTTTGTGGGCGGATTTGATTTGCACTATACAGCCCCTCAAAGTGATGCTTTATTGTTAAATACAAACGTTTATTTTTTTACGGCAATAGTCCCTCTGCAATTGGAATCGGCATTAAAAAAGAATGCCCTAGCTCTGAATAATTTCCACAAAATCATTATTGGTGGCGCTGCAATTAGGCCGGCGGCTATAGAAAAATTGCAGGATTTAAACGCTGAATTTTGGTCTACTTACGGAATGACGGAAACCATTACCCATATTGCTCTGCAGGCGCTGAACGGGAAACAAAAAACGGATTATTTTCAGGCTTTAAATACGGTAGAGTTTGGAGTGAACGAAAATTTATGTCTGAGCATTTTCGCGCCTTATATTCAAAAGGACAAAATTCAAACCAACGACCGTGTGGAATTGATTAGTTCTACGCAATTTCGATTTTTAGGTCGAGCTGATTTTATTATTAATTCCGGAGGGATAAAACTATCACCGGAGATTTTAGAGCGTAAAATTGCCAAATATATTGATTCTGATTTTGCTTTTAGTTCACGACTAGACAAAACGCTCGGCGAGAAACTGGTCTTGGTCATCGAAGGTGAAAAATATTTGAATCTTACTGAATTTCAAAGTGCAGTAAATCAGGCTTTGGGTCGTTTTGAACGACCCAAAGAAATCGTATTTATAGAGCAACTCCCCAAAACAAAAAATGGCAAACTCGATCGAAATGCGTTGAGAAAATATCTCTTAAAATAAAATCTTCTAAATATTTGATTTTTAGAAGATATAACGAATAGAAAAAGCACCGCCATCACCCCAGAATTCGCTATTGCCGATAAGGTTAAATGCCGGTTTCCAATCGAGACTGATATTTATTGGTAAGTCTTTAAAATTGTATTCCAATCCAAGAATTCCATCAATACCTAAAACCGTATAGGATTCATTATCGTCGGCCCAACTTACGTCTAATCCATTCCAAAATCCAATATGTGCTCCAAAGCCGTAATACCAGTTAAGTCCTTCTGTATCAAAAGCCTGATCGTGAATTTCGTTAAGTGCGGTAATATTAATTCCGTGCCATCGGGTATCCAATAAGAATTCCAGTGCTGTATTCTGACTAATAAAAGTTTTAAACGTCAATCCATTCGACAGACCACCTCTTAATCCTATGGCTGAATTGTATTCCTGAGCAATTCCGGATATTGCAAATCCAAAAGCAAGTGCAAATAAAATGATTAATTTTTTCATAATTTGAAAGGTTTGAGTTTTTATCTAACTATTGTTTGTTCTTCTTTTTAAACGAATTTAGTTTCTAATAATTGTTCTTTAATAGCTACAGATTTGTATAATTTGCTCTGCTATCCGAATGCGAAATTAGAATATTATCAAATCCGGAATTACGAAATACAGAAAAAATTTAGATAATATTAACTTCGCGCTCCAATTCAACGCCAAACATCTCCTCTATTTTTCGTTGAATTTCTTCTGAAAACGACAATAGTTCCTTCCCGCTGGCTTGGCCCAAATTTGTAAGAATAAGTGCCTGATTTTCGTGCACGGCTACATTTCCTTTTTTTAATCCTTTAAATCCTGCTTGATCGATAAGCCAGGCAGCTGCAAGCTTGAAACTTCCGTTTTTTAAATCGTAAGATGCTAATTTTGGAAAACGTTTTATTAATTCGTTGTGCATTTTTTGATTAACGATTGGATTTTTAAAAAAACTACCTGCATTTCCACGGAGTTTAGGATCAGGTAATTTACGATTGCGGATATTGATAATCGCTTGACGAATAATAGCTATACTCAAATTTTCGTAGCTCATCGATTCCAATTCTGCTTTGATATTGCCATAATCGATTTTGAAAAACGGAAATTTATTTAATTTCAGAATAACCGCTGTAATAATGTATTTGTTTTTGAGCTCTTGTTTAAAAAGGCTGTCGCGATACCCAAATTGCAGTTCTCTAAGATAAAATCGACGAAGTTCTCCGGTTTCTATCTCTATGGCTTCCAGTCCGTTAAATATTTCAGAAAGTTCTATTCCGTAGGCCCCAATATTTTGAATAGGAGCTGCGCCCACAGTACCCGGAATCAAGGAAAGGTTTTCGGCTCCGGCGTATTTTCGTTCTACACTCCACGCCACAAAATCATCCCAAATTTCTCCGGCAGCTGCTTTTATCCAAACATTTTTATGGGTTTCGTCGAGTACTTCAAATCCCTTGTTTTGCATGTGGATGACCGTGCCTTCAAAATCGTTGATAAACAGGATATTACTTCCTTCTCCGATAAGCAGATAAGGCTGTGTTTTATCCAGCTTATTTTGTACATAGTCGCTTGCTTCTTTTTGATTAGTTAAGGTAACAAAAGTATTACAGCTGACATCAACGCCAAAAGTATTGTGCTTTTTAAGTGAATAGTTTGATTTTATTTCCATTGATTTTATTTTCGAAAAATATAACGTCCGCCGGCTAAATCTGTTTTGAGTATTCCGTTTTGATAGACAATTTCTCCATTTTTTATAACAATATCGGTTTTGCCTTGTATAATTTCATTAGCGTAAATAATCAGATCGCCGCTGGAGTAAAGCTTTTGATCTTTAACTTTTTGGGCTTTTTCTTCCCAAACAACCAAATCGGCATCAAAACCAACAGCAATCTCTCCTTTATTTGGCAGTTGAAATAGTGCGGCGGCATTTTTAGCTATTAAGCTAGCCATAGCATTGAATGTGAGTTGCTTATTATGCACAAATCGACTATAAAAAATTGACAATCGTTCTTGAATTCCTCCCGCGCCATTGGGAATTTCAGCAAAATTAGTTCCTTTTTGTTTTTGTGCCAACGTAAAAGGACAATGGTCTGTTCCCAGCGTACTCACTGTACCCAATGAAATATGTTTTTCAATGCCCAACCTATTTTCCTCAGTTCGGATGGGTGGACTCATTATAAAACCTAAATTTTCTGGATCGGCTTTTTGATAAACGGAAGCATTGAATGTAAAGTATTGAGGGCAAGTTTCAGCAAAAATGGGCAACTTTTCATTTTGCGCCTGCGCAATTTTATTTAAGGATTCGGCTGTAGAAACATGAACAATATAAGTGCGACATTTCGTTTTTCTAACCAATTCGATAATTTTTTCTATTGCCTGATATTCTGTATAATCGGGTCGTGTTTTTGCGTGATAAATACTATCTACTTGCTTATATTTCAGGGCTTTAGTTCGCAATTGATCAATGGTGTCACCCATTTCGGCATGGATAGTTACCATCGCGTTGAGCAATTTGGCTACCTGCATTACTTTTTCGAGTTCGTCAAATTGAATGCCAATCGTTTCTTGATAAGCCAGGTAAGTTTTAAACGAGTTTATTCCACATTCTTTTACGCAGGCCTCCATTTCCTCCTGAATTCCTTTTCTCCATTCAATAATGCTCATATGAAAAGCATAATCGCAGGCACAAAGCTTAACTTCGGCAAGGCGCTGATGATAGGCCTCTATAAGGTTTTGCCCTTTTTTGGGTGTGATAAAATCGATAAATGTAGTTGTTCCACCCGCTAAAGCTGCCCGACTTCCTGTTTCAAAATCGTCGGCAGAAAAACCATTTGGTGTTGAGAGCGCCAGATGTACATGAGGATCAATGCCTCCGGGCAAAATATATTTTCCATGGGCATTTAAAACAGCCGTATTTGTGGCGTTAATTTGTGTGTCGATTTTGGCTATTTTACCTTCATCGATCAATAAATCGGCTTCCAGAATCTTTTCTGCTAAAACAAGTTTTGCATTTTTGATAAGCAATTTCATGGATGAATTTTGCATTTTAGAGCTTTAAAAAAAGCGGAGCCGCTAGGATTCAAAATGTTTATAATAAATCGTATTGCCTTCTTGCACTTTTTCTTCAAAGCCTAGCTTTTTAAGATAGGCATCGTTTTTCAGGCTATAACTGCCACTTATCAAGGTATTAATGCTACGCTCGAGGAAAATAGGCTGTTTGGCATTATAAATATATTGGCCTAATTTATAATCGCGATATTCGGGTGTTACATAATCGAGTTCGACACAAAGTGTATTTTTATCAATCATTCTTCCGATAAAAACACCGGCTACCTGCATATTGCGTAAGACTAAGAAACTGATTTTCTCATCGGAAACATGATGTTCAAATTTGGGAAAAAATTTGGCAATATCCGCTTTGTGGAATTGAATAAAATCGAGCAAATAATTATTGTCATTCCGGACGGATAGGGTTCTAAACAGTTCTTTCTTTGTATATTGCTTTGTTAAGAAAACAATATTCGTAATCATAATAAAAGCATTAACGATGCCTACTGGATAAGCCCCAATAGCAAAACCATAGGTTGTAAATAAAATAGTGCCGATTAAGCTAAACCAACGGAGGCGAATGATAGAACTAAAAGTCATCGCAAATGCGATAAAGAAAGAGCCCAGATAACCAATAATTTCAATCAAAGAAAATGCTTGCATAATTTAAATTTTATGCAAAAATAATCAATTCGTCGGGTTAATTTCGTTTTGATTGTTTCAAAAAAAATTAGCAGAGCTTCTTACTCCGTTACCTTTAGGTCAAATGCTTTAAAATTAATCGATTGACCATTATTCTGTTTGCCAAAGATATAAACTTCATAGTCGCCGCTTTGATCTGAAGTATAAAATGAAATTGGATTATTTTTCAATAAAAACGGATTCCAATACAATAAAGTTCTAAAATCGCCTTTACGCGAATTTAATGCCGATGGATTATCATATTGAATTGCTTTAAATTTAAAGCTTGGGCTAAGCGTTTGATATTCGAAGAAAGTGGATGATTTTGGCATAACCATGCCTCCAAAATTATCCGTAAACGTTCGAATCATAATGATGCCGTTAATCGTATGATCGCCTAGTATAAATGGAGATTTATGAACCTCAATCTTTTCAATATCTTTAGGCGATATCTTTAAGAGTTCATTCACATTAAAAACGGGAACTTCATCAACTAAAATTAAAGGATCGTTATAGTACAATTCTCTTTCGGAATCAAAAATGGCAAGGCTGTATATGTCTTTTCGTTTTTTAACCCGAACACTGGGCACCAATTCCTTAAACACGATTTCTAAAGTTGGTGTTTCTATATAATCGTCGAGTACAACTGAAATCTGTGGGTTTTCGAACGAATAAGGCAAGTGACTAATGCTTTTATCCTGATCCATAGGTATTAATTCGTAGGCTTTTGCTGTTTGAGCGGCTATCATCATTAGCTCAATTAAATCGGTATCCGTTGAATCTATGCTTAAGGGCAGTGCTTTTAATTTTGGGAAAACGGGATAAAAATCTTTGTTAACCTTTAATTCAAGCTCATCAGCATTTTCGAAAAGCGGACACAGAAAAACATCCTGCTCATTTTCGAAATTATTCAGTGAAAAAAAGAAGCTGCCATCTTTTCGCGATTCATAGATATGAATTTGAGGGTTTTTCTTAAAAATAGATAAGTAAACAGGCACATTTTCAAGCGGTTCCTGTGTGCGTTTATTTACCACAATTCCGCTTAAACCGATATCTCTTACCTCGGGAATCCATTTTAATTGAGTAGGTTTTAGCGTATAGAAAAGCGATCGGAAGTCTTTTTCTTTGAGTTTGTTGTTTAGTGTTTGTAAGATAATTTCTTGCTCGGTACTTGTAAGATCTTTAGGGTTGAATTGTGTTTTTAAAAAAGAAAAGAGCAGATTAGGCTCATCTAAATAGCTTTTAAATTTTTCCATTTGAGAAAAAACGGTTCCTTTCTGAACGACTTTGATACCAAGTGTTGTATACTCATTAGCGTTCCATTTATTTATTGGAATGCTAACTTTTTGACGCTTTTTAAAATGAGTTTCCTCACCGGAAAATTGAGCTTCTTTAGATGCAGTTTCATTTGTGCAATATGCGTTAATAGCAACTATGTCTCCGGTTTCATCTTTCAAAATCAAATAATACAAGCCCTCAAAACCAATTTTTGATTTGGGTAAAACGATTTGAGTTTGTAATCCATTGAATTGAAATTCGGTTTGGGAAAGTGTTTGAACTTGATTATTTGCCAATTCCAGCGTGTAGTTTTTGTTTGCCGGCAAAGCCTTTTGTTGTGAAATAGAAACAATCTGCTGGCCATTATTCGTTGCTTGGGTGCTTATGGAAATCGGCGCTGCGATATTCTCCTGAATTTCAGTTCGGATTGCATCTTTTTTATTGCCTTTCTCAAGGGGAGGAAGTCCAATGCGAGGATTGATAATCTGAACTGCTCCTAAAAAATAGTTGTCGACAGAAAAGTTTTTCGAATAATTGGTATAGGCTCTAATATAGTACGTACCTGATAAAAATTCCGATGGAATTTCTAAAACTCCTTGGGCTTGGTTCTGATTGATTCTGTATTTTTTATGAACTATCGATTTTTGTTCTGCGTTGAAAAGTTCGACATAAATGATTTTACTAAGGTCTGTTGTGTGCTTATCGAGTTGTATATCGGCTCTAAACCAAATCGGTTCGCCACTTAGGTATAGATCTCTATCCGTAAAAAAATGGATATGTTCGAAAGGAAGCGGATTATTGAAATGATCCGTATCGATGATGGTTTGGCCATTTAATAAAAAATGAAATCCAACTAAAAATAGTATTAAAGCTCTTTTTTGCATGTCTAATTTTTTTTCTACCAATCCCAAAATTCCGGTTTAATATGACTTCCGCCTCTACGAGTACAATCCAAACAATCTTGTCGAACCCAGGCCAAAGCTTCTATGGCTTCTGCCATAGTCTGGTCGGGATTTTCAAAATAAACATAGGTATAATATAAGGGAAGCGATTCAGCGGGTGCAATCCTCATATTATTAGTTATGGCATAAGTAGTTGTATCTGCTGCGCATTTAGTTCTGTTATAACGTATTCTGTCCGGAGCTTTACACAGCAAGTGTTCGCTTTTTGTTCCTGAAGCTACCATAAAATAGCCAAGAACAGGCTCGGTATCATCATCTAGATTGCTTATATTTCCTCTTATTTGAAATGGTTGAGTAGTAAATAAGGCTTCGCTGCTGCTATTTTGTTTATCCAAGAGATCAATAAAAGTGAATGCTTCTTCTGAAATCGTAAACTGTTTAACTTGAATGCTGTATTTTTCTTTTAAACGTTCGTCGGCAAATGGAACAAAATGCAAAGGCAATTTATTTATGCTAGGAATACTTAAATATTCGGTGCTATAGCTAAAACGTTCGGGGACATTTTGGGTAGTCCAGCAGAAGAATAAGGTATCGGGATTAACTGTTCTTGCAAAACCATAAGGATTGTGATAATCGGTATCGTGAACGAGTCCATCGTACACAAGAATGATTTCATAATCAGAATGATATTCAAAAGTTTCTTCCACTTCCCAGTAGAAATAGGTTTGCGGATTGCTTGCTCGTTTGCTACTTATATAAAACTGAAAACCTTCCTGATCAAATTCCAATTCGTTTTCTGCTAATTTCCACGATTCTTCATAGGAAATTTCGTCAACTTCAACAGGGTTTAGCAATTCCTGAAAATCAGACTCGTAAATTTTTCCGCTATTGAGTTCGATTCTTATTTTGTATGATCGTCCGATAACGCCTTGCATGCCGGTAGCACTGGTTTCATAACTTCCGGCACTTTTTTCGCTTAGAAATTCTTGATTTCCTTGGTTATCGATAATGATTATTTTTGCGCCCGAAACAGGAATATAGGCAGGATCGTTTATGGAGCCTGAACTGGATAGTTTAACGGAATAGGGGCCTGGGAAGTTTGTTATTTTTCCGTCGACAACTAAGAGCTGATCGCTGTTTGCATTCAATTCGGGCCAATATTCTTCGACACACGAAGTGGTAAAAACAAAGAAAGCAAATACAAATGCCCAATTAAAAATTTTATATCTATTCGCTTGCATAATTACCTAATTTAAAGTTGTAACTAACGGAAAAAATGGGAGCGCCAAAAATAGAAAGCTTATACGCTTTTATATTGCCGTCCGTTTCTTCGTAATAGACAGAAAAAGCATTTTTTCTACCTAATACATTGTATACTGAAAACGCCCACGTGCCATGTCCCAATTTTCTTTTAAGAAGATTTCCTTCAACATTGAGCGATAAATCCAATCGTAAATAATCAGGAATTCGGTAAGCGTTTCTACTGGAATAGCTCAATGTGGGAATATCATTTAAATAATAAATAGATGTTGGATAAGTAATCGGACGTCCGGTCGAATAGACTATATTTCCGGAAATGGCATAGCGCCTTGATAAATCGTAATTGGCCACAAGATTAAAAGCATGGGGTTTATCGTAATTCGAAGGGTAGGGCTCTCCATAATTAATTCGGTTTTCGGCAAAAGGACTATCGACCAATACTTTTGAATTGGAATAGGTATAATTAATCCATCCCGTTAACGAACCTACATTCTTTTTTAACATCAACTCAATACCATAGGCATCTAAATTGCCTTGTAATGTGGCTTGCTCGGTATTTTGATTAAAAAATAAGTTGGCTCCATCTTTTATCTCAACCACATTTTGGGTGATTTTATAATAAGTTTCGATAGAGAATTCGTAGCGATTGTTCCAAATATTGCTATAAAATCCCAGTGTAAACTGATCGCCAATAATAGGCTCCGTATTGTAATCGCTCAATTTCCATTTGTAATTTGGCGAAACCGCAATTGTATTGCTAAGCATATAAATATACTGATGCAAGCGGTTGTAGGCTACTTTTACAGAAACATTATCCTTGATCAAATAATTCATTCCTATTCTATAATCCAGGCCACCGTAAGTTTTTATAGGTTCCCAATTGGAATAATGCACAACTTCAAGAATATTGTCTTCGGTATAAGGCAATCCTTCTTTGTAGATATTAACATCTTGTTCGCCTAAATAGGTAAACAAATTAAAGCGCAAGCCCCCCGAAGCTGTGAGCTTGTCGTTAATTTTCCATTCATCGCTTATAAAGAAAGCGCTCTCCAATCCTTTTTCTTTGCCTAAATCGGTATAATTAATTAAGCTAATACCTGTTAAAGGATTGTAAACCCCTTTATCAATGGCATAAAGTGTAGAATTAATACCAACCTGGAATTTATGATTTTCGATTGGAGCAAAGGCATAAATCGCTTTAAATTCGGTGTGTCCCAACTGATTATTATGCGAATAGGCGGCTACTTCCAATTGAGTGTTTTCTTCGCTAAATTTGTAGCCACTATGTGCCAAGCTTACTTCCAAGCTGTTTTTCTGATTATTAAAAAAATGCTTCCAATTGGCAGATAGTCCAAAATTCTGATAGTCATAGTTCGACTGGGTGAAAAGTTCCATCTGGTCGGTACTATAATAAGTAAAGAAGTTGAATTGATTATTTTCCGTGGGTTGAAAATTGAAATTTGTCACTATATCGCCAAACTTGGCATGGCTATTTTTTATGATAGGATCTTTCACAAAATTTAAAATCCAGTCGGAATATGTCGAACGCATACCAATCAAAAAGCTGCTTTTCTCTTTTTTAATTGGACCTTCAACTGTTACACGACCGGTAATTGGGCCAATTCCTCCACGAGCCGTAAAATGATCTTTGTTTCCGGCTTTGGTTTTAATTTCGAAAACAGAAGAAAGGCGGCCACCGTATTGCAAAGGAATATTGCTTTTGTACAAGGAAAATTCTTCCACAACATCGGCATTAAAGGCAGAGAAAAATCCGGCCACATGCGAAGTGTTATAAATCGGTAAATTATTGATATAGAAAACATTTTGATCGGTAGGAGAGCCTCTGACATTGAATCCCGAAGAGCCTTCGCCAACGGATTGGACACCGGGTAATAATAAAGCTACTTTTACGATGTCTTTCTCGCCAAATACCAAGGGAATTTTCTTGACATTTTTAGTGCTAACTTTATCTAATCCCATTTGTGTTCCAAGCACTTTATTGTCTCTTTCTGCACTTACAATAACATCCTGAAGCATAATAATTTTATCATCCAAAAGGATATCTAAAGTTCCGGTTGATCGCAAATCAATTTCTATTTGCTTTTCTAAAATATTAACACTGCTTATTTTAAGTACGTGTTTTCCTTTATTGAGTGAAAGTTTATAAAACCCTTTTTCATCGGTCACCGTGCCCTTTCCACTGATTAAATCTACAACGGTGGCTCCTTCCACGTTTTTCCCGGTCATGCCGTTTACCGCAATCCCACTAAGCATAGCTGTTCTTTTGTTCACGCCTCCTTCTTTTGTCCCGACGATTATAGTTTTTGCAATAAATTCTTTTGTGGTTTGAATAAAATTTGTGCTAGTGCTATCTACGCTTTCTGTTTCTTCCTCGGCAGCTGGAGCTTTAAAAAAGCGAGGAGATAACTGTGTGGTAATACTTGAATTTTTGCTCAGAAAAATATGGCCTCTTTCGTCGTAAGTAACAAAAACATTGTATTGTAAAAAATGATCAGAGAGTACTTTTTTTAGTACTATACTTTCCGAGTCGAAAGAAATTCTGAAATCTGGAAAATCGCCGGATAGATAATAAAAATGCACCGAATAATTTTGTTCAATTTTCTGAACAAACTGATTCCACGGTAAATCGGAATAGTTACGCGATAATTTAATGTTAGCTATATCTACTTTACTGATTTGCGCTTGATTTAGCTGAGCAAAAGAAACAATAAACAAACCGACTAAGCCGAGTTTTATTTTGCTTTTTAATCCTGATAATACGTGGATAAATAGTGACTTGTATTGGTTATTGTCAATTGAAATTTTTGCGGAATCTTGCATTTGCAATCTGCTATTTAAGCTTTGGTTAATATTAAATTGTTTCATACTTTACAAGTGTTCGCAAAATTGGATAAGATGGGTTAACTGCTCTGCTGTTGCTTTTCTAAAGAGAATGTCATTTTTTCTCATATACTGTTTTATCGCTTTTTCCTGTTCGGGGAAATAGCTATACAGGTTTTTCTTTTTTTGTATCAACGTAAAAGTGGAACCATCATATAAATACAAAAACTTTTTTTCGGGTAAATATTTCCCGTATTTAAGCCTTTCTGATAGCTCATCTTTAAATTCGACCACATGTTTTAAATATGCGTAGTTTTTTCCTTTATAAATCAGTTCGGCAAAACCGATATTATTTTCCGGATACTGATTGGCTGTATTATGAATGATGTGATGATTTAAATAGATAGAGTCGACAAAAGTATTGTGCATTAAAATATCTTTCGAAATCCTATTTTTATAAACCGCTTTAATAATGATATGATCATCCTCAATATTGTATTTCAAAGGAACTTCTTCGTATTTAATTCCTTTGATAAACAATGTGCTATTTACCCAGTCATTCGAAATAAAATAAGGATGCCCTTCGGCAAAAAAATGTTTTGGAATATAATATTTCCCGTTTAATAAACGGTCGTCAGAACGATAAATAAGGTTAGACAAAACGAAAATATCATTTTTATCTTGCTTAAGTTCCTGGCCAATAATGCTTTTTGGTAAAAAGCTAATTAAGGCTATAAACAAAAGTATTGGTGTAGAAAATCGAAAAGTTCGGTTCATAATAATTGGTTAAAGGTTGCCTAACAAAATTAGCATATTTTACAATATAAAATGCAAAGAAAAAGTTAATTAAAAATCCTGCAATTTAGACAAAAGCCGTTGCTTCAATTTCTAAAGAGCATCCATAGTGCAGAGGAGGTGAGGGAACGACAATTCGTGCCGGTTTGTGATCGCCAAAAAAAGCGGCATATAAATCATTAATTTCCGGCCAAAGAGCGATATCAGATAAAAATATTCGCATCTGTAATACTTGATTTCTGGCACTTCCTGCTTCTTTTAATAGGAGATCGAGCTTTTTAAAAACCAAGTCGACTTCTTCCCGGAAAGTGTCCGGTTTCTCTCGTGTTATAGGATCTAAAGGGAGTTGACCGGAAATATAGAGTAAGCCTTGGTGTTCAATTACTGTTGAATAATGTCCGGCCGCTTTTGGCATTTTTTCAGTTTGTATTATTTTCATAGTGCTTTATTTTATTGATAATAGCTTTCAGTTTAGTTTCATCAGCTTGATACTGAATCCCCATATTCGATTGGACATTTTCCATCGTATTTTTGCGGATTGTAAAATGCAGTGCATGGATTCCGATGGATTGAAATACCGCGACATTTTTGGCATCAATTCCACTTCCCGCCATAATTTCTATTCGATTGGAAAATTGCTTTAATATGGATTTGATATTTGAAAGGCCTTCAAATGCCGTTTGCTTTTGACCCGATGTAAGCACACGATCAAATCCTAAATCGATAAGTTGTTGTATGGAGTACTCGTAGTTTTGTACAAAGTCGATTGCACGGTGGAAAGTAGCATTTAAATCCAAGCTTTTTGCAAAATCGAGCAGGCGTTTAGAAGCGTCGAGTTCAATCGAATTAGCTGAACATAAACAACCAAAGACAACTCCTTTTGCTCCCGCTTCAGCGGCCGAAAGGATATCTGCTTGCATAAGATTGAGTTCCTTGCTAGTGTAAACAAAATTCCCTGCTCGTGGACGAATTAAGATATGAGATTCAATTCCTGATAACTTGGAACACGTATTAATAAAGCTATAAGAAGGAGTTAAACCACCTAAATCGAGAGCCGAACAAACTTCTATGCGCTTGCATTGGTATTTTTGTGCCAATACGGCTTCATCAATCGTTTCAATGCAAGCTTCGAGTTGCATTTTCTTTAATTTATTTCTTTATCAATAAGCACTTTGCGCCTTCTTAAATCGTATTGATCTCCGGATTTAAGAAAATAAAACTCCTTCGAATATTTTGGGAGTTGATAAATAGTATCTCTCTCATTCGACCATCTTGTTCCGTCAATTATAGCAACATAATGCTGGCCAACAACTTTAAAGCGATCGTAGTGTACTAATATTCCGGTATTCTCGTCTAAGCCAATTCCCAAAAGCTGTGGATGATGATCAATAATTTCGAATAAATCGAATTGGCGGTTTCGAGCCAAAATATGCTGATCGATGGCAACGTTTTTCATAAAACCCAATCCCTCCGTATGATCACCGGCCATAATTGTATTTGCTTTGGTATCGCCTCTGGCTAAATAGGAACCTTGTATTGTTGCACCTGCTGATGAACCCGCAATAATTCCACCCCGATCCAAAAGTTTATTAAACGCTGCGTGGGCTTTGGTATGCAGGAAACCATCGGCTATTCGCCATTGTCTTCCTCCCATAAAATAAACCCCACTTGCTTCTCTAATGGGAGCAATAAATTCCTCCATATTTGCAGTTGCAGTATCGCGAGTATGAAGCACAGTGATATTGCTAAAACCTGCACGTTCGAATGTCGACTTTAAGCGGATAAACCCGGAATCTTGCTCAATTTGCTGATCATCGTATGCCGTTGGGACAACAATTATTTTTGCGTTATCGCCGCCGGCATATTCTTTAAACAAGTTTAAGAATAGGGGATCGCGTGCTGCGCCACCAATAATAAGCAAGGTTCCTTTTTCCGGGCCAAAACTAGGTTCGATTTGCGAATTAGAATGCTTTGCTTTATGATGAGCACATCCAAAAACAAAGAGTAGTCCACTTAGAAATACTAACAGATGCAGCTGTTTCATAGGCATTAAGAATTGTTTATCTTAGAATTAGTGATTGCTAATATCTCTTGTTCCAGATTTTGAGCTTTTTCTTCCAACTCTTTTCCTTTAGAAAGGATGTGATCGACATAAACCTTGTCGCTCAATCCGGAAGCATTTATTTTTACATTTAAATATGCACCCATAACAGCGGTTCTGGCACATAATGCACCAACACCCGCATCGGAAACAGAATTAGGATTGCCGATTTCTGCCATCGCTTTTATAATTTCCATCGCTTTTAAAGAAGTCTCTATAACTCTATATGGCACTTCTATAGCATATTTAGAAGCTTCTTCGATGGCTAGTTTACGGGCAGTTTTTTCCTCTTCATTTCCTCTAGGAAGCTTAAAAGCATCCATAATTTTATTGAAGGCATTGGTGTCTTCATCCACTAGATGTAAAAGTAGATCCTTGTATTTCTGACCTGCTTCTGCATACGTACTAAACTCTTCCCAGCGCTCGTCCCATCCTGCTTTATGCGAAGATAAGTTGGCCACCATAGTTCCAAGCGAAACACCAAGAGCTCCAACATAGGCCGATATAGAACCTCCGCCTGGAGCAGGTGATTCTGAAGATGTTTCGTTGGCAAATTCACGAAGGTTCATGTCGATAAGCTTTTTGCCATCTTCTTCTTCCATCAAATATTCGATGATTTTTTCTTTGGGGTTAAATGGTTTTAAATCATCTAAACCCATCGAAAGCACGGCAATTTTCACAAGTTCCTCATTCGAAACACCAACCGAACGCTTTTGTTTTCTTAAGAAATACTTACCTGCTTCAAGCATTGCATTTAAAGGAATAACGCCTACCAATTCAGATCCGGTTACCCGAATTCCTCTTTCGTTGGCTTTCTTACTTACTTCGTCAAAAGCTGCGTGAACCGATGTAATACTTATATTGGTCAGGTTCATCGAAATTTGAGCGACTCCATATTCTTCGATAAACCAGCCAATGGCTTTCACTGCTTTCAAAGTTCCGGGAACCATTACTTTATTTCCCTTTTCATCCAGTACGATTTTACCTGTGATTGGATTTCCTTCGCGTTTTACTCTTCCACGCTCCCTAACATCAAAAGCAATGGCATTGGCTCTACGTGTGGATGTTGTATTTAAATTTACATTGAAAGCCACAAGAAAATCGCGTGCACTTACAGCAGTAGCACCGGTTTCAGCAACAAAAGCCGCAGGCCCAAAATCGGGTTTCCAGTTGGAATCCGTCAGTTTCTTTTTTAAACCTTCATATTCACCTGATCGAACATTGGCTAAATTTTTACGTTCTGGCTTTTGAGCTGCATTTTCATAACAATAAATCGGATAATTTAGTTCTTCGCCTGCGCGCTTGGCCAGTTTTAAAGCCCATTCAACGGTTTCTTCCATACTAATATTAGCTACCGGAACAAGCGGACAAACATCTGTTGCGCCAAAGCGTGGATGTTCTCCGTGGTGTTTGCGCATATCGATCAGCTCCTTGGCTTTTTTCATTCCGAGCAGAGCAGCTTCAATAACGGGTTCAGGTTCTCCAACAAATGTTACTACCGTTCGATTGGTGGCAGCACCGGGGTCAACATCAAGCAATCTGATCCCTTCAACACTTTCTATTACGTCTGTAATTTGTTTAATTATAGTAAGATCGCGTCCTTCGCTAAAATTAGGGACACATTCAATAAGTTTTCTCATTTTTATTTCTTTTCAAGTTGGTTGAATACAGGATTAGCATAAATTTCAAGGAAAATGCGTCGATAAACCTCAAAATCTTCTTTATTCTTTCTTAATTCTAATTTTTCGTTAAAATGTTTCAGGAATTTCTCTTCTTCCCAGGCATTGTATTTATCAGCATATGTGGAACTATTGCGAAGCAGATCAGCGGCAAGGTAATTACCGGGAAACAGTCTGAAATTTTGATGAATCGTATCGTCCAGTTTGTCAGACAATTCTTTAAATTGATCTTGGACTTTATCAGATTTAAAATTAAAAGCCTCATCAGAAAGCACATCGCCAAAGGCAAAATGAACGCGGCCTTTTTGTTGGGTAATTCCGGTGATAATACTTTTCATATCCTCGGTGCCATCTTTTTTATAAGAGCCTGTCAATTCAATTTCTGCCAATTCCGTGGCTTTTAAAACATCGCAACTGTCGTATTCATAAGAGATACTTAAAGGAATAATCTTAAGCGATTTCAGGTAGGCCATTTTATCATCTTTGCAATCCATAGCAATCATTTTCAAAACGCCGGGATTTGTTCGGTCGTTTCCGTCTTTGGTTCTTCCTTCGCGATGCGAAATCCAGCAAGAATCTTTCTTTTCTGTTAATACATAGCGCATATAGCGCGATAAGATTTTTGCTTCTTCTATCATTTCCCTGGCCGGCAGATTTCGTTTTACAATAAATGTCCGGTTCATTTTTACGATGTCGGTTACCAATTCGGAACTCAGCAGATTATCACCAATAGCCACTTGTCCGGGTTTATATCCATTTTGATACAGAACGTAATATAAAAGGGTGGAATCCAGAACGATATCGCGATGATTCGAGATGAATAAGTAATTATCTTCGGGATTGAGATTTTCCAGGCCGCTGATGGTGAATTGTTCCATACTACGGTCGATTGCCACTTTAGCGGCCGGAAAAATCAGTAATTCCTGAAAAGCCTGCGCAGAGGTTATATTCTTTGTTCTTCGCGCAATGGTTTCTTGTGTCCACGTTGGATAAATATGGGAAACCATTTTTTTAAATACGGAGCTTTCGTTGTATTTGATAAGTTTTTCGTTGACTTCAGAATCGTTATAAGGCCGAATACTTTCAAAATCTTCCATAGGTTTATCGTGTTATATATTGATGCAAATTTAGCAAAATTACTGTGTTTAATAGGGATGGGCTAGCTGATAATTTTACCTCTTAGAATAATTGTTTCTACTTTATTATCTCCATAAGAATAAGGCATATACTCAATACTCGGTATGGCTTTGCTTATAAATACATTGGCCACTTTGCCTTTGGCAATACTACCATGTGTTTCCGATAGTCCCATTGCATAGGCTGTATTTATGGTTGTTGCATAAATGCCTTCCTCAGGCGTCATTTTGTACAAAATACTTCCCATAGCCTGAATCAATTGCATATTGCCCGAAGGTGAGGAGCCCGGATTAAAATCGGAGGCCAGAGCTACCGGCAATCCGGCATCAATCATTTTACGGGCAGGAGCATAGCGCATATTTAAAAAGAATGCTGCTCCTGGCAATATAGTGGGCATTGTTTCCGTATTTTTTAATGCGTCTATTTCGGCATCACTCGTAAATTCCAAATGATCTACCGAGAGCGCATTGTATTTAACGCCTACCTGAATTCCGCCCGAATAATCCAACTCATTGGCATGAATTTTTGCCCGCATTCCATATTTCATACCGGCATTTAAAATGCGGTCGGTATCTTCGGGTGTAAAAAAACCTTTATCACAAAAAACATCGATATAATCCGCTAAATCCTCGGCAGCCACTTGAGGAATCATTTCATTTATTACGAGATCGACATAGGCTGAGGGGTTTGCTTTATATTCCATCGGAATGGCATGTGCACCTAATAAAGTGGCTTTAATTTCAAGCATGGAACTCGCTTTAAGCCGTTTTATTACACGGAGCATTTTAAGTTCGTTGGTTGTGTTTAAACCATATCCCGATTTGATTTCTACGGCGCCCGTACCATAACGAATAATTTCGTTTAGGCGTAACATTGCCTCATCAAAAAGTTCATCTTCTGATTTTTCTGCCATCTTTTTAGCCGAATTAAGAATGCCTCCGCCCTGCTTGGCTATTTCTTCGTAGGATAAACCTTTTATTTTATTCACGTACTCGATTTCGCGACTTTCGGGATAGACCAAATGGGTATGAGAATCGCAATAGGAAGGGAAAACAAATCGATCAGAAGCGTCAATTATCTGACTTGCTTCCTTGTAAGTATTGGGCAGTGTATCCATTGTGCCAAAATCAGAAATCTGACTTCCTTCAATATATAGCCAGGCATTTTTCAATAGCGAAAGAGTTGCCATTTCTTTTCCCGCATAAAAAGATTTTGGCTCATCTTCTGCTAAGACAAGCGCTTTGATATGTTGTATTAATAAACTCATGATTTTTATACAATTTCTTTTCCAAAAGGAGTAAGTGCCAATCGCGCCAGTTTGAAATGCTGCATGCCGAATGGTATACCTATAATCGTTATTGAAAATATGATTCCGAATACCAAGTGGCTTAAAGCAATCCAAATACCTCCAATGAATATCCAAATAATGTTCATCAACGTATTTAAACATCCGCTATTTTGCGGTTTTTCTCTAATATCGCTACCAAAAGGCCATAAAGCCAGTACTCCTAATTTTAACGTTTGAATACCGAATGGGATTCCTATTATTGTGACAATCAGTAGGATGGAAGCGACAAAATATTCCAGAGCAATAGCAATTCCTCCAAAAATTACCCAAATAATGTTTCCAATTATTTTCATTAGTTTTAATCCTTATTAGTTAGTAAAAGTACAATAAATTTGTGGGAGAATCGTTCTCTTTAATCTTTGTTAATAAATTCGAATTTTTAGTATGGCTCGAGCCTTTTTTAAATACACTCTTCTTTTTTTATTTTTTGCTTATGCAAATCTGCTTGTTGGTCAAAATTCGTTGAGTTATACGGAACTTATCGCTTCAGCAGATGCCTATTTTAAGCAAAAAGAATATTACAACGCAAAAACAACCTACCAATTGGCATTGCAGTTGGATCAAAATGCCGAATATCCCAAAAACAGGATTAAAGAGATAATTCAAATTCTTAATGATGAATTGGAGCTGCGTATCCTTTACGAAGAAAAAATGGGAGAGGCCGAAGAAGCCTATGCCAGCAAAGCTTACGATAAGGCGATTTCGCTATACGAGGAAGCTTCTAAACTAATCGATTACGAAGATAAACCAAAACAAGAGCTGGCCCGTATTAAAAAAGAACGAGATGAATTCGTAGAAAATCGAAAAAAAATTGAAAACTATTTGAATCAAGCGCAAAAAGAAAAAGCTTCAAAGAATTTCGTTGCAGCTATTGAAAATCTGGAAAGTGCGAATAAATTGGCTCCGGAAAATACTGAAATATTAACTGAGCTTGCCCAAGTAAGATTGTTGCTAAAACAGCAGATCG
>JAFGHU010000135.1 GCA_016929955.1 Bacteroidales bacterium | reverse complement strand
TCTTGTTCTAATTGCGAAATTGTTTTCTTTATTTTATTGATTGATCCCACTTGATTTAAAGGCAATCGAACTATCCTTGACTGCTCGGCCAAAGCTTGCAATATGCCTTGACGAATCCACCAAACGGCATAGGATATAAATTTAAACCCTCGGGTTTCATCAAAACGACTCGCTGCTTTTATCAGACCCACATTGCCTTCGTTTATTAAATCCGGTAAACTCAATCCTTGGTTTTGATATTGCTTAGCTACAGAAACAACAAAACGTAAATTGGCTTTAACTAATTTATTTAATGCGTTGCGATCGCCTTCTCTTATTCGTTGTGCTAAACGAACTTCTTCTTCTGGACCAATTAAACCTTCACGGCCTATATCCGTCAAGTATTTATCGAGAGAGGCATTCTCTCTATTGGTTATTGATTTATTTATCTTTAACTGTCTCATTTGTATCTTGATATTAACTATCTAAATATCAGTTTATTTTAATATTGATTCTAGCAAATATATAAAATTTAAACGAGAATTCCAAGCTATTATTATACAGTAAGTTGTTAAAAATTACTAAATTAGTCGCTAAACGTTTATTTAGACCGCTTAAAAATAAAATGCCTGTGTATTATTTTTTCTTCGGCTTGGTGTATTTGCCTAATTTTCTGCCTTTGCTAAATTTTGAAATAGTATAATCCGGTCCGGGCTCAAATCCTTCGGGTAAGGCTATTTTAAATATTTCTTTTTCGATTAGTTTTTCAATTTTTTTAAAGCGGTAGATATCATCTTTATTGATAAGCGAAAGCGCTAAACCTTCGCGTTTTGCTCGTGCAGTCCTACCAACTCGATGCACATAATCTTCGGCTTCTGCAGGGATATCAAAATTGATTATCAAATCAATATCGTCGATATCAATACCTCTGGAAACAATATCGGTAGCCACTAATACGTTTTGCTTTCCATTTCTGAAATCAAGAAGAATTTGTTCGCGTTCGTTTTGTTCAAATCCGGAATGTAGTCCTTTTGCCTGAATTTTTTTTGCTTTCAGGCGTTTAACAATATCATTCACCGTTTGTTTTTTGCTGCTAAAAATGATAAGCTTACTTTCCGTTTTATTTTCCAGTAAACGTTCCAGTAAATCAATTTTTTGATCATCATGAATCAAATAAGCGGCTTGTACAATCCGATCTGCTGGTTTGGCTATCGCGATACTTACTTCCTTAGGATGATGAAGTATTTTCATGGCCAGGGTTTTAATTTTCGGATTCATTGTTGCCGAAAACATCATATTTTGTCGTTTTTCAGGAAGCATTTTTATTATGCTCAAGATATCGGGTAAAAATCCCATATCCAACATTTTATCTGCTTCGTCGAGCACAAAATACTTTAAGCGACTTAAATCGACATAGCCTAAATTTAAGTGACTGATTAAGCGACCGGGCGTTGCAACAATAAAATCAGCACCTTTGGTTAGGGCTTTCTTTTCGTAGTCCCATCCGCTGCCATCGCCACCGCCATAAATGGCAATAGAACTTAGATTGGCATAATAGGCAAAACCTTGCAATTGCTGTTCGATTTGCTGTGCCAGCTCGCGGGTTGGAACAATAATCATGGCCTTTACGCCATCGGTTTTGGGTTGAGCCAAAATTTGATTGATTACAGGAACCAAAAATGCGGCGGTTTTCCCCGTTCCTGTTTGCGCAAAAGCCATTAAATCAAAACCTTCCAGAACAATGGGAATGCTTTGTATCTGAACAGGAGTAGGCTCGGAAAATCCCATTTCATAAAGCGCATCTTCCAGGTCGGGAAGTAAATTAAAATCGTCAAAAGTCACAATATAGGTTTTAAATTAAGCTTGAATAATTTTTTGAATAGTACAGCATTTGCTCTGCAAAGTCGTCCGGATAATGGATAGCAATATCCACCATTTTATCCGCTTTATAAACAGGAGTAAAGCTTGGATTTATAAATCCGGCATAAGGTGCAATATTAAGCCTTTTCCATCGATCCAGCACTTCTTTATGTAAATCGAGGTCAATATTAACGCCATAGTTTTCGATCAGCATTTTTGCAGCTTCGTAATCGCCTGTGGATTTGATGCGTTGAACTTCTTTTAAAAGCTTTCCGAAAAGCATTCTCAATTGCTCATAATCGCGAATAGCAAAATAGGTTTTCCCCTCTTTTATTATGCGTTCAATTACTTTTTCCTTGCTTCCTTTTTCGAAGACCCATTTTGCAATAAGCTGTCGATTACGCATATGCGATTCTTCAATAGTTTTCCCCAATTCTACACGAACAAGTTGGGTTAATAAAGCAGAGCGGATAAACGCATTGTATTCGCAGTAGCCTACTTCTTTTGCCGGCATAAGTCCTAAATCAATTAATTTTTGATCTGTTGCAAAATATAAGGCAAGCAAATCAGCGCGGGCTTCTTCTAGCGTGGAAGCATAATTTTTTAAGGTTTCGGCGGGGTCGGCGACACCGCTTTCCAATTTACCGGAACCATGGCCAACAATCTCATGTAAATCTACATGCAGTTTCGACGCCATATTTCCATACTTAAGATCCCATTCGATTTCTTGATCGGAAAAAGCAAATTCCTGCAAAACACCGCTATCTTTCGAAGCTAAATCATAGGCATCGATAATATTACTAATAGAAACAGATTTTGAACCATGTTCTGCTCTGATCCAATCTGCATTAGGCAAATTAACGCCGATAGGTGTAGAAGGTGAACAATCGCCGGCTTCCATTACTGCATAAATGGCTTTTGCAGAAACGCCTTTTATTTTGTCTTTCTTATGTTGGGCTAAGGTAGTTGAATTTTGCTCGAACCACAAAGCGTTATGACTTATGATTTCTGCTCTTTTACTCGCCTCGGAATCGCGAATAGAAACAATAGATTCGTAAGTTGCTTTTCGTCCTAAAGGATCGCCATAAGTTTCGATAAAACCGTGAATAATATCGACTACAGATTTGGTGTCTTCTAACCACAATAAGCTATGGTCATCAAAATCGGTTAAATGGCCACTTTTGTAAAAATCGACTAATTTTTGTAAGGCCTTTCGTTGGGCTTCATTTTCGGCAAAACGCAGTGCTTTTTCCAACCAAAATAGCATGCGGCCAATTGATGCAGAATACTGTCCGCCAAGCTTATAAGTCAGCTCTTTTAATTCTCCATTTTCTTTTATCAGTTTTGAATTTAAGCCTATAGAAATGGGTTTTTTGGAATCGGGGACCGGATAATTCTTATAAAATGTTTCCGCTTCTGCTTGCGTTATGTCCGCATAAAAATTACAAGCCGAATCGAGTACTAAATCGGATTGGGCATTTAAACTCAATCTTTTGGCATCTGTGTTTGGATCGTAGATAAGTGATGTAAATTGCTCAATAAAATCCTTAATCGATTCATTATTAAACAATTTATAGCTTTCAGTATCTGAATTTTGGAGCAAATATTTAAACTCTTCAGGCCGGCAATCGGGAAAAAATTTATCCATAGCATAATGATGGTGAATGCCATTGGAAAACCAGACTCGCTTTAGATAAACGGTAAATTGTTTGAAAGCTTCACTTTCACGATCGCCCAAAAAAGTAGTATACACATTTTCCAGTGTATGCCGAATAAGTAAATTATGCTTGTAGTTTTGATCGTAGATAATATCTCTACCCCACAAAGCCGCTTGCGACAAATAATAAACCAAGCGTTTTTGTGTAAATGTTAAGTTTTCAAAATCAGGTACTTGGTATCTTAATATGCGTATGTCAGCAAATTGTTCTGTTTGTATTTTAAAGGTATTCATGTTTGTTTGTATCCTTAGGAGGTTCAAAAAATGAGCAGTGATATAGGCTTGCTTTTTTCAAGCACAAAGGTACGAAAAACCAAAGGGAAACCATTTTTTAATAGGGCCAAAAAAAAAGGAGGCTAATTGATAAAATCGCTAAGTGTTTTACCTTTTTTGCCAACAAGAAAAATATCCCACCATAAAGTCATAACCAACACATTAATCATTCTATTGGCCATTGTTTGTTTGTACCAAAACCAATAATTAGCGGTAACAGAAGATTCGTAGGCCGCGAAGAAATTTTTAAGAAACGATTTTTCAAACAAATGCGCTGTGCTATCGCTGTTCAGCATATAGGTATAAATCTTCTGTCGTTTTGCAGCATCTGCAAAGAATATCTCTAAAGGAGAAAAACCGCCTTGTTTTTTGCGCGATGTTACTTCGCTCGGAAGCTTTGGTTTTATTAGTGCTTTTAGCAAGTACTTGGTAACGCCCTTTCCTTTAGCAATATCATCAATACTGCCCTTTACTTTTAAATTGCGTGGAAGCGATTTTACAAAATTGAAAACATCAAGATCGATATACGTAAAAGCAAGATTTACATCATACATCTGAGAAACCCGCGAGGCTTTGTGGATAATGACTTCCGTAGAGTTTTGCTTGATATCGACATAAAAATTACGTGTATTAAAAAGATCATCGAAAGTGCTAAATTTTTCAGGAATATTGGCCAAAACGGGATGTTCCTTAAACGAAATTCCACCCAATAATTGTTTAACCTGATACTTTTGGAAACCAAAATGATCGGGACGCAATACGTTCAGGATTTTATCATTATGAAAGCGAGCCCTAAAGAAAATATTGTCTTTTTCAAAAAAAGCATTTTTAGAAACTGCGGAGAATAAATTTTGAGCAGGTGCCAAAAAGCGTTTTTTAAATTGATATTTATAAGCTACTTCTTTAAGCGCTGCAGCGAATAGCTGATCGCTGCCATCGCCACCTAAAACTACCGGCAATTCTTTATCGTGTACAAGTTTCATGGCCGAATTATTAAGCATCCAACCGCTTTCAGAAAATGGATCGCCCATATTTTTTACCAAAAAGGGCAGTTCTTCAAGTTCAGAACCATCCATTAGATATTCGTTATGTTCAGCGCCAAATTTTTCGGCCATCATGCGTGCATAAGGCAATTCCGAGAATGGGTTATCTTTAAAACCTATTGAATAACTTTTTATTTTTCCCGAAAATACTTCGGGCAATACGGATATATTTCCTCCTGAATCGTAACCACCACTTAATAAAGCGCCCACTGTTTTATGCCCTTCGATACGACGTTTAATACTTTGTTTAAATAAGCGTTCGTATTCTTCTTTAGCTTCTACTTCATCTATGCTTATTCGGTCGGATACAAAATCATCAAAAGAAAATAAACTGCTTAGCTTTATTCCGGAATCATTTTTAGTTAAAATTCCACCACCTTCTAGTTTTTGAAGTCCTTGCAGCGAAGTTAAAGGAGCCGGTATATAACTGTACATCAGATAGGTGGCAATGGCATCTTTGTTTGGGAGCGCTTTAAAATCTTTAAAATCAAAAATTTGATTAAACAAGTTCGTAAAATAATTTTCCGTAAAAAAGAACATAGGCCCTTCGCCATAACGATCTCTAAGAGCGATAAACTCGTTCTTGCGGTAGATCAAAACCAAGAATTTTCCATTCACCTTTTTAAAAGCCTGGATGCCATCTTTTAAAAAGAGTTGCAAAAGCATTTCAGCATCATTTGTATCTGCTGAAGCGGTGTTTTGCTTTGCCAGGTCGGTTTTATTGTATAAAACACCACTAAAGAATAAACAATCATTTTCGACTTTAGCATGCTGAAAATTTTCGGTAAAGAGATAAGGATGAGCTGATTTTGATAGCGTATCGAATTTCAAATTAGAAGCAATATGTGCGTTCACATCAAAGCTTCCATAAAGTTTAGTTAATGCCATTCGTTTATTTTCTTAAATAATTGTTTAGTATATTATGCAGGCTAAGATAAAAGATTATTCTGCAATTTCCTTACATTTGGCGAGAAAATATAGAAAATGCAAGACAACAAGCCTGATCAATTTCCACTGGTATCCATTGTAACTGTAAATTATAATCAATCGGCTACTACCATTGATATGATTGAATCTTTGTCGCAAATTAGTTATCCCAATATTGAAATCATTGTTGTAGATAATGCTTCAAAAAGCGAAGATGCCAAAGCAATTAAGGAAAAATTTCCGCGTATTGTCTTGGTTGAAAGTATAATAAACTACGGATTTGCAGGAGGGAATAATTTAGGCATTATGCGATCGCGAGGTGAATACGTGTTGCTTTTAAATAACGATACCATTGTTGAGCCAAATTTTCTAGAGCCTCTGGTACGTAAATTTCAAGAGTATCCGGAAATTGGTGCGATAAGCCCAAAAATCAGATATTATTACAAAAAAAATACGCTTCAATATGTTGGTTTTACCGAAATCAATAAATATACCAATCGCAATATAACTTTAGGCGATGGGGAGCTTGATATCGGCCAATATGAAACAGACACTGAAACAGCATATTGCCATGGCGCTGCAATGATGGTTCCTATGAAAGTGATTAAGGAAGTAGGCATGATGAGCTATGAGTTTTTTCTTTATTACGAAGAAGCCGATTGGTGTATTCGGATCAGAAACGCCGGATATCAAATTTTTTTCGTGCATAATTCGTTGGTGTATCATAAAGGTTCTGTAACGACGGGAAAAAATAGCGCACTCAAAACCTATTACCTTACCAGGAATAGAATTGTATTTATGCGTAGAAATATTCATGGCTTTGCTTTTATCATCGCTATTTTATATCAGTTAATAATTGCCATTGGCAAGAACGGACTTGTATATTTAATAAAGGGGAGAGGGAAATTAGCCAAAGCCTATTGGTCGGGCATTCTCTGGAATTTTCGAAATATATTCAACAAAGAAATTCACGACAATCCCAAATTGTAATGGCTCTGCAAAAAATAAAAATCCTTACATTTTTAATAAAGTCTGCATTTTTTAATTGCTCCCTCTTAATTTTTTGTAATTTAGAATCGCGATTTAAATAGATTAACCTGCCGGATTTTTATCGCCTAATTAAAAAAGTTATATGACTGAAAGACCACTTGTTTCCATTGTTTCTGTTCAATATGGCCATCCAGAGATTACGCTCGAAATGATTAAGTCGTTAAAACAGATTTCCTATCCAAATTACGAAATTATTATTGTTGATAACGCTAGTCCCTGCGATAATCCGGACATCGTAAAAGAAAAATATCCAGAGATTATATATATCCAAAGTAAAAGTAATTTAGGCTTTGCCGGAGGAAATAACTTAGGTTTTCATCAAGCAAAAGGGAAATATATCCTGATGCTGAATAACGATACTGAAGTTGAACCTGGTTTTTTAGAACCTTTGGTTGATAAAATGGAAAGCCATCTTGAAATCGGAATTGTAAGTCCTAAAATTCGGTTTTTCTATACGCCGGATACACTGCAATATGTTGGTTATGAATCGATTAATCCTATAACCCAACGCGGTGGAGCTAAAGGATTTGGCGAAAAAGATCTGGGTCAATATGAGGAAGATGCAGAGGCCTCCTATGGTCATGGTGCGGCCATGATGATTCCAATGCACGTTATAAAAGAAGTGGGTTTAATGGCCGATGTTTTCTTTTTGTATTACGAAGAACTCGACTGGGCACATCGCATTAGAAATGCGGGATATAAAATTTATTATGTCCATAATTCGCTGGTCTATCACAAAGAGTCTATCTCAACCGGAGGTCGTGTAAGTGCCCTACGAGCATATTATATGACGAGAAATAGAATTTTATATTTAAGACGAAATTTTAAGGGATTCACATATTTCTTAGCTTTACTCTATCAAATTTTGGTTGCCATTCCAAAAAACGCAGTAACTAGCGCATTGAAAGGTGGTCCTAAATTTATACGAGCGTATAATAAAGCCATTTTTTGGCATGTATATAATATACGCGCCAAAAAAGTTCACCTTAGCCCACAATTAAAAACGAAATAAAACGAGCCATGAATAGTGTACGCATTTTTTTAGAAATTTTACTTTGGATATTTTACGCTTATGTAGCAATTACCAGTTTATACATTTTTATTTTTGCTTTTGCCGGTTTGTTTCGTTACCGGAAAAAATCGCCAAAAGACAATATTCAACGAAAGTTTGCCATTTTAATCCCCGGTTATAAAGAAGATGAAATTATTGTTGAAGTTTGTAGAGATGCACTGGAACAAGATTATCCGAAAGATAAATATGATGTGGTCGCCATTGCGGATTCTTATCAACCCGAAACTTTAGCGGCACTACGCGAACTGCCGATTAAAGTGATCGAAGTTTCTTTTGAAAAAAGTACCAAATCCAAAGCCTTAAATAAAGCGATGGAAGTGCTTGGTGACGCCTACGATATTGCACTGATTTTGGATGCCGATAATTTAATTGCCGACGATTTTCTGATGAAGATGAATGAAGCTTTTCAGGCAGGATACATAGCTGTTCAGGGGCATCGTGTAGCTAAAAACGCCGATACAGGTTTTGCTGTTCTTGACGCTATTTCAGAAGAGATTAACAATCATATTTTTAGAAAAGGAGCACGAATAATGGGGGTTTCATCAGCTATTATTGGTTCAGGTATGGCCTTTGAATATTCTTTTTTTAAAACGATGATGAAAGACGTGCATGCCATTGGAGGCTTTGATAAAGAAATCGACTTGAAAATGTGCCGCGATGGAATTACCATAGAATATATCCACGATGCCTATTGCTATGATGAAAAAGTACAAAAAGCCGAAGTTTTTCAGCACCAAAGGCGTCGTTGGTTGAGCGCGCAATGGGTTTATTTTAAACGTTTTTTCCTTGCTAGTTTTATTGCCTTAATAAGCAAAGGAAATATCGATTATTTTAATAAAGCATTTCATACATTCCTTCCACCGCGAATCTTATTGTTAGGCTTTATGAGCATAATTTTCTTTATTAGTCTTTTCTTTTTGCCCGGAGTTATGGCCTTTGCATGGATTGGTTTATTTGCGCTTGTAGTGCTTACCTTTTTTCTTTCTGTTCCGGCCAAATTTTATTCTATGCAAACGCTAAAGGCCATTTGGTTATTGCCAAAAGGCTTTTTCCTTATGTTTTTATCGCTGCTTAAATTAAAAGGGGCAAACAAGCAATTTTTGCATACGAAACACAGTAGCTCCGGAACAAGCAGTAAAGAAATAAAAAATAAAATGAGATAAAATGATTATTGGAAGAGACATCATCGTTGTAGGAATTCAAGCCTGGGATATTGAAATTGGTAGCAATTGTAAAAATATTGCTGAAGAAATGTCGCGTTTCAATCGCGTGCTCTATGTGAATGCGCCATTAGACCGAAACACAAAGAAAAAAGAAAAAGAAGATGAACGGATTGCCAAACGCGTACGCATTAGCAAAGGCTTGGAAACGGATTTGGTTGAAATAAAAAAGAATCTTTGGAATCTTTATCCCAAGCACATGGTTGAATCGATCAATTTTATTCCTGATGGATTTTTGTATGATTTGATCAATAAAAAGCGAAACGCCATTTTTGCAAAAGATATTCAATCGGCAGTTGATCGATTGGGGTTTAAAGATTTTATCATTTTTAACGACAGCTCGATGTTTTTGGGTCTTTATTTAAAAGCGCTTTTAAAACCCAAAACTTACGTATATTATATGCGCGATTATTTAACAAAAAATCCATACTGGCGAAAACATGGATTGCGTTTGGAGCCTAAACTGATAGCCAATGCCGATGTCGTGGTAAATAACAGCACGCTTTATGCCGAATATGGCGCCCAATTCAATAAGCATTCTTATATGGTAGGTCAGGGATGTGATGTTAGCTTATTTAACGATGAAGATAATTCCATTAAAGTTGCAGAGGACTTAAGCGCTATTAAACATCCCATTATTGGTTATGTCGGGTTTCTTTCCAGTCGCCGTTTAGATATCGATTTATTGATTTATATGGCAAAAACAAAAAAAGATTGGCAAATTGTATTGGTAGGGCCCGAAGACGACAATTTTAAAAATTCGGAGTTGCATCAAAAAGCCAATGTTCATTTTTTGGGCAGTCGAGATTCATCCATTTTGCCAACCTATATTAAAGGCTTTGATGTTTGTATGAATCCACAGTTGGTAAACGATGCTACTATAGGGAATTACCCCAGAAAGATCGATGAATATTTGGCTATGGGAAAACCTACTGCAGCAACAGCTACAAAAGCCATGGAATATTTCAAAGATGATACGTATTTAGCTTCGAGCCATGCCGAATGGGTAGAAAAAGTGCAATTAGCACTCGACGAAGATGCTGAAAGTCTTCAGCAAAAAAGGAGAGCTTGCGGACTGAGCCACAGCTGGGAAAATAATGTTAAAGAAATTTATAAATATATCGATTCTTTTGAAAAAGGATGGCCAGATTAAAGTGATATGAGCTTAAAAGAGAAATTAAAATCCGATCCCAGATTGAAAAAATTCGTGATGTGGACGATACATCCACCACGGCGACCAAGACCGCGTATTTGGATTCGCTTATTTGTCAACCCATTTTTTCATAAAAAAGGAAAGCATAGTTTAATCCGTAGAAGAAATTCTCGACTCGATGTTTTTCCTTATAATAAGTTTAATGTAGGCAACGATTCTGTAGTCGAGAGCTTTACCACTATTAATAATGGAGTGGGTGATGTGCTGATCGGAAACCGATGTCGTGTAGGTATTGGAACGGTTATTATTGGGCCGGTAACTATGAAAGACGGAAGTGGAACAGGTCAGCATGTTTTTTTAGGCGGATTTAATCATGGATACAAAGACGGTACTGTTAATTCGAGTGTTCAAGAGCTTGATATTAAAGGAATTATTATTGAAGAAGATGCACATATTGGTGCAAACTCAGTTGTAGTTGCAGGTGTAACCATAGGCAAGCGCTGCCAAATTGGAGCAGGAAGTGTAGTAACAAAAAGTATTCCTGCCTGGTCTGTAGCTGTTGGAAATCCTTGCCGTGTAATTAAACAATTTAATCACGAAACCCAAACCTGGGAAAGGGTTTGATTTATAAATCAAATCTTGTGTAGAACAAATCAAATAGTCTATCTTTGCACAAATTTTCGAAAAAAGCAATTTACAAATTCTTAATCCGAATTAAACTAAGCAAAGAATGGCGTTAACGTGTGGAATCATTGGTTTGTCTAACATTGGAAAGACAACGATATTTAACTGTGTTTCAAATACTAAAGCAGAAATATCTAGTTTTGCTTTTTCAACCAATAAGTCAAATGTGGGTATGGTAAATGTAATCGACCCGCGATTGTATGTCATCGATAAACTAATTGCTGCCAAACGTATTGTGCATGCTACAGTTGATTTGGTTGATATTCCGGGTTTAACAAAAGGAGCAAGTCAGGGCGAAGGCGTTGGAAATAAATTCCTGGCCGATATACAGCAAACCAATGCATTAATTCATGTTTTGCGTTGTTTCGATGATGAAAATTTACCGCATATCGAAGGCTCTGTTGATCCCTTAAGAGATAAAGAAATTGTTGATTTTGAGTTGCAAGTGCGTGATTTAGATTTGGTTGAACGCAAACTTCAGCGTTTGGAAAAACTAGCTAGAACAGGCGATAAAAGTGCAAAACAAGGCATTGATGTACTGAGTAGATTAAAAGCTCATTTGGAAGATATGCGCAATGTCCGCGATTTTGAAATCAGTGCCGAAGATAAAAAAACATATATCAACGATATGTATTTGCTAACGGATAAGCCTATGCTCTATGTGTGTAATGTAGACGATAAATCGGCTGTCAATGGTAATGCCTATGTCGATAGTTTAAAGGCGGGTTTGGAAGATGAGCATCCGCAAATATTAATAATTGCAGGTGCTTTAGAAGCAGAAATCGCTGAATTGGAAGATGCAGATGACAGAAAAGAGTTTTTATCAGATGCCGGTTTGGACGAACCTGGTGTTGATAAATTAGTAAGATCTGCTTATAATTTACTTAATCTGCAATCGTTTTTTACGGTTGGTGATAAAGAAAATAGAGCCTGGACCATAAAAAAAGGAACAAAAGCTCCTGAAGCAGCCGGTGTAATTCATAGCGATTTGGAGCGCGGTTTTATTCGGGCTGAGGTGATGCATTACGAAGATTTCGTAAAGTATGGTTCAGAAGCAGCTTGTCGCGATAAAGGCAAGTTGTTTGTAGAAGGAAAAAATTATGAAGTCGCTGACGGCGATATCTTAAATATTCGTTTTAACGTTTAAGTCAACTCCTTTTTTCTAAAAAAAGGATTTCTTATCTTTCCAAAACGATATAAACGGGGAAATGATCGCTGAATCCACCTAAATAATTGGAGCCTCCATAAGTGCGAAAAGGAAGTCCTTTATATTTTCCATCCGCATTTTTCAGATAATCGGCATCAAAAACAAAGGCTTTTTCAAAGTGCCACTTGTTTCTTTTCGTTTTTAAAAAGGCAGGAGTAAGGATCATTTGATCGAATAAATTCCATTTTCCCCGGTAGGCAAGCGATCCAAAATTATCCGGATTGTGCAATAATGCAAAAGGATTATAAAAATAACCTTCTTTAAGTAAATTAAGATCTCCACTAGCTTTTAAATGTTCCGAAACACTTGCATTAAATGGATCGTCGTTTAAATCGCCCATCGTAATTATTTTAGCCTTTTCGTCCATACTAAGAATAAAATCAGAAATCGAACGACTTAAATCGCCGGCTGCATTGCGCAAAGGAAGAGAACGCTCTTCACCACCACTGCGACTAGGCCAGTGATTGACCAAAAAATGGACATCTTCACCTAATAATTTTCCATTAACCAGCAATTGATCACGTGTATAAAAATCCAATCGACCTTCTATTGTTAAAGGAAAATGAAAACTGCTCTCGGGCACAAACATCGCGGCCTGATAAATTAAGGCAACATCAATTCCTCTTTTATCCGGAGAATTATAATGAATAATTTGATAATTCCGATCTTTTAAAGCCGGCCGATTTATCAAATCCTCTAGAACTTCTTTGTTTTCAATCTCGCAAATACCCAAAACAGCAAGTCCTTCCGGTGTAACATCCAGCGCGATTTCAGATATTACTTTTGCCATATTATCCAACTTCTCATAATATTTTTGCGAATTCCAGGCTTCATCGCTCGAAGGTGTAAATTCGCTGTCTCTTACATCAGGAGTGTCAATAGTATCAAAAAGATTTTCTAAATTATAAAAGCCGATACTGACTTTTTTAATACTCTGTGCCTGAACGGCAGACGAGAAGAATACAATAAATACGAATAGATAAAGTATAAGGTTTGTGTTTTTCGAGTTCATTTTCTAAATTTTAGCTGCAAATGTACAAATCCTTGCAAATACACCTTTCTTATTTGTCTACTATTTTTATAAAATCAAATTTTTGTTTATGAAATTGAAATTGTATATTTGTTGGAAAATGTCCATATTTTGAAAATATTTATAGTTGAAGACGATGTGATTTTTGGAAAATCCATCCTCTATTATTTGTCGCTTAATCCGGAAAATGAGATAGAGCTTTTTACTAATGGTAAAGATGCTTTAGCTCAACGCTATCAAAATCCCGACTTAATTATTCTGGACTATAATTTGCCTGGAATGAACGGGATGGAAGTGATGCAGAGTTTTCATAATTACAATAAAAATTTTCCGGTAATCATAATATCGGCGCAAAGCGATATTCGGGTAGCTGTTAGTCTTTTAAAAGAAGGTGCTTTTGATTATATCGTAAAAGATCAGGAGTTGAAAGATCGCTTGTGGATGTCGATGGAAAAAGTTCGAAAATTGTCCAGCTACGAAAAAAAGATTGAACAGCTGGAGGCCGAAGTAAATAAAAAATTTGAATTATCGAATTTATTTGTGGGCAATAGCGACTCATTAAAAGAAGTTTTTGCACTCATCGAAAAAGCAAAAAAAACGAATATCAATGTATCGGTAACCGGTGAAACAGGAACCGGAAAGGATTTAGTGGCTAAAGCAATTCATTATAATTCGAGTCGAACAGATGGTCCTTTTGTAGCGGTTAATGTATCAGCTATTCCGTCGGAATTAATTGAAAGTGAATTATTTGGCTATGAAAAAGGTGCTTTTACGGGAGCCAATTCGCGCAAGATTGGCAAGTTTGAGGAAGCCAGTAAAGGAACACTTTTTTTAGATGAAATAGGAGATATGGACCTGAATATGCAAAGTAAAATATTGCGTGTTCTGCAAGAAAATGAGCTGTCGAGAGTTGGCGGAAATACCGTTATCAAAATTGATACGCGACTGATAATTGCCACACACAAAAATTTAGCCGATCTGGTAAGAGCCGGCACCTTTCGCGAAGATTTGTATTATCGACTGCTGGGTTTACCGATTCATATTCCGCCCTTACGAGAACGAAACGGTGATGTCTTGGTTTTAGCTCGTCATTTTATCAATAATTTTTGCGAAGAAAATGAATTGGATCCTAAAAGTTTAAGTGTAAAAGCACAAGAGAAACTTAAAGGCTACCATTTTCCGGGAAATGTAAGGGAATTAAAATCAGTAATCGAATTGGCTACTGTTTTGTCGAATAGCAATGTTATTGAGGATTCTGATATTAATTTTAGTTCTTTGGGCGCAGTGGAAGATATTTTTTCCACAGAATTAACCATGAAAGAATATTACAATAAAATTGTTTTGTATTTTCTAAAGAAATATGACAATAAAGTGCGTGTTGTTGCTGAAAAGTTAGATATTGGTAAATCGAGTATTTACAATCTGCTTAACGAAGAAAACGCGAAGTAATTGCAGGTAGTTTAAAATCCTTATAAATATAAATAGCTAATATTCAATATAATAACATTGTAGTATTGGTTATTTGTCACTCTCACTTTTTTTTTATCTTTGGCCAGTAAAAAATTAAAAGTAATACATGCTTACTTTTTTAAAACGAGCATATTCGTTAAAACTTAAAAAGATGAAAAATTCTCATATGCGAGACTTAACCTAATATTTATAAAACTATTTACGAATGAAACTTTTAGAAGGAAAAACCGCTCTCGTAACCGGAGGGTCGCGTGGTATTGGTCGTACTATATGTTTGAAATTTGCTGAGCAAGGAGCTAATGTGGCTTTTTCTGACCTTATGTTAGACGAAAATACAGCAGCGCTTGTTGAAGAAATCGAAGCGTTTGGCGTTAAAGGCAAAGGCTATGCTTCAGATGCAAGTTCTTTTGATCAATCGGAAAAAATGGTAGATGATATCGCTAAAGACTTTGAACGTATTGATATTTTGGTGAATAATGCCGGTATTACTCGCGATAATTTATTGATGCGTATGACCGAAGCTGATTGGGATATGGTTATCAATATCAATCTAAAATCGGTATTTAATCTTACAAAAGCCGTACAGAAATACATGTTGAAACAACGAGCCGGTTCTATTATTAATATGAGTTCTGTAGTTGGCGTAAATGGTAATGCCGGACAATCGAATTATTCAGCTTCTAAAGCCGGTCTTATCGGCTTTACAAAATCTATTGCGCAAGAATTGGGCTCAAGAAATATTCGTTGCAATGCGATTGCACCTGGTTTTATTGAAACTAAAATGACCGAAAAATTGCCTGAAGATGTTAGAAAGGAATGGGTTAAAACAATTCCATTGCGTCGTGCAGGACAAGCTGACGATGTGGCCAATGTGGCAACTTTCTTAGCATCAGAACTTTCATCTTATGTCACCGGACAAGTTATTTCTGTTTGCGGTGGTATGAGTACCTAAATCTAATATTTCTGTTAAGGAAGCCTGTGCACTATTTATTTAATGTACAGGCTTCTGTTTTTCTAAAATAATTGTGATGACTGCTTTGTTTTTTTATCTAATCATTGGTTTTTTTGTCTTCGATTTTCTGCTTGAAAATGGCCTAAGTCTTTTAAATTATAAGTATCCTCAAAAGGACTTACCTTCTTATTTATCAGCTGTATATAATAAAGAAAAATATGACAAATCGCAGAAATACGAACAAGCAAAACTAAAGTTCGGCATACTTACATCAGTAATTCAGTTTGTGCTGGTCATCGTGTTTTTCTTGTTTGGGGGATTTGGATTTCTTGATCAACTTGTTTGCACAATTAGCCCGCATTATCTGCTCCGGAATTTATTATTTTTTGGCATCTTGCTTTTTGCCTCTGATATCTTATTATTGCCTATTTCGATCTATCAAATATTTGGTATCGAAGCTAAGTTTGGCTTTAATAAAACCAGTATAAAAACCTTTGTTTTAGATAAAATAAAAGGCGCCGCACTGACGCTAATTCTTGGGGGCGGACTACTCGCATTGATCGTATATTTATACGAATTATCCGGTGCCCGTTTTTGGTGGATGGCTTGGCTAGCAATTAGTAGTATTAGTTTAGTATTTACGGCTTTTTATTCCGAAATTATTGTCCCTCTTTTTAATAAACAAAAGCCTTTAGAATCTGGCGCTTTGCGCGATGCCATTGAGCTTTTCGCAAAAAAGGTTGGATTTAAGTTAACCAATATTTATATCATCGATGGGTCTAAGCGATCGACTAAAGCAAACGCTTATTTTAGCGGTATTGGTCCAAAAAAGCGCATAGTGCTCTACGATACTTTAATTAACGATTTGGAAGTTGATGAAATCGTTGCCGTGTTGGCACACGAAATTGGCCATTATAAAAAGAAACACACTTTAATTGGGATTTTAAGCGCTACCCTACAAACGGGTTTTATGTTGTTTATCTTGTCCTTTTTTATTGCAAAAGATAGTGACGTTTCTACAGCCTTGGCTCAGGCTGTTGCCGGAAATAATGAGCATATTCAGGCCTCTTTCTATTTGGGGATTGTTGGTTTTGGATTGATTTATAGTCCGGTAAGTTTAGTGTTTGCTCTGTTTTCCAATTTTATTTCGCGGGCAAACGAATATGCTGCCGATGCTTTTGCAGCCCATTACGGCCAAGGTGAGCTATTGAGTAGTGCCCTTATAAAGCTGACCGTTAATAGTTTATCAAAAGTGTACCCGCATCCCGCCTACATTTTCTTTTATTATTCCCATCCGAGTCTGCTCCAGAGACTTCAGAAATTGAAAGAAAACCAGCGTGTAAATTAATCGTTTGCTTTATTGCCTAGCATAGGAACAAAGCGAAATTGGCCATACGTACGCTTTTCAAATTCGTTTTCACCCACTTTTCGAATACAAGTCATTTCCTGTAAATTTTTATCAATATCAACTGGAATAACCAAACGACCGCCTACTTTTA
>JAFGHU010000014.1 GCA_016929955.1 Bacteroidales bacterium | reverse complement strand
TCTGATTTATCAAAAGTTCTTCTGGGCGTTCTGTCTTTATCCGGATAAGCTGATCTTCTTTCGCTTCTCTCGTCGTCTGTTTTTTTAAAGCGGCGATCCTCTGATTTATCAAAAGTTCTTCTGGGCGCTCTGTCTTTTGATGAATAGCCCGATTTTTCGCGGCTTCTTTCATTATCCGATTTTTCAGCTTCTCTTCTTGGCCCTTTAGATTTTTCTTTCGAACGCGATTCCAATTCCCATTCGCTTTTTGTTTTGCCTTTGAATTTCGTGTTTTTGCCTTCTTTGTCCCAGTTTTCTTTTCTTCGGTAGGCAGGTCCTTTAGCGTTTAACGAAGGGCTTTTTTGCTTGTCGCCCTGGAAATTTTGATACTTCTCTTTTTTGCTTCCTTCGTAGATTTCAAATTTTTCAAATCGACATTCCAATGGGCCGTTGTAAAGTTCCAATTTCTGCGAAGGATATAAACCTATTTGTTTCAAGGCGATAATATCAGAACTGATAATCCATACGGTATAACCACCATATTTTCTTTTCATTGTATCGCCCATAGTACGGTATAAGTCCACAATATCGCCCGTTTTAATACGCTCGCCATAAGGCGGGTTACAAACCATAAATCCCGGAGCTTCGGGCGGAATAAAATCCTCCATTGGAAGTTTCTCTACTTGAATATCTTTTTGAAGATGAGCAGATTGTATATTTTTCTCTGCAACGGCAACCATACCCGCAGCTAAGTCGGTACCCACTATCTTAAAATCGATATCACGCTGCTTTGCAAGAGCATCAAACTTGATCTCTTTCCAAAGTTCAGCATCGAAATCCTTAAAATTGAAAAAACCGAAATAATCGCGATAGATAGCCGGTGGAATATTCATAGCAATCAATGCCGCTTCGATAAGCAAAGTGCCGGATCCGCACATAGGATCAACAAAATGACTGTTTTTATCCCAACCACTAAGTAAAATCATACCGGCGGCAAGAACCTCATTAAGTGGGGCAGAACCCGCGCTAACTCTGTATCCGCGTTTATGCAAGGATATATTCGACGAATCTAAAGCAACGGTACAAATATCGTTCTGAATAAAAATACTGATGCGCAAAGTAGGTTGGGTAGTTTCCACATTGGGTCTTTGCTTAAACTTAAAAACAAACTGGTCGGCAATGGCATCTTTTGTTTTTAGAGCGGCATATTGCGAATGGTTTATTTTAGAATTGCTTAGCGTAGCATCAATTGCAAAAGTATCTTCCAGTCCCATTAATTGCGACCAATCAATACTTCGGATACCTTTATATAAAGCTAATTCGTCTTCTGCAGGAAATTCGGCTATGGGTTTTAGAATCCGAATGGCCGTTCTACACCAATAATTTGCCGTATAAAGGTCTTTTAAATCACCTTTAAATGAAACGGCTCTGTTTAAAATTTCGACTTCTTCTATCTGTAAATCAATAAGTTCCTGAGCTAAAACTCCTTCCAATCCTGCAAACGTTTTAGCAATGTATAAATCTTTCAATGGCTAGGCTTTAATTTTTTGCAAAGATAGACTTTTATTAGCCGTTTTTAGCTTAAAACTTTTTTTGATAAATATGGCAATACGGTGAGCCTCCTTTATTTTGATAATAGTTTTGATGGTAATTTTCTGCTTTCCAAAACGTGCTTGCCGGCGTTAATTCAGTGGCAACCTTAAATCCCTTATTCTTAAGTTGTTCGATAAGTTTTTTGGCCGTTTGCTTTTCCTCCTCGGAGGTGTAAAAGATTACAGAACGGTATTGCGTTCCAATATCCGGGCCTTGGCGGTTTACCTGACTTTGATCGTGGGTTTCAAAAAAAAGTTGAGCCAGTTTTTCATAGCTCGTTTTGCTTGGATCGAAAACTACTTTTGTAGTTTCGGCATGACCTGTATTTCCGGTGCAAACTTGCTCGTAAGATGGGTTTTCGCGATGCCCGCCCATATAACCAACTTCTGTTGAAATTACGCCCGCTTGTTTTTGAAAATGATATTGGGTTCCCCAAAAACAACCGCTGGCAAAATAGGCCGTATCGTAAAGTTCTTGTGGTAATTTAACAGCTTCAAAAGTGAGGGAAACTGAATTTACACAATGGCGGATGTTTTTCTTTGTAAAATTCTCGCCTTCAAATACATGGCCAAGATGTGCGCCGCAATTGGCACAGACAATCTCGATTCTTCTTCCGTCGGCATCTGGAATGCGTTTTATGGCTCCGGGTATCTCATCGTCAAAGCTTGGCCAACCGCAATGTCCGTCGAATTTATCATCTGATTTATACAAAGGTTCTCCGCAACGCTTGCAATTGTATTGTCCTTCTTCATCAAAATCGTTGTATTTTCCGGTAAAAGGGCGCTCGGTTCCTTTATGCACAATTACACGTTCTTCTTCGGCGCTTAAAGCTTTATACTTTGGTTTTTCCTGACCATGATTCGTCATAATTACAACAATTAAAAGGGTTAATATAAATAGCATTTTCTTTCCCATATGCAAAGAAACTCAAAATAAAATCATCTACTGAAAGTGAAAATTAAAAAAGCTGTTAAAAAAAAATGAGAAAAACTTGACTTTAGCATTATAATATTTGTATTATTGTAATATCAAAATAATATCATAATAAATCAAAAATAAATAAAATGAAAGAAGAAAAAGAATTTAGTCCAAGTTCGGGTTATTTTATGGTGTTAGTAACACTGGTATTAATTTTAGGCCCTATCCCTCTATTGATCCTCACCAAAATGCCTCTCTTAATTGTATTGATTGCTGTGGGTATTTTTTTAGCTATTGGATTTTTTATTGTAAATCCAAACGAGTCGATGGTGATGATTCTATTTGGCTCGTACAAAGGCACTGTTCAAAACAATGGTTTCTTTTGGGCGAATCCGTTTTTTACCAAAAAGAAAATCTCTTTACGTGCCAGAAATATTGATAATGAACCAATTAAGGTAAACGATCATGTAGGAAATCCGATTATGATAGGTATAGTATTGGTTTGGCGTGTACAAGACACTTTTAAAGCGGCTTTTGATGTTGACGATTTTGTTCATTTTGTCGATATCCAATCGGAAGCTGCTATTCGTCAATTGGCGGGGAAATATCCCTATGATAATTTTGATGATGATGGAGCAGAAATTACTTTACGTTCGGGTGGCGAAATTGTCAATCATAAATTGGAGTCGGAGCTAAAAGAGCGCTTGGCCATTGCAGGAATTGAAGTTATGGAAGCGCGAATATCTTATTTAGCTTATGCGCAAGAAATTGCTCAGGCTATGCTGAAACGTCAGCAAGCCACAGCCATAGTAGCGGCAAGGTTTAAAATTGTAGAAGGTGCTGTAAGTATGGTAAAAATGGCATTGGATCAATTAAAAGAAGAAGATATTATTGAAATGGATGATGAGCGTAAGGCAGCTATGGTAAGCAACTTGATGGTTGTTTTGGTAAGCGATAAAGATGCATCGCCTATAGTAAATGCAGGTACGCTTCATCAATAGCAAATCAGGAAAATAGATTTTAAATGACTAAGGAAAATAACGAGAGAAAGAAAAAAGCCTTTGCTTTACGGCTTCATCCAAAAATGATGGAAGCACTGGAAAAGTGGGCTGCTGATGATTTTCGTAGTGTAAACGGACAAATTGAGTGGTTGCTTTCCGAAGCATTAAAAAAAGCGGGGCGCAAGCCCAAATAGAAAAAAGCCCGGTTGTTATATAACTTTCGGGCTTTTTTATGAACAAAAATCAGGTTTATTGGATACTTATCTTTTGTGTTTGTCTTTGAGTATTGCCTTCTATTTCAACAAAATAGACTCCGCTTTGTAAATGTTGCAAATTTAGATTTACTTGCTTATATATTGTTTTATTCTCTTGATAAACAGACTGTCCTAGCATATTGCTAACGCGAATGGTATAGGATTTTCCAAAAGCATCTGCGTTAAATTGAATTTTGATATCGCCATTGGATGGATTGGGGAAAAGGGTATAAAAATCGGCTGGGCTAATAGGAATAGATTCGGTAGATAAAGGAAATCCTGAAATTTGAGTGGCGCCTGTATTGTTTGGATCTAACCAAGGTTTTAATTGCGTATCGGGGGTGTCTCCATTTTTATCCCAATGGTAATTGAATTTACCATAATAATCTTTACCGCTTAAATTAGAACAGGCAGCCCAACCGCCCGTTAAAGTGCCAATTAAAAACCCATCTTGTGAGTAGATAGGGCATCCTGACGATCCACCCTCGGTTACGCCATGTCCGTTTAGCGTTTCACTCCAAACCACTTCCCAGGAACCATTTGTCAGACCGTTATATCCATTACTTGTATATGTGGCAGAACTTAGGGCCGTTGTATAGGTTGATATTTTTTTGATATCGCCTTGGGGATGATGAATACTTACGCCATTCGTACTGCCTAGTCCGGATCTGTCCCAGCCCATAAAATAAGGATTGTATTCCGTTGGTATATTTTGTTTTAGCAGAACCAGGTAAAAATCAGAGCCTAAAATTCCGGCGTTTGAACTGGCCGCTAATTTTGTACATCCGGTCATTGTGTTGGGTGTAGGTGCAATGAGCGGATTCGAGCAGTCGTTTGATTGGTAATTAAAGTAAAAAACCCACTGATTAAGGTCTGTTGTTGTAGCTTCGCTGCCGCAATGGTCTGCAGTTAAAATAAAAGGAGTTAGGTTATTGTTTACATTATTAATCACACTGCCTGTGCACCAAAAAGCAGAATTACCTTCTTTAATTAATAATCGAACCACTGAATTTTTTTGATTATTATAATCAGCTCCTTCAGAGCAGTTTACATTCACTTCGCAGCTACCGGAATCACCAAAGTCCATCGAACTTTTTAAATCGCTAACCCCTCTGTACGCATGCAAAACTTCGTTTAATGTAAAACGGCCTTTGCCTCTCACAGAAGCCGGTTCGTTGTATTCGATAATGAGTTTGTCGCCTAAAATTAATTCGGTAGCAAACAATCCTGATTCTGAATTGTTATTCTCCGTAAATGAACCTATAATTTGTTCTTTATCAGGAGAGTAAATAAATAATTTTGCGCCTTTTGGAAGGTAAAAATCAGTAAAATAAAGACCTAAGGCAAGCGCTCCTTCAGAAGTAATTGTTGCTTTCCAAATTGAATTTCCTCTGCTGTCGATTTTTTCTGTGCCAAATTCGCTACGTTTTTTACCAAAAGGCAATATTTCTCCAAATTTATACGCAGTACATTGTTTAGTAATGGCTTCATTCTTGGTTAGAGAATACGGAATCGCCGGAGCATAGGCTGTTTCGGTATCATCTGCTTGTTCGTATTGAAAAGAAGCAGGCACTCCACCATGACTAATTTGCGCTTGAAGCGATAAGCCGAAAAAACTAATGCATAGTAGTAGGAGGTAGCGTTTTACAAATCCCAGTCTCAGCGCGTATGTCCAGTTATTCTTGTTCATAATCCAATCGTTTAAGCAAAACTAATAATTTCTTTCAATCAAAATGCTAATTTCTTCTTTTTGATGATATCCGTCCAGCCGGATTGTTTTTAATTTTGCTTAGTTATTACGCATTTGTTTTTTGGGGACTCTTAGGCGAAGTTCTTTTTTCCTATAGTCAATTTCCGCTTTATAATCGAGTAAAATATCTCCCCCAATTACACCGTCAATGGCTGGCAGACCATAAGCTTCGAACGATTGATTGATATGCACCATATCAATAATAACACTCGTGTAATCTTTCATAAAGAGATCCCCAATTTCAAAACTCTCCAATGTAATAATATGACTTTTCATTTCATTTGTGCCCAAGCCGGTCGACAATTGCTCGTTTTCCAACATTTCCACATCATCCACAAAATTACCTATTCTGTTTTGATCGAAAACCGTACGCGAAGCTCCGGTATCAATTAACAAACGGCAAGTTCGCCGATTTATTTTTGCATTTAAAATAAGATGAACACCATCTGATTCTATGGCTACAAGTTGAAAAGGTATTTTACAAAGCATACTAAAAATTAGGTTTAAGTGCAAATTTTGTATAGAAATTGTCAAACATAGCAGTAGTTTTTTTAAGCAGCATCATAAACCGTACCAAGATGATTTCTTTTTACTACTTGCTTATCTCGGAATTGCTTGTCTAATTTTTCCTGCTTCGCGTTTGTTCATATTTAATCTTATAAATAGTTGGTAAAAGTAATGAAAATAGCTTTT
>JAFGHU010000134.1 GCA_016929955.1 Bacteroidales bacterium | reverse complement strand
TTAATAAACATATTAGCGGTTTGAAAATGAAGTGCTTCGAAATGCCCAACGCTTCATACACCAACCGTTGTGTACAATACAAAAATAAACAAACATTGAATGGAACTGGATGAGTTTTACTTCATAATATTAAAGGCACCCTATGACAATTTAACTTGCTCAACGAGCAAACTACCGATTATTTCTAAAATAAAAAAAGGCAGGCAAATAATGTTTAAACTTGACAAAAGAGATGGGGAAGGACCTTTTGATTCCTTATTCGAATTGAAAAGAAAATCTTTATTTTTAGCAGGCATAACCAAACAAAAGGACAGACAACGTATATTAAAGTCTAAAAATATTGAGGAAATATCAGATTTCTTTTTTACTCAAGAAGGAACTTCTATTGACAAGAATTTCTTTGATTCATTTACTCATATTACAATCGGACAAATATCAAATAGAAAAGTAAAAGGAATACATTTTTATAATCCTGAAAGAGTACGAATAAAGGAATTAATTAAAATCGACAACAATACGGGAATTTATTCCGCAAAAATCGAATCACTAAACAAACATACTAACGAGTGGATTGAGAAAGATGAAATAACAACTTTTTTTCCAGACGAATGGACAGCGAGTAAACTATTTTTAGAATGTTATATCGCGTATAAAAGAAAACACAAAGTTTCTGACAATGTTTATATTTCATATACGCAAAGTAGGATTAAAGTAAAATTTGTAATTGATAACACAGGAAAGATATTTACTTTTTTCCCTGTAATGAATAATGAATAAAAAAGTACTGTACACAACAAAGGCTAATATGCAATAGTCCCGAAGTTTCGGGATCGGGAGCTCGGCTTGCTCGACGATTCCTTATCGGTCGTGCCGACCGAAAACGAATCATCTTCGATGCCGCTACTGCATATCGTCTAAAGCGTTACCCACCATTAAAAAAACAGTTGACATTTTAAATAAATGTATTAACTTTGTAATTACAATTTAAAGAAACAAATTATGGAATTATCAGTAATACAAATCGGAAATTCAAAAGGATTTAGGTTAAGCAAAACCTTAATCGAAAAATACAACATCAAAGACAAGGTAGAACTAATCCTTGAGAAAGGTTATATTATTTTAAAACCTATCTCTAAACCTCGTAACGGTTGGGAAAAAGCCTTTAAAGAAATGAGCAAAGAAGGAGATGATAAACTTCTTTTTAATGATGTTTTTGAAGATGAAAATTTAGAAGAATGGATTTAAATCAGTATCAAATCGTTTTGGTCAATCTTGACCCATCAAGAGGTAGCGAAATAAAGAAAACAAGACCTTGCGTTATAATCTCTCCCGATGAAATGAATAAGCATCTTCATACCATTATCGTTGCTCCAATGACAACTAAATCCAAAAAATATCCTACTCGAATTGAAATTAAACACGAAAACAAAATCGGCTGGATTGTCGTTGATCAGATTAGAACCATCGACAAACAAAGAATAATTAAAGCTCTGGGTAGATTGTCACATCCTGAAATAAAAGAATTAAAATCTGTTTTGAAGGAAACATTTATAGAATAAAATAACGGTGGGTAACAAAGGCTGCTATGTAAAGCATGTTTTTGAATACCCTAAAGATACTACGGCTTGCCATGAAGCCTCAATAAGCAAGGGGCGCAGCTATTTATTATGTCGATAAGTTATTGTTCCAAATCGCTTTACCACACTCCAAAAGAATATAAAGAAAATTATCTTCGTTTAGCGAAAGCTTCACTTTTACAAAACCCATAAAAAAGCATGCCAAAACGATGTCCTCAAACCTTCTAAAACCTATGAATTAAAGCACTATTTTTGTCGCTATTATGGCTGGACTCTATCTTCATATTCCTTTTTGCACAAGAAAATGCCACTACTGCAATTTCTATTCGCTGGCAAGCGCCAAATACAAGCCCGAGCTCGTACAGGCTTTGTTAAAGGAAATTGAACTGCAAAAAAACTATTTTCAAAACGAAAAACTGGAAAGCATTTATTTTGGCGGAGGTACGCCCAGTTTGCTCAACGAACAAGAATTAAATCTGATTTTTGAAAAAATAAACAACACTTTTAGTATTGATAAACAAGCAGAAATCACTTTTGAAGCCAATCCCAACGATTTAAACAAAGAATATCTTAGGCTTTTGCAAAAAACACCGATCAATCGTTTGAGTATTGGTGTTCAAAGTTTTCACGACAATGAATTGATTTATTTAAACCGTCTGCATAACGCCGAAGAAGCCAAAAGCGCCATAAAAAGAGCACAAGATTTTGGTTTTTTCGCATTAAATCTAGACTTGATTTATGGAATTCCTATTGCAAGCAGCAAAAGTTGGCAAAACAATTTAGAAGCGTTTAAAGCTTTACAAATCGATCATCTTTCTGCTTACAACCTCACCCGCGAAGAAAACACAGCCTACGATATCTTAATTAAAAAAGGGAAATATGCAGCGCCAAACGATGTGCAAGGCGAAGCGCATTTCAAACAGTTATTGGCTTTTGCCAAAGAAAACAATTTGGAGCAATACGAAATTTCCAATTTTGCCTTTAATCAAAAATACGCGGTACACAATACAAATTATTGGCGCCGTAAAAAATACCTGGGCATTGGTCCTTCGGCGCATTCATTTAATTTGCTATCGCGAAGCTGGAATATAGCACAACTCAAACCTTATATTGAGGCGATCAATCAAAATCAACTGCCCAACGAAAGTGAGCGCTTAAGCAAAGCCGACGAATGGAATGAAACACTTATGACCGGTTTACGCACCAAATGGGGTGTTGATATTGATTATCTGAAACAAAATTTTGATGCTGATTGGGTAGAAACATTTCAACATCAAACACAGAAATACATAGAAAACGGACAACTCTTATTAAACAAATCCGTTTATCAATTAAGCGAAAAAGGTTTGTTTTTTGCAGATGGTATTGCGTCCGAATTTTTTCGGGTAAACACTACGAAATCGAACGAATAAAAACGAAATCCTAATTAGAATTTATTTTTTAATCAAATAATAGCGGTTTTTATCGCCGGGAAACATCACCGATTTTTTATTTGAGGCATTAAAATGATAAACAAATCCCGCCTTAATGGAAGAAATTCCTCCGCCTCCACCTTCGGCAAATAAGCTTAAATCGGAATTGAGTTTTATTTTTCCACCAAGAAAATATTCGAAATACGGCTTTAGTTGACGATCGAAATTGCTAGTTGTGCTATTAAATTCTCGATAATGATGAATTCCTGCGCCAATTCCCGTATATAAATCGAAATGCATTTTTTCAAATACAGGCAATTGCATATGCCAAGCAGCGCGAGGTCCAACAGTAACTTGATTGTAATAGTTGCCATTCGAAATTGTAGAATATTTATATTCCATCAACCCACCTATAGAGAGCAAACCAACTTCGCCGGTAGGAACCAAACCCAAATCGCCACTCATAAAAATTGAAGGCGAATTGCCATCCATAGAAATAAATCCAAGTCCTGTATTTACGGTAATATCACCTTTATCAAAAATAAATTGTGCTTGTGCGCTACTAAAAAGCAAGCCAAAAAATACGAAAACAATAATTTTCTTCAACATAAAATCGGTTTTAAATAGGCATTATTTATTCAAAAATAAAAGAGTTTTGCTAAACTAAGGAAAAAAGCAACAATAAATTGGTTTCAAATCGGATTTTAAAACTTCCTGCCTAAAAAATCAGTTGTTTTTATCTTCGTTTTTTTCGGAAAATAAGGCTTTAAAAGCAGCAGGAGAAATGGCATCTTTAACATCAAAATCGCCAATCTTTGTTCTGCGAAGCGCTGTTAAATGGGCTCCATTATTTAATGCCAAACCAAAATCGCGTGCAATAGAACGAATATAAGTTCCTTTACTACAGCGTATTCTAAAATCAATTTCGGGCAATTCTATACGTGTAAGCTCAAATTCAAAAATTGTTACTTTTTTCGATTTAATTTTCACCTCTTCATCATTTCGAGCATATTCATAAGCGCGTTTGCCTTCTATTTTTATGGCAGAAAACATAGGCGGTGTTTGATCGATCTCGCCCAAAAATTGAGTGGCGGTATGCTGAACTTGCTCAGTAGTAATTTTCGAAATATCAAAACGCTGGTCAATTGCTTGTTCCAAATCAAAACAAGGCGTTGTTGCGCCCAAATAAATAGTGCCCGTATATTCTTTTTCCTGTGCTTGATAGCTTTCTATTTCTTTTGTTTTTTTGCCTGTACAAATAAGTAATAAACCGGTAGCCAATGGATCGAGAGTACCGGCATGGCCTACTTTTATCCGTTTTATCCCGCTCATTCGTCTTGCTTGTCCTTTAACGCTTTTTACAACATCAAAGGAAGTCCATTGATAAGGTTTATCAATAAGTATAAGCTCTCCTTTTTGAAAATCGAATTGATGCAACTGAACTCCGGTTTAGGCAAAAAATAAAACATATGAAATGGCAAAGAGGCCGACAATGGCGCAATAAAGCGCAAAATAAGACAGCTTTGCATTTTTAACTAATTTAATCATCCAGGTACAAGCCAAAACGCCCGTGATAAAGGCAGCAATAAAACCAATTACCAGAGGAATCAATACCGAACTTTCGTAACTGATTTCTCCGCTCATTAAATCTTGCGCCATTTTTCCCAAAATTAAAGGAACAACCATTAAAAATGAAAAACGAGCGGCTCTTCCCCGATCTATTTTTAATAAAACCGAAGTCGATATGGTTGCACCGGAGCGCGAAATTCCGGGCAAAATAGCAATGGCCTGTGCAATTCCAATGATGAGCGCATCAAAATAACTTACTTTTTTTTCGGTGGTTTTGGCTTTATCGGCAAAAAGCAATAATACGGCTGTAAGCAACAACATCGCTCCAACCAAAAGCAATTGACCGCCGAATAAACTTTCGATTAAATCGTTAAAAAACAAGCCTACAAAGGCTGCCGGAATCATAGAGACCACGATTTTTAACGAAAAAACAGTTTCGTCGTTCCACTTAAACTGGAATAAGCCTTTTAGAATTTCCATCACGTCTTTACGAAAAACCATTAAGGTACTTAAGGCTGTTGCTCCGTGAAGAACCACGGTCATAAGCATACTTTCCTGAGGCAAGCTATGATCGCCCAAAATAAACTTAGCCAATTCTAAATGGCCGCTGCTACTAACAGGAAGAAATTCGGTTAATCCTTGAATAATGCCTAAAATTAAGGCTTCCCACCATCCCATACACTCTTTTCTTAATTAATTATTCGTGATTGACTTAATAAGGCTTATTCGTTTTCTTTGGCTTTGCTCATAATGGCATAAATTTCGATAGCAAATCCTAGCAAAATCAGAATCGGAGCAAGCGTTAGTCTTCTAAAACCAAAGATAGCTTCATTAAATTCGTCGGGCGAATCGGAACCACCACCCATCATTAATAAAAATCCCAGAACTACAAACCCAAGACCGATGAGTAAAAATTTATAATTACGTTTTCCAAATACAAACATTGCGCTGTTGGTGCTTTGGGTCTTTTTTTCTTTTATCATTTTAATTATTATTGGTATAACTTATCCGGTTTTGCCTTTAAGTACTTATTTACGGCTGATAAATTCGACAGCCAGGTAATTAAAACACCTAATAAAATAACAAATCCAAATAAGATTAGAAATAAATTATAATCCTGCAAAGTTAATAGTTCCGGAATTTGTTCAATCGAAAAATAAATAATTACGGCCAACATTACCGAAGCAATTAAAGCAGAAAGCAAGCCATGCATAATTCCAACAAGTAAAAAAGGCTTTCGGATAAAGCCCCGCGTAGCGCCAACCAATTGCATTGTTCTGATACTGAATCGTTTTGAGTAAACAGCCAATCGAATGGTATTGCTAATTAATGCGATAGAGATAAACAATAAGAGCGCACTAAAAACCAAGAGAATTAGTCCAACACGACGGATATTTTGATTCACCAACTCAACCAACGATTTTTGGTAATACACCTCTTTGATGTCGGGATTGGCAAGCAATTGTTTTTCGATAACCTGCAAACTATCGATATTGGCATAATTGGCACTTAAACGTAAATCGATGGAAGGAAGTAGTGGATTAAAACCAAGGAATCCGAGAAAATCTTCGCCCAGCTCCTTTTGCAATTCTTTGGCCGCTTCTTCAGGAGTTATATATTCTGCATAACGAACAAAAACGGCGGCATCCAGGTTTTTTTTCAGCTCTAAAATGCGCGCTTCTTTAACTCCGGGATTCATCACTATGGAAAATCCGATATTTTCTTTCACATGATCAGAAAGTTTCTTACTATTTAAAATTAAAAAGCCCAATAAGCCCATTAAAAATAAGACCAAACTTATACTAACGATGGTAGTAAAATAAGAGGATTGTAATTTTCGCTTACTGACTTTTTCTGATTTTCTGGCCATAACAATTTTCCTGATGGCTAAATTACAAAATTTGATTATGCTGTTTATAAAATATTGATTCTTTCTTGATGAATCCGAGCCCGCAACGCTTTATTTTTCTCTTTTTTTCCAGATGGTTTTGGCTGTTGCACATACTTTTTCGTCTTGCGTTTTTATCGTATGAACAAAGGTATTCGGTTCCGATTCTTTTTCGGTAAACGACCTAATCGTATCGCCATACTGTGCTTCGGCAATAAATCGTCCATCTATGGAATGCAAAAAATAATGATCCAAGATATCATCCGAAATTGATTCGGTAACCCATTGCAAATACCTGATATTGTTTACGTGTTTATTTGAGTCGACATCGAATTTATTTACTTTAAATTTTTCAAGATGATGGGCACTTTCAATAGGAGCTATCTTTTTTGTGATATTATACTTTATACTTTCTTGCTCACAAAAGCCCCATTTCTCTCTGATATCGTCTAAAATCTGAATTGGTCTTCTCCTTTGGATATCAAAAAATACCCAAAGCCCTTTCGCTCTTCCTATTTCCAAACCCTGTTCGTCGTAAACAATATTTTCTCTGATCCCTTTAATGGCCGAGTATTTCGACAACCAGGTTCTAATCTTTATTTTTTCTTTATAACGAGGATAACGATCCATTTCCATGATACCGGATAACAAAACCCAGCCAATATTTTGCTCTTCGAGTTGATACAGACTGTGATTTATGGAATAGCAATGTTCAGCTGCCGTTTCTTCGAGTAAAGTTAACATAGTGGTAGAAGAAGCCTCGCCGAATTTATTCATTTCGAAATACCTCAACACAAAATCTTTTTCAAAATAATTTTTCAATGTCTTTTTGTTTTACCTGATTAAACGATTTTTCTACCGGGCTTATTGCTTTTTTCTGAAATGAAATAGAAGGTATAAAAAAAGCAATATTTATCCAAAAACACCTTTTATTAATCCGCCCTCCACGCTAATGGTTTGGCCATTTATAAAATTAGAAGAAGGAGAAAGTAAAAGCAGCGCCATCTGTGCAAAGTCTTTAGGATCGCCCATTTTTCCCATGGCAATTTCTGATTCTATTTCTTTTCTAGCTTCGGCTACACTGATATTTTTTACTCTGGCTTTTTTCTCAAAAATCCGTCCCATAGCAGGTGTATCGTGATAACCCGGAGCCATAATATTCATCGTTATGCCATGCTGCGCCACTTCTTGCGACAGTGTTTTAACAAAACCAACCACGGCCAGACGCATGGAATTGCTCAAAACTAAATTTTCAACGGGTTGCTTCACCGATTTGCTTTCGATAAAAACCAAGCGGCCATAGTTGTTCGCGATTAAAGCAGGTAAAATTTTCTTTGTCATTCTTACTTTCCACTTTACCAATCCAATATAAGCCTGGTCCCAATCTTCCATTTCCGTTTCCAAAAACGATTTTGCCGGTGGACCTCCGGCGTTAATTACTGCCCCACTCAACTGCGCTAAGTCGATTAAGCCCAATAAACGATCCTGATCTTCTTCTTTAAATAAATCGGCTACAATAACTTGCACGCGCTCAGGTGCCAATTGAGCAATGGCATCAAGCTCGGCTTTTCGTCGTGCCGTAATAATTACGCGAGCACCCTCTTTAATTAAAGCTTCGGCAATAGCCTTTCCAAATCCGCTTGCCGCGCCACAAATCAAAAAATATTTATTTTCTATATCTAAATTCATACGCTCTTTTTTGGCTAAAATAAGAAGAATTTCTGTGGATTAAATCGTTAAGAAAAGGACAAAATCATATCCAGGTGCTTTTCTATTTCCGGCGTGTTAAAAATTAAGTGCTCATTTCTGATTTATTTATAATTTAGCTCATCAAATTTTAAAATAACTATGGCATTATTAGGCAGCTTAATAAAAAGTGCTTATTCCATCTGGAACAGACCGGTAGAATTTAAACATAAAAATGTAGCTATAGAAAAGGCACAAGAAAGGCAATTGGCCCGATTGATTAGAAAAGCTAAAAACACCGCCTTTGGGGAAACCTATAATTTTTCATCTATTTTAAAATCAGATAATATCGTTCAGGCTTTTCGCGAAAGCGTGCCCGTTCATAATTATTCATCGATGTATAAAAATTGGTGGTATAGAGCCTTGAACGGAGAAGCCTATGTTGCCTGGCCAGGAAAAGTAAAATATTTTGCTTTAAGCTCGGGCACATCCGAAGCTTCGAGCAAATATATTCCGGTAACGGAAGCCATGCTTAGAAGCATTAAAAGAGCAAGTATTCGGCAAATTGTTAGTATGGTACAATACGATTTTCCTTTGGATTTTTATGAAAAAGGAATGCTGATGATTGGTGGAAGTACGCATCTTCAGTATAACGGAACGTATTACGAAGGCGATTTGTCAGGAATTACAGCCGCCGGAATTCCTTTTTGGTTTCAGCATTTTTATAAGCCGGGCAAAAAGATCTCGCGTACTACCGATTGGAATACTAAGCTCGAAGAAATTATTCAAAAAGCACCCGAATGGGATATTGGCGTTATCGTAGGTGTTCCGGCTTGGGTTCAAATTCTTTTAGAAAAAATCATTGAACGGTATCAATTAAAAACCATCCACGATATTTGGCCTAATTTGGGCGTTTATGCCCATAGTGGTGTGGCTATACAACCTTATTTAAAAGGCTTTGAAAAGTTTTTTGGTAAAAAAATGATTTTCAACGAATCCTATTTAGCCTCCGAAGGTTTTGTAGCTATTCAAAGTCGCGAAAATGCAGGCGGAATGGATATGCTTGTCGATAACGGCATCTTTTTTGAATTTGTTCCGTTTAATGAAGCCAATTTTGATGAAGAAGGCGACTTAAGGAAAAACCCTCAAACCTTTACTTTATCAGAAGCCGAAGAAAATGTGGAATATGCGCTACTTATGACAACCAATGCCGGATCTTGGCGATATTTAATTGGCGATACCGTTAAAATTTTAAATAAAAAACATGCCGAAATCCAAATTACGGGTCGTACCAAACATTTTCTGAGTATTTGTGGCGAACATTTATCGCAAGAAAACATGAATCGTGCCATTGAATTATTGCAAAACGATCTTGGTATTGAAATTAATGAGTTTACTGTTTATGCTTTTGCGCATAAAGGTAGATTTGCTCACCAATGGTATATCGGAACAGAAGATCAATTGGATCCCAAAGAAGCGGCCAAAATTTTAGATGAGCATCTAAAAAATTTAAACGACGATTATCGTGTTGAAAGATTAGAAGCCGTTACCGAAGTTTTGGTAAAAGTGGTTTCGCCGAAGACATTTCTCCATTATATGGAATTAAAAGGAAAGGTTGGCAGTGCCAATAAATTTCCACGCGTATTGAAAAACGGGCGTATTACGGAGTGGGAAGACTTCTTAAAAAATCAAAACGCTTAAGCTTATGCATTCCTTATACGAAGGGTTTATTCTTGGCTTTACACTCGCCTTCTTTTTTGGATTTGGCCCTGCTTTTTTCACGCTTATTCAAACTGGAATTCACCGCGGATTTTTAAAGGGATTATTTCTGGCTATTGGTATTTTTTTAAACGATGTACTACTCGTAAGCCTTTCTATATTAGGGGCTCACGCGATAATGAGCAATATTCAGAAGTATCAATTATTAGGTATAGTTGGCGGGATATTACTTATCATTTTTGGATTTGTCTCTTATCGACATAAAGTAATAATGAACGAAAATAACGAAGGATTAAACGACAATGGACCCAATTATTTTACCTTTGTTTTAAAGGGTTTTCTGCTCAATTTGGCCAATCCTTTTGTATGGGTTTTTTGGCCTACCGTAGTTTTAGGTGTTGCTGCTCCCTTTATGAGCGAAACCCACGATATGATTCTTTTCTTTGCCGGCACCTTGTCTGTTGTTTTAATTTCTGATATAACAAAGGTATATCTGGCCTCACGCATAAAACGCTATATAACAGCCAAATTCCTAACTTTAATCAATCGGATAGTTGGTGTTGGACTTGTTATTTTTGGCATCGCGCTTATTGTTCGTACTTTTTATGTTGCGGGGTTTTTTAGCTAAGCCACAATTCCAGGCCTTAGTGGGCTGCATCATACGCAGGTAAATTATTTACACCGCAAGTCCTTATTGCGCAACTGTTACATAAAAAATTGCCGAATAAAAAATTTCCTATATCTTTGTAGCTGATTTCAAATATTCCTTCCTTTTTGGTGTATTTGATTTATAAAGAAGAGTGAAGAGACTAGGCTCCGTGCAACTCTGGCAACCTGCTTAGGAAAGGTGCCAATACCTAGATTCAGCAAAAAAGAGCTGAATGATTATAAATGAAAAACGCTGTATGAAAATAAAAAAAACATCTTTTAAGTACAATTACCTTTGGAATAGGTCTATGCGCATGCGCTAGCGTAAAGCCTGCTTTATTTTGTAAATTAGTGCTTTACGCGTAAATTAGAACCATTCGCTGAGTGATTATGCATTGCTTATGCAAGGTGCTTAATTAACCCCTAACTAATAATAAATTGATTATCCCTATGAAAAATATAAAAAACGAAATAAAAAAACGAGTTCTATTGCTCGACGGAGCCATGGGAACCATGATCCAAAACCACAAATTGACGGAGGCAGATTTTCGAGGCACTCGTTTTGCAAATTGGGCAGTAAATGTCAAAGGAAATAACGATTTACTTTGTCTTACACAACCCGAAATTATTCAATCGATCCACGAAGAATATTTAGCAGCAGGAGCCGATATTCTCGAAACAAATACGTTTAATGCAAATCGTATTTCTCTGGCCGATTACCAGATGGAAGATTTAACCTATGAAATTAATTTAGCAGCTGCACAATTAGCACGTGCTGCCGCAGATAAATACAGCAGCAAGAATCCTGAAAAAACACGTTTCGTCGCCGGTGTTTTAGGTCCAACCAACAAAACAGCCTCACTATCGCCCGATGTCAATGATCCCGGATATCGTGCCGTAAGTTTCGACGATTTAAAAAGCATTTATTTCGAACAAGCCAAAGCCTTACTGGATGGCAAAGTCGATGTTTTTTTGGTCGAGACTATTTTCGATACGCTCAATGCAAAAGCAGCTTTGTTTGCCTTGGAGGATTTGTTTGAACAAGAAAAAAGAAAAATACCGGTTATGGTCTCGGGAACCATAACCGACGCCAGTGGCCGAACACTTTCCGGTCAAACGCTTGAGGCTTTTTTAAATTCGGTTGCTCATATCGATTTGTTAAGCGTAGGATTAAATTGCGCTTTGGGCGCTGAGCAGCTGCGCCCTTATATTGCCGAGCTTTCAGAAAAATCGCCTTTTTTTGTCAGCGTACACCCCAATGCCGGATTGCCTAATCAGTTTGGCGAATACGATCAGAGCCCACAACAAATGGGTGCGCATATTCACGATTTCTTAGATCATCATTTTGCAAATATTGTAGGTGGTTGTTGTGGAACAACACCCGCACATATTAAAGAAATGGCTCAATATGTCGAAAAAGCGCAAGTACGTTCCATTCCAAAACGCGATACCGAAACTCGTTTAAGCGGACTAGAGCCTTTAAAAATAGCGAAGATTGTCAATTTTGTAAATATTGGTGAGCGCACCAATGTCAGCGGATCAAGAAAGTTTGCACGACTAATCCGCGAAAAAAAATACGAAGAAGCATTGACTGTTGCCCGCCATCAAGTGGAAGGTGGCGCACAAATTATTGATGTGTGTATGGACGATGCTATGCTGGAAGCCGAAAAGGAAATGACCATTTTCTTAAATCAATTGGCTTCCGAACCTGATATAGCACGCATTCCTATTATGATTGACAGTTCGAAATGGACCGTTATTGAAGCGGGATTAAAATGCGTGCAAGGAAAAGCCATCGTAAACTCCATCAGTTTAAAAGAAGGCGAAACGGCCTTTTTGGCGCAGGCAAAAAAGATAAAACGATACGGCGCTGCCGCTGTTGTAATGGCTTTCGACGAAGGTGGACAAGCCGTTGATTATGAGGCAAAAATAGCGATCTGCGAGCGTGCTTATCATTTACTTGTAGATAAAGCACAGTTTCCACCAGAAGATATTATTTTCGATCCCAATATTTTAACCATCGGAACCGGCATCAAAGAGCATAATAATTATGCGGTTGATTTTATAAACAGCACAAAATGGATTAAAGAAAACCTTCCGTATGCCAAAGTTAGTGGTGGTGTAAGTAATCTCAGTTTTGCTTTTCAGGGAAACAATAGGGTGCGCGAAGCGATGCACTCTGTTTTTCTTTATCACGCTATTCAGGCGGGATTGGATATGGCCATTGTTAATCCCGCTATGTTGCAGATCTACGACGAAATTCCAAAAGAGCTTTTGGTTTTGGTCGAAGATTTAGTTTTAAACCGCAGAAAAGATGCAACAGAACGATTGTTGATGTATGCGCAAAACAGCATTGGTGGAGATCAGGTAAAAACAGCCGAACAGGTTTTAGAGTGGAGAAACGGAACTGTTGAAGATCGGCTGGCTCATGCCTTAGTTAAAGGCATAACCGATTATGTTGAAGAAGATTTAAAAGAAGCACAGAAAAAATTTGCCTTTGCACTGCACGTTATCGAAGGGCCTTTAATGGACGGAATGAATATTGTAGGCGATTTATTTGGTGCCGGAAAAATGTTCTTACCACAGGTTGTGAAAAGTGCTCGGGTTATGAAAAAAGCAGTTGCTTATCTACTTCCTTTTATCGAAACCGAAAATGCAGGCGAAAAAGTGAGCGCCGGAAAAGTGCTTTTAGCAACCGTTAAAGGCGACGTTCACGATATTGGAAAAAATATTGTTGGCGTTATTTTGGGTTGTAATAATTTTGAAGTCATCGATTTGGGCGTAATGGTTCCTACTGAAAAAATCATAAAAACAGCGATAGATGAAAAAGTAGATATCATTGGTTTGAGCGGATTGATAACTCCTTCGCTCGAAGAAATGGTTCATGTTGCCTCTGAAATGCAACGTCAAAAATTAAACATTCCAATTCTGATTGGAGGAGCTACTACTTCCGAAATTCATACGGCCGTTAAAATTGCTCCGGCATATGAGCATGCAGTCGTTCATGTGCGCGATGCTTCAAGAAGTGTACAGGTAACAAGTCATTTAATTGCTCCTAATTCTCGCGATCAATATCAAAAAGAAATCAAAAAAAATTACGAAGATTTGCGCCAAAAACATGCCTTAAACAAACAAAGCAAAACCTTGCTTAGCTTGGAAGATGCACGTAAAAATGCTTTTCAAATTCAGGCGCAATCGGCTGATATTGTTCGACCCAAAAAACTGGGTATTCAGGTAAAAAACTACAGCGTTGCTGAAATCAGGCCTTGGATTGATTGGACATTCTTTTTTCATGCCTGGAAAATCAGCGGAAAATATCCGGCCATTTTTGATGATCCAATAAAAGGCGAAGAAGCACGTAAACTTTGGAACGAAGGTCAACTCATATTGGATCAAATGGAAAAAGATAGCCGAATAAAACCTCAGGCTGTTTTCGGACTTTTTCCTGCACATAAAACACAAGAAACCGTTCATGTTTTTGAGGACATCGAGCGCGAAAACAGCAGGGGAAAATTTCAATTTTTGCGCAATCAGGAAGAAAAAGAAAAGGATATTCCAAACTTGTGTTTAGCTGATTTTATACTTCCTGCGGATGAAGAAAAAACAGATTATTTGGGGGCCTTTGTTGTGAGTACAGGAGCAGGTGCCGATGCCTTAAGTCAAGCATATATCGATGAAAATGATGACTATAACAGCATTATGGTTAAAATTTTATCCGATCGATTGGCAGAAGCGTTGGCCGAACTTTTACACTATCAGATTCGCACACAATATTGGGCTTATTCGCCAAACGAAGTAGTTGATATTCCGTCTATTATAAAAGAAAAATACCGGGGAATTCGACCGGCTCCGGGTTATCCGGCTTGTCCCGAACATTCTGAAAAAAGAGTACTGTTCGATATGCTTGAAGTGGAAAAAAACATTGGTGTTCAGCTCACCGAAAACTATGCGATGTATCCCCCTTCGAGTGTTTCAGGATTTTATTTCGCACATCCCAAGAGTCAATATTTTAATGTCGGAAAAATTGCCGAAGACCAGTTGAACGACTATGCCAAACGTAAAAATATCACTATCAAAAAAGCCAAGAGCCTTTTAAGTCATAACCGTTAAATAAAGCATACAATGAAAGTTACCGATCATATAAAAAGAGCCACCAAAACGCTATTTTCTTTTGAACTTTTGCCGCCTTTAAAAGGCGAACAGTTCAGTAATATTCAGGATAAAATTGATCCCTTATTGGAGTTTTATCCGGCCTATATCAATATCACTTACCATCAGGAAGAAATTGTGTATGAGCATCTTCCGGGCGGATTATTAAAAAAACGTACTGTTCGAAAACGTCCCGGAACCGTTGGGATTTCATCGGCCATCCAATACAAAACAGGAATTGATGTAGTGCCCCATCTTATTTGTGGTGGTTTTAACAAAGAAGTAACTGAAAACGCCCTGATTGATCTGCATTTTTTGGGCATAGATAACCTTTTACTCTTACGCGGAGATCCGCCGGCGACACAAAAATATTTTACGCCAGATCCTGAAGGCAATGCTTTTGCCGTTGATTTAGTTCGGCAAGTAAGCAATTTAAATAAGGGCATTTATTTGGAAGAAGGTCTGGAAAATCCTCATCCTACAGATTTTTGTATCGGCGTGGCCGGTTATCCCGAAAAACACCCCGAAGCTCCAAATTTACAAAGCGATTTAATCAATTTAAAAGCGAAAGTAGATGCCGGAGCAGAATATATTGTTACGCAAATGTTTTTCGATAATACCAAGTATTTCGAATTTGTAAAAAGCTGTAGAGCCGCAGGAATAAAAGTTCCGATTATTCCCGGAATAAAACCACTTTCTACAAAAAACCAACTGTTAACATTAGCGCAAACTTTTCATGTGGATATTCCTCAAGAACTTGCTGCCGAAGTTCAAAAATGCAAATCAAAAACAGCTATTTATGAGTTGGGCATTGCATGGAGCATCCAACAAAGCAAAGAATTAATTGCTGCCGAAGTTCCTGTTTTACATTATTATACAATGGGAAAATCAGACAATATTCAGCGCATTGCTAAAGCTGTTTTTTAAGTAAAAACGACCGCTTATTTTTTTTGATTTTACTGCAAAAATGTACTCATCTTTGCAAAATCAAATTGTTTAACAGCATTGTATTAAAAACAAAATTATGGCATCCGTTTTATTAAATTTCGACTGGCTCACTTACGTAATTATTCCCCTACTCATTTTTTTTTCGCGCGTGCTGGATGTTAGTCTCGATACCATTCGTATTGTATTTATTTCAAAAGGAAACAAGTTTTTAGCCCCTATTCTTGGTTTTTTTGAAGTACTGATTTGGTTAATTGCCATTACACGCATTATGCAAAATCTGGATAATGTGATATACTATATTGCTTATGCCGGTGGTTTTGCGGCAGGAAACTATATTGGATTGATTATTGAAGAAAAATTAGCCTTGGGTTTACAAATGTTCAGAATAATTACGCAAAAAGAAGCGCCTACATTAATTCAAAGCCTTATCGATAAAGGTTATGGAATAACCTCTTTAGATGCCGAAGGTAAAAACGGAAATGTGAATGTAATTTTTTCGGTTGTAAAACGCAGCGAGAGCCCTAAAGTGATTGAAATTATTAACCGATACAATCCAAATGCTTTTTATTCTATTGAAGATATTCGTCGCGTAAATGATAATAATCCAACATTAAACAAATCAACGAACAGAATAATTCCTCGCTGGATGCGAAAAGGACGTTAATGTTTTTTAGATCGTATTTAAGGACTTTCGAAAGCTCTTTTTATACCGAATTACGACTTGCATTGATATTGCCAAACAAAGAACGCATAACCATACGCTCATAATTCGATAAATATTTATCATGGCTTGTTTCTTGGGCTTTTTGTATTTCGATTAAAGCATATTGCTGAATGGTTAAAAGCGGCAATACTACTTTTTCTCTTAAGCGAATACTCATTCGGCTTCTGGCATTGTCTTCGAGCAATTCTGTATAGCCCGAAATTTTTAAAACCATGGCTTTGCTGAGCTCGAATTCCTCATAAATGAGTTGCCAAAATTTACCAAACTTCTGATCGTTTTCCATATATCTGGTTATCGAGAAATTGGTTTTACTCATGCTCTGCATACTATTACCAATCAGTGCTTTAAAAAAAGTAGAGCTATTGTATAAATCGATGCAAGCTTGCAAATTTCCGCGTTCCTCTTGCTCTTTAAGCGCTGTTCCAACACCATAAAATCCGGGCACATTTTGTTTCAACTGACTCCAAGCGCCTACAAAAGGAATGGCTCTTAAATCCTCAAACTTCAGTTTTTTATCGGCACCTCTTTTCGATGGGCGACTACCAATATTAGCCAAGCCATAATATTTTAAAGTGCTTCTTTCTTCAAGGAAAGGAAGGAATAGGGGATGCTTTTTTAAATCGTCGTATTTCTTATAACTTCGTTCAGATAGTTGTTCAAATAAATCACGTTGATTTTCATTCAAATGCGCATTGGCTCTATTAAAGAGGTTATTTTCAAAACCTGCAGTCAGTAAATGACCCAAATTATGAACGGCCGCTTTTTTAATTCCGTAATGCGAGCTAATGGTTTGGCCTTGCACGGTAATCTGAATCTGTTTGCTCTCGATAGTTTTTCCCAATGCCGCATAAAACAAATGCGAATTTCCGCCACCACGAGCCGGCGGTCCACCACGACCATCGAAGAACACAACTTCTACATCACTTTGCCGCGATATTGCCGTAACCTCTTCTTTTGCTCGGTAAATGGCCCAATTGGTTTTTAAATATCCACCGTCTTTTGTTCCGTCGGAAAAGCCCAGCATTACAGTCTGCCTCTTTTTTCGTTGCAACAAATGCTGTTTATAAAGGGATTGCTTATAAATCGACTCCATCGATAAGCCTGCTTGTTTAAGGTCTTCAACGGTTTCGAAAAGCGGAACTATATCCAAACTGAGTTGCTCATTTCCCCAGGCACAAAGGCGTGCAAGTGCAATAACTTTAGCCATATCTACAGGGCCGCGACAATTGCTGATAATATAGCGATGTGCACCTTGTTCTCCATTTGTTTTTTGAATTTCACGTATCACGCCAAACGATTCGAGTGTATCTCGGGTTAAGTCGTCAGAAAAAGAAGATAAGTCGATTTTTTGTGTTACAGAAAGTAAGCGTTTTAGCTGTTCAGATTCCGGCCGATCGAATAAATCGCCGGGAAATAAATTGGGATTGGCAGCCAAAACCTCATCAAAGGCTTTTCCTATAATTCGGCTATCCTGACGAATATCGATACTCGCAAAATAAAAACCGAATAAATTTACTTTTCGTTTAAACGAAAGCAGTTTATCTAAAAATAAACCCTGATGCTTTTCAATCAGTATATTTTCTATTTCTTCGAGTTTAGCAATCAAATCGTCAAAAGCGATATTGTATTTCCCATCGGCATGGGTCAATTCTTTATAAAACAATTCATCCAAATGGGTCAACACATCGCGAACGCCTTCAAAACTCAATCGTCTTTTTAAGGCTTTAATTTCTTCGTAATAGCTGCTGCTAATTGCAAAACGCAGTCGTTTTGCCACGCTTCTTGTGGTTTCTACCGAAACAAAAGGATTGCCATCTCTATCGCCTCCCGGCCAAAAACCCAAATTAATCAATTGACTTTCTTTTTTGATGTCGTCTGGAAAATGCTGCTCCAAACGATCTAAAAGTTCGCCTGCAGCAGGATAAAAAACATTGCTCAAATACCAAATAAGCGATTGAGCTTCGTGTAAAACAGTAGGTTTTTGCTTACGATAAAAGGGCGTTCGCCCCAATTGTTCCAATAAATCGCGCGCCAGCGCAATATCACCATCGGTAATGGCTTTAGTGATATCCGAAGAAATAGCCAAAACAGATCCCGGATAAAATTGGGTAGGATGTGCAGTAAGCACAACACGAATGCCAAAAGTGCTTAACAGCGCTTTCATTTGGGCCTGCAAATTTCGGTTATTTACTTTTTCGCTGATTCGCGCCCAGGAATCCGAATCGCCAATCCGGTGTATTTTATCATAGGCAGCTTCTTCCAAGGCATCGATTAAAACAATTTGTCTTTCGATATATTGAATGCTTTTAAACAGAAAAGCGATTCGCTCCTTCTCGCTAAAATGTGGTTTATGCGCTTTAAAAAAATCATTGAGTATGGTGCTTGGAGATTTGCCTTGTTTATAGCCCTGCTCGCAATCTTCCTGCAATAAAGGCAGTAGCAATCCTGTTTGCTCTACAGCATCGAGCGGAAGTGTTAAAAAAAGACTATTGTATAGCTGATACTTTAACTCTACTTGTTCTTTATATGATTTTTCAATGGAATTGTTCATCTTATTTTTGTGTGAAATTCGATTTCAAATATACGGAATTAACCGTCATGATGTGACTTTAAGACCCGCCGTGACTTTCTCTTTTTTTAATCGGAATCCCACTAGTTCATGAATCGAAATTCACGAAGGCCATCTTTAGTATGCCACGCGAAACGAAGTTCGACGAAGTCAATCCTTTCGCGTGGTAATAATCTCCTATGTACCAATTACTTCGCTACCGCGCGAAACGAAGTTCGACGAAGTCAATCTTTCGCGTGGTTCTATCTTCTTCTAAACAACCCTTATGGAAATATGGAAATAATTTATTTTTTTATGCCACGCGAAAGGATTCGCGCGGCAGCGATTGGGTATTATATTCCTTTATACCAACAGCTCCGCTACCGCGCGAAACGAAGTTCGACAAAGTCAATCTTTCGCGTGGTAATAATCTCCTATTTACCAAATACTTCGCTACCGCGCGAAACGAAGTTCGAAGAAGTCAATCTTTCGCGTGGTACTATATCCCTATATATCAACTACTATAATATTCTCCAATATCCCTTGTTCACCTATATAATCTCTAGCACTGCTATAAACATATTGCTCAGGTCTAAAAACCAATTCTCCATCAACCGGGTTATTATGAATATACCTTATTTTCTCTGAAATAACTTTATTACTCCAAATTTCAATTGGCTTATTATCATGCCTCCAAAACTGATAATGTTTTACATTTGATTTACTTTCTGCGGCTTGGTGAAATTTTTCAAGTAACCAATCTTTTCTGCTTTCTTTTGGATTTTCAATTATGGCTTTAATTATTTTTTTACTTGTAAATCGTTTAAAATCACCTAATAATTGTTCGGGTTTGATCTGTTTAACACTTCTGAATACTAAATGAACATGATTCGTCATAATACACCAGGCCATTATTTCCATCCCTTTGTTTATCTGGCTATATCTCAAACTTTCTAATAAAATTTCTTTATACTCATTTCGACTAAAAACATCTATCCATTCTACAACGGCAAAGCTTACAAAATAAGTCCCCTCAGAATTCCGAAATTTGTAATTGCGACTCATAATGCTAAGATATTTATTCTTTTTAATATACACAGTGAAGAGGAAGTATTATATCCCTATATACCAACAACTCAGCTATTGCGCGAAAAAAAGTTCGACAAAGTCAATCTTTCGCGTGGTTATAATCTCCTATTTACCAATTACTTCGCTACCGCGCGAATCCTTTCGCGTGGTACTATATTTCTTTATACCAATATCTCTGCTATTGCGCGAAAAAAAGTTCGACGGAGTCAATCCTTTGCGTGGTTCTATCTTCTTCTAAACAACTCTGTTATAGAAATATGGAAATAATTTATTTTTTTTATGCCACGCGAAAGGATTCGCGCGGCAGCGATTGAAAGGATTCGCGCGGCAGCGATTGAAAGGATTCGCGCGGCAGCGATTGAAAGGATTCGCGCGGCAGCGATTG
>JAFGHU010000133.1 GCA_016929955.1 Bacteroidales bacterium | reverse complement strand
TTGTGAAAGTTTTACATTAAATGGCGAAACATTTACAGAGTCGGGAACATACACTCAGAATTTAGTCGGTGTAAATGGTTGCGATAGTACGCTGACTTTACATTTAACGATAAATCAACCTACGACTTCTGAAATTACAGAAACTGCTTGTGAAAGCTTTACACTCAATGGAGAGACTTTTACGGAATCAGGAATTTATACTCAAAAATTGGTCAATGTGAATGGTTGCGATAGTACGCTGACTTTGCATTTAACGATAAATCATCCAACAAGTGCTGAGATTACTGAAACCGCTTGTGAGAGCTTTACACTCAATGGAGAGACTTTTACAGAATCAGGAATATTCACTCAAAACTTAGTTGCTGCAAATGGTTGCGATAGTACGCTGATTTTGCATTTAACGATAAATCAGCCTACAAGTGCAGAATTGTATCTAGAAGCGATAAGCAGCTTTAGCGCTAATGGAGAAGTATTTTACGAATCCGGAACCTATATTCAGAGCCTGGTCAATAGAGCCGGATGCGATAGTCTTTTAATACTACACTTGACAATTAGTCAAGCCAATACTATAAAGCCGCAAGATGATTATTACAAGGTTGTTGAGGATAGCGAAAACAATAGATTACAAATGCTTGAGAATGATATTTTTGACGGATTCTCCATATCGGAAGTCAGTATTCAAATTGATAATCAGCCCATTAGCGGAAATCTTATTGTGAGTGATAACAACACCCCATCTAATCCTTTTGATGATTATTTACTTTATACTCCCGGACGCAACCACCATTACGAAGAATCATTTGAATATACCATCACGGATAAAACTGGAAACAAGACATCCGCTATGGTTTATATTACCATTATCCCAAATCCATTATTTATTCCTGAGGGATTTTCGCCCAATGGAGATGGAATAAATGATCAATTCATTATAAAAGGGCTTTATAACTATCCAAATAATTCGTTGCTCATTTTCGATAAAACAGGAAAAACCGTTTTTGAAGCTACTCCCTATCAAAGCGATTGGAGTGGTGAGAACATACACAACAGCGAAGCTTTACAGCAAGATACCTATTTCTATATTCTTAATCTTGGCAATGGACTGGCAAAAAGAAAAGGTTTTGTTTATTTAATACGATAACAAAGTGAGCGAAATCACTGAAAAACTAAAAAGATGAAAAAAATAGTGCTGATATTGATGCTTTTTCAAGGAAGCTTAGCCCTTGCTCAACAAGAAGCGATGTATACGCATTATATGTATAATTTAATGGCAGTAAACCCGGCCTATACTGGATATGAAAATCAATTGTCGGCTACACTGATTCACCGTTCACAGTGGCTTAGCATTCCCGGAGCTCCCGTTTTTCAAACCTTCTCAATACAATCGCCTACAAGTAAAAATGTGGGGATCGGATTTTCTTTCGTAAACGATCGGGTGGGTCCTGAACGAAATATTGCCTTAAAAGCCTATTACTCCTATACTATTCGGTCGGAGGAAAAACTTAAAATCTCTTTTGGTTTAAAAGGAGGATTGAATATGCTTCAAATAGGTTTGACAGACATAACCTTAGATAATCCGGATGACCCAGCATTTAAAAACAATATTGAAAGCACTTATTTACCCAATTTTGGATTTGGAGTTTTTGCCTATACCGATCACTATTATTTTGGGATATCGGTACCTGATTTAATACAACACGATTACTTAAACAATACTATTTTTTCCTCATCAGACTTAAGCCTTCAATCGAACAAATACTATTTATTGGTAGGCGCTACATACGCACTTTCGGAGAGAATTCTTATAAAACCATCCGGTTTTGTAAGCCTAAGTAAGTCGAAAGAAGAGCATAAAACACTTGATGTTGAGGCCGATCTTAGTTCTTTATTTGTTATCGATAATAGATTTGCAGGAGGTCTTATGTTTCGTTCAAAAGGAGCTATAGCCTTTTTGGTTGGTATTATGCTTACACAGGAATTGGAGTTTGGCTATTCGTTTGATATGTTGATAAGCAATAAAAAGGCCATTTACAACGGCGGCGGTCACGAAGTGATTTTAAAATACAATTTTAAAAATAAAAATAAAAAACGAAAAGACATAACGGCTTGCTCTGCATTTCAGTAAATTCAGTTTTGTTTTTTGACTAAAAAGCCTCTGCCCCATTTTGGATGAGATGATAAATGGCTGTATTTATTAAATAATAAGTGTATAATCACCAAAAAAAGATAACCAATTAAAGCGCCAAACCACACATCAATAAAAAAATGCTGTAAAAGATAAACCCGCGATAAGGCTACCGAAACGGCAAAAAACAATAGCAAATAAGCCCAAAAGCGCCGCTTACAAAATAAGCTTAAAAAAGCGAAAACGAGAAATGCGGTTTGCGTATGTCCTGAAGGAAAAGAATGCAAAGTACTAATGTCTACGCCTGGCACTTTATGCAATAAATCGCTATGCGCCATATATTTTATCGGACGAACAATATCGGCAAAAAAACCATGTTTTAACACAATTTGTACCAATAAAAACTCAAAAAGCACAGACAAAACAAAGACAAGACTCAAGAAATAATTTCGACTTAATGCAAAAACAAGTACAAAAAGCAAAACCCATCCATTTCCAAGGTAAGTGATGTATTTAAAAAATTGATCGAGAACAAAACTATGGTGTTGATTCAGCCAGATATTCAGAAAGCTTTTTTCGCTAAACAACAAAGGACTGCTTAGCAAAAGCAAAGCGATAAAAACCCAAGAAAAATGCTTAAATACCTGACTTTTTAAATACATTGATTTGATTTTACACAAAGATAGTTTTTCAATTATTAATCAGCGGCATAATAATGGGCACTAACTAATACACGACTAGATTTTTAATTTGTTAATCAGCAGCAAATTATACACCTAAGTAAAATGCAAAAATAAAACTTATCTCTTTCCCTCCCATTCCTGATAAAACTGTTCCAAATAATTTTCCATAAAAAGATGGCGTTCTTGAGCCATTTTTTTTCCTTTTTTGGTATTCATTAAATCTTTGAGCAATAAAAGCTTCTCGTAGAAATGATTAAGCGTTGGATTCGTATTCTTCTTGTATTCTTCTTTAGTTTGATATTCCGTTGGGGGGATTTCGGGATTGTAAATTTCTCTTTGTTTATATCCTCCATAAGCAAAGGCACGCGCAATTCCGATGGCTCCAATAGCATCCAGACGATCTGCATCTTGTACAATCCGTCCTTCCAAACTGCCTGGAGTTATTCCTTTACTAAACGAAATCTCTTCCATTATTGCAATAACAGCAGAGATAATTTCAGGGGTAACATTTTTCGACAATAAAAACGTCCTTGCAACACGTGGACCAATAGTTTCGTCACCATTATGAAACTTATGATCGGCAATATCATGAAGCAAGGCGGCTAATTCGATGATAAAAGAATCGCCCCCTTCTTCCTGCGCAATTGATTTTGCATTTTGCCAAACGCGATAAATATGCCACCAATCATGACCGCTTCCTTCGCCTTCTAATTTTTGCCGAACAAATTCAGCTGTTTGTTTCAGTATCTCTTTTTTGTTCATTAGCTAACGTTTTTATCTGAACAAGTTTTTTATTATTCATACGATGATTTTGGAGTCATCGCATGAATTTCCAAAGAAAAAAGCGAGTTGGAAAATTCCAACTCGCTTTTACACTTTTTGGAGCTTCGATTATTTTACAATCGTTAGCTCATCAATAATGTTTTGAGCACCACCAAGTTTATCAATGATAAATAAAACATAACGAATATCAACATTGATTGTTTTTTGTAATTTATTATCAAAGGAAATATCGCCACTCATAGCTTCCCAGTTTCCGTCAAATGCCAAGCCAATTAATTGTCCTTTAGCATTCATTATTGGGCTCCCTGAATTACCACCGGTAATATCGTTATTGCTTAAGAAACCAACAGGCATCTCCCCTTTTTTATTGGTATACGAGCCAAAATCTTTTTTCAGAATAAGCTCTTTTAGTTTAGCAGGCACAACAAATTCGGGATTTGTTGGATCTTCCTTTTCCAAAATACCATCCGTAGTGGTGTAGAATTTATAATCTACGGCATCTGCAGCGCGATAACCACCGATAGATCCATAAGTTAAACGCATAGTAAAATTAGCATCAGGATAATATTTCTTATTTGGATCTTTTTCGCGTAAACCGGCAACATACAAGCGCTCAGCTTTGGCTAATTTTTGATTAATCGGAGCTAATTTAGGTTGCATACTTCTGTAAGCATCAAAAACACCATCCCAAATTTTTAGTGCCGGGTCGTTATTGATCATTTCGGCTGTAGGATTATCGAGTAAAGCATTCACTTTTTCTGCCGATGTAAAATTAGATTTGGCATAAACTTCTTTAGCCCAGGCACTAAAATCACCTTCAAATAGTTGTGCATGTTTTGTTAATACTTGTGGCAACTGATCAGCAGGAACTCCCCAATAATACAAGCGCATGGTTTCACCAAACATTTTCTGATCAAGAGGTAAATAATAATCTTTGAAATGATCAGCAACACCTTCTCTTAAACGAGCGATTGTGGCATCCACTTTTTCCTGATCTACAGAATCTGCGGCTAATAATTTACCCAATTGCGCGAATCTGGCGCCATAAGGCAATAATTCTGAACCACGATAAAAGGCTTCGCGGAAATACCAATTGCTCATGTTATACTCCTTGGTAGCTTCGTAAGCTTCTTTATAATCGTCCATTACAGAACCATATTTGGCTTTGCGATTTTCGTCGGCATTTACCCAAGCCTGGAAATCAGCTTCAATACCTCGTTTAATATCGGCTACTTTATTTGCTTTCAGCGCTTTGGTTTGTCCTTGGAAGTATTTCCAATAATTGGCAGTTCCGGCAAATTTAGAAGCATATTGTAAACGAACTGTTGGATCAGCATCCATAAATTCGCGCATCACATCTAATTTAACGGTTCTGATTTTAACAATGGTCGGGTTGGTTTCGTTGATAGCCAAATCAATACCATAAGATGTTAAATAGCGCTGTGTGCTCCCTGGATTTCCCATAATAAAAGCAAAATCGCCGGGTTTGGTTTCTTTAATAGAAATAGGCAAATGCCATTTCGATTTCATAGGCACATTTTCCGGAGCATATTTTGCAGGTGTTCCTTCAGGAGATGTATAAACGCGGAAAATAGAAAAATCGCCGGTATGACGAGGCCACATCCAGTTATCTGTATCGGCACCAAACTTACCAACAGCTTCAGGAGGCGTTCCCACCAAACGAATGTCGGTATATACCTCATAAACAACCATATAATATTCGTTTCCGGCAAAGAAATTGCGAATAATTACTTGATAATCGTTTCCTTCAGTAGCTTCTTTGATAAGTGCTTTTTCATTTTCGGCTAATTTTTTAGCACGATCGCTTTCGCTCATAGTGTCAGAAACACCGGCAAGCATTTGCGCTGTTACATCGCTCATGCTTTTCATAAATTTTACACTTAATCCATCAATTGGGATTTCTTCGCTTTTGTCTTTCGACCAAAAACCATCGGTTAAATAATCGTGCTCTATCGTACTTACTTTCTGAATAGAACTATACCCACAATGGTGATTAGTGAAAATAAGGCCTTCAGGTGAAACAATTTCGCCTGTACAACCTCCACCAAAGATAATGATAGCATCTTTTAAACTGGCTTGATTGATGCTGTAAATATCCTCTGCAGAAAGCTTAAAGCCTTTTTTCTGCATGTCTTTAATATTTAATTGCTTGAGGAACATAGGAACCCACATACCCTCATCGGCTTTAACAGTGGATTGAAACCCAAGGCTAAGCACAAAAATAAACAGGAGTAATTTTTTCATTTGACTTTTATTAATTTTGAAATTATTGATTGCGATTTTGCGAGATAACCCGAAAGCATTTTTTCTCGCCATTTTTTCATTTATTAATGCAAATAAACTGATTTTTTTGCAGTATTGGAAATATTTTAACTACCAAATCGTTTGATTACCACATTTTTATTGCATTTTTACTGACCGAAAATGAACAGTATTTTTCTAATCGTCTCATTTTAGGAAAGATGATTTTTTAGAATTGCTTTAACTTTGTGCATAACCCTGAAAAATTTAACATTACTATCAACCCGATTTATACTTTTCTGTTATTATTCTACTAAAAAATAAATATTCTACACGCTTAAACT
>JAFGHU010000013.1 GCA_016929955.1 Bacteroidales bacterium | reverse complement strand
GCCATTACATAACCTAATTTTTCTGCAATCAATTTGTCGTGTTCCGACATATAATTTGCAGTTGTAAAGCCATCAGCGCCAACATAAACCAAGCCCATAGCCTCATTGCCAAGAATTTTAATATCGTTGCGCGGTGCTGGTTTTGAATAGCCTTGTTCTACCATTTGCAAAGCTGCTTTTTTAGCTAGTGCTAAATGATGAGCACGACTAACAACAACTTCGTCGGTTCCTTTTCTTAAATATCCCAAATCAAAGGCTTCGTAAGCCGATGTTGAAACTTTGGCTTGACCAATGCTTAAATAGCGATTTAAGAATGCATTGGTGCGGATATCGCCATCTTTTAATTCATCGCCTAAACGTAGTGCGAATTCTTTGGTTCCTCCTCCGCCGGGGATAAGACCAACGCCAAATTCGACCAAACCCATATACGTTTCTGCGTGGGCAAGCACTTTATCCGAATGCATACAAATTTCGCATCCTCCACCCAAAGCCATGCCATGAGGTGCAGCAATTACCGGAATTGACGAATAACGTAAACGCATAGTGGTTTTTTGGAACCATTGTACAGCCATATCCAAATCTTCCCATTCTTGCTCAATAGCAAGCATATAAATCATACCAACATTGGCTCCGGCAGAAAAATGTTCACCTTCGTTAGAAATAACAAGTGCAGCATATTCAGCTTCTGCTAAATCAACTGCTTTGTTTAGTCCTTCTAAAACACCTTGTCCGACCGTATTCATTTTGGTATGAAATTCGATATTTAGAACGCCATCGCCCAAATCAAAAATGGTGGTATCGTTATTTTCCCAAACAACATTGCTATCGCGAAGTACTTCTAAAGATAAAGTTTCACCTTGACCCGGGATTTCTTTATAGGCTTTTGAAGGGATATCATAGAAATATTTCAATCCGCCTTCTACTTTATAAAAACTTTTAACTCCGGCATTTAGCATATCATAAACCCAAGCAGCTGCTTTTTTACCGGCCTCTTCCATCGCTTTTACGGTTTCTTCAACACCAACAGCATCCCAAGTTTGGAATGGGCCTAATTTCCATCCAAATCCTGCATTTAAAGCATCATCCACTTTGTAAATCTCATCTGAAATTTCAGGAATGCGGTTGGATACAAATTGGAAAAGCGAATAAAAAGAAGCGCGATAAAATTCACCGGCTTTGCCTTTATCGGCTAATAAGATAGGCATGCGTTTGCGTAAATCATCGATAGCTTTGGTTTTTTCGAAAACCGAGAAGCTTGGTTTATCGTCTTCGGTATATTCCAAAGTATCAAAATCGAGCGTTAAGAATTTTTTCTTGCCATCTTCTACAACTTTCTTAAAAAATCCTTGTTTGGTTTTAGAACCTAACCAACCATTGTCTAACATCTTTTGTAAATATCCGGGAACTTTAAACGAATCGTTTGCTTCGTCTTTAGTCATATCCTTGATATTATTAGCCACATGAATAAGTGTATCTAAACCAACCACGTCAGCTGTACGGAAAGTTGCTGATTTAGCACGACCAATAACTGGACCTGTTAGTTTATCAATTTCAGTAATGCTTAAACCATAGTTTTGTACATTATTAAACAGTTCCATAATAGAGAAGGTTCCTACTCTATTGGCTATAAATGCAGGAGTGTCTTTGGCAAGAACGGCTGTCTTTCCTAAGAATTTACCTGCATAATTGGTTAAAAACTCAACGACTTCAGGAGCTGTTTTAGAGGTTGGAATAATTTCGAATAGCTGCAGATAACGTGGAGGATTAAAGAAATGTGTTCCACAGAAATGTTTTTGGAAATCTTCGCTCCGGCCTTCAATCATTTTCTCTACAGAAATTCCAGAAGTATTCGTTGATACCAAGGAACCCGGTTTACGAAGTTTTTCTACTTTGTCGAACACCAATTGCTTGATATCCAAGCGTTCAACAACTACTTCGATTACCCAATCGTAATCTTTTATTTTTGCTAAATCGTCATCGAAATTGCCTGTAGTAATACGTTTGGCAAATTTCTGATCGTAGATTGGTGATGGTTTCGATTTTAATGAGGCTGCCAAGGCATCATTAACGATACGGTTTCTTACCACCTTACTTTCCAATGTTAAACCCTTTGCTTCTTCGGCTTTGTTCAACTCACGTGGAACAATATCGATAAGCAATACCTCGAGTCCGATATTGGCAAAATGACAAGCAATACCTGATCCCATAACACCGGATCCAAGTACTGCAACTTTATTGATTCTTCTTATCATACTGCAAGACATTTATTTGATTTATACTTTATCGTTTATTTGATTTATTATTCATTTGGATGAGTTCAAGATCTTCCTGAACCTGTTCCTTTATGATCTGATTTACTTTATTAAAAGCCTCCAGTTCTTTAGGACTTACTCTTTTACATACTTTTTCGTTGAATTCAAGTACAATTTTTTTTACTTCACGCCTGAGTTCTACTCCTTTTTCTGTAAGAAAAACCTTTACAACGCGTTTATCGTTTGTACTCGCTTCTTTGTATATCAAACCGACCTCTTCCATATTTTTTAAAAGGCGACTTAAACTCGAACTACTCATTCCCATTAAAGGCGCTACTTTAGTAGCCGGAGTTCCTGATTTCTCAATAATGAGCAAAACGTAACCAACGCCCTGAGTAATACCATGTTGCGAGGCTAATAAATTGTACATACGCATCATGGAGAAAAGCGATGAGCGTAAATGAAAATCGACTGTAGCTTGTGTATTCATATATTTTTACAATGCATGCATTGCAAATATACTAAAAAACAATAATGCATGCATAGTAAATTTCAAGGTCTTCACGAAATATTATTGTGAAAAATTTAACGATAGAAGTCGCCAGACTTCTTGTCAATTGTACATTTTGCTTAAAAATATTGATTCTAGTGCTTTTAGCAAAAGAAATGAAAATTTCAATCGATTGAAATCTGCAAAAATGGCTTTTCTAATTTATACTCAATCTAATTAATTTGGCCTAAAATTAACTTGCTTTCATTAAATAATGCATAAAAATCAGCTCGAAAAATCGCGACAAGCATCTTCAATCCTTCTTTTCTTTCGACAATTGTCTTTTGATAACTGAAACTTTAGTGTAAAATAAAAATCAAGTCCATTAAAATCGCGATTACCCAAAAGACTTGAAAACCAATCAGATCCAATGCCCAGCGGTCCAACACGGGCATATACACCCAAGTGCGGATATTTAAACTGATACAAGCTAAAAGGAATACTTACTTCCACAAGCTTTGTTTCGTAGCGCGGCGCTAGCGTCAATTGACTTGGACGACGAAGGGCTTCATTTTTTGATCGAAAGCCATAAATAAGCGATGCACTCCAATAGATATTTGAGATTTCTGTATTGTAATCAGCTTGAATGCTAAGCGCCATAGGCAATCCTATACGCATGGTATTTTGTACTTTACTTTCCGTTGAATCACCATAAAAATGATAACTCATCGTGGCGATTACTCGATTGATATTATCCACATCAATACCACTGAAATCGCTTAGGCCTTGCCCGCCGGAAAAAGTTGTAAAATCGTGGGTTTGGGCATTAGTCTTAAAATTCAAGGCGCCCACATCGAGCAGGGCTACTCCTATTCGGTATTTATAATCAAGTATGGGTTGTTCACAGAATTTTTCGGCATTTAAATTGGGTTGCGCCGCTAACAAAGACTGATAGGTAAAACCAATATCAAAACTCCATCCCCTGCCCGTCATATTTTCCGTTCCGTTATAATCATTCGAATCGTAATCGATGGGTAAAGAAAATCCCAATTGCGCTTGCTGATCTAAAACGTCCAGGTTTTCATATGACGGAAACGTATAGGTACTATGATCTACATTAAGGTAAGCGCCACTGCCTAAAAACAAGCGTTTTACACTAACTCCAAATGACCAGCCATCAAAATTTTGATTATTCAAACGGTAGGCATAAGAAAAACCGATTTCAGCCCAAGACATCGTTGTCACATTAAAATCTTTAACTTGAAAGGATTCTGTATAAGGCTCGAAATACCTAAATCCATTCATAATAAAATCACCCAAATCCGGAGTAATATTCCTAATATTAGATTCCATACGAACGGCTGTTGTAATGGCAAAAGCGTGCTGATTATACGACAGCATTAGAGAAGGCCCCAAAATACGAGTACTTTGCTCCATAGAGGTATTTCGATCTCTTTCGTACGAATAAAAGGGGCGCGATTCTAGATCATAAGTTGGATGATCCGGCAATACATAGGTAGAGTCAAAAATATCGCGCAATCTAAAATCTTCTTTAGCTAAATAGATAAAATCGGAATGTGCAAATAAAAGAAGCGAACCCAAATTAAACGACAACCAGGTTTTTTGGTTGTGCATAGCTGCCGGATTTAAAAGAACTGAATGGACTCCTGCAAAATTGGAATTACTGCTACTGAACGATTCGCCTTGCGCAAAAACATTGATGCTTAATAAAATCAGCAAGCCTATACCTATATACTTTTTCATAGTAACCTCCAGTCATTTATTCATTACAGGCGAATAAACTGTACGCCCTACTTATCCTTTTGTTCGGCCATATGCTCCATAAACCAAATGCTTAAAACACCAAATAGCATAATAACAATTGCCAGTAAAAATTGCAAATTCAATTCTGGCAATAACCAATTGTAGCCAACAACTTTTTCTTTATCACCAAATTGTTGAATGATCATTTCCTTCCAGGGCCAAATAATTCCTAAAGACCCAAATATAAAACCTGTTAATATAGCTATGGTTTGATTTCTGTATTTTTTAAATACCCACGAAAGCAGATATGAAAATCCCAGTAAGCCAACAAGCGCTCCAAAAACGATAGGAATTAATATATCAAAACGCAATTGATTGATAGAATCGATCATAACCAACTGATAATTACCCAATAATATCAATACAAAAGAGCCTGAAAGTCCGGGTAAAATCATACTACAAGCCGCTATGATTCCACAAACTATTAAATAAATTAGACTCTCGTTTTGTGTTGCCGGATTTAGAAAAGTAATGGTCATTGCCGTTGCAAAACCAATAATAAAAACAAAGATAACGTCCCAGCTCCAGCGGCTTACCGTTTTTCCAACAAAAAATACTGAAGCCAAAATTAAACCAAAGAAAAAACTCCAGATATAAACGGGATAATGTTTAAAAAGAAAATCGAAAATCCGAGCAAAGCTCAAAATAGACACTGCAACTCCTAAAAATAAGGCCAATAAAAACAGGAGATCCGTATGTTTAGCAAATCCTTTAAAATCAGCTTTTAACAACAAGCGCAATGCGGTAAAATTAAATGATTTAATAGCATCTATTAATCGTTCAAAAATACCCGTAATAAGTGCAATTGTACCTCCCGATACTCCCGGAATTACATTGGCGGCTCCCATAGCCACGCCTTTAAAGAAAACAGCAACTAGTTCTTTCATACATGATACATTTATTCGAATTCATATCGAATATTCAAATTTTTGCGTCAATACCGGTTGGGATTTTGAGCTATCGATTTATTCGTCTTTTATTAACTGATATTGTATAAGTAATTTAGTCAATGCTTCATTATTTAACGAACTTAACTCGCTTTGCAAAAGCACATTGGCATATTCGTTTTTATCAAGATTGATGGCAAATTCAAAATCGAGCAATCCTTGTTCTTCGTTTCCTGAAAGCAAGTGAAATAATCCTTTAAAATAGTAGAGCAAAGCCTTTTGCTTATCGTTATTCATTTTTAATAATCCATCGGACAGCACTAAAATGGCTTCTGAATAATCATCTTCCGAAACTTTTAGCAGGGCTAAATTCACATAATAAGCAGATTCGTTGGGATTAATTTTTATGAGATGGTTTGTTAAATAACGAGCCAATTGCCCGTAACCTTGTTCGTGCAATCGAATCGCTCGTAGATTCCAAAATAGCGGCATAGGCTCTTCAATAAGCGTTGCCTTTATAATATTTTCGTATGCCGATGCCAAATCGCCCAATTTTAAATAAGTACGCGCTAAACCAAGATAAGCTTCGATAAATCCGGCATTGACTTCTACTGCTTTTTTATAATTCGCCAACGCATTTTCGAGCATTTCGTTTTGCTCATAAGCCTCTCCCAAAAAATAAAAAGAAACCACATCAGGATCTTCTTTTTTTATTGTTTCGGAATAATATTCAATGGCTTTATCAAAATTTCCCTGACTAAAATATATATTGGCAATATTGAACCAAGCCGATGCATAATTTTCGTCAATGGCCAGCACAAATTCATAGGCATCTATGGCTTTTTCGTTATTGCCTATCGAATTGTAGGAAATAGCAAGGTTAAACCACGCGCCTTTGCTGTATGGATAATCGTCAATAAAATTTTTAAAAAAATCGATGGCATCATTAGAGCGATCGGCCATTTCGTAACAAAGTCCTATTTCATTAAGTGCCTGGTCGTTATCCGGTTCTAATTCTAAAACTTTGCTTAAATATTCCAAAGCTTTATCGTATTGTTCCAGATTTTCATATTCAAAGGCGATATTCGAATAAACTTCGGTCAAATCGTGGTTTTGATTTAAAGCATGGGTAAACTCTTCAATAGCTTCGCGATATTGCTCCAACTGACTTAAAATTGAACCTTTGGTCATATAAAAATCAGAATCTCCTATATTTCCTAAGTCATCGAGCAATTCCAATCCTTTTTCCGGTTGATCCGACATCGAATAATACTGTGCTTTTTTCAACAAAAACTCATAATTTCCGGGGTATTGCTCCAGCGAATACTGAATCGCTTTTTTTAATAAATCCAAACTGCCTTGCTCAAAATAATGATCAATTATTACTGATAATTCATCAATATCAAAAAAGAGCGACTTTCCTGATTCCAACATATTTTGGAAACGACTAATCAACTCCTTCAATAGCTCTTCAGAATAATATTCAAATTCTTCTCCCATATCCTTTATAAATCCGCTTCAAAAGTACACAATTTTTAAAGACCGAATGACTACTATTGATCAAGCATTTATACACAATTTTATGCACAATATTTCGATGATTTAGGAGTTTATCGGTTAATAAATAGTACATCGGAAAAGCGTAGCAAAAAAATATTGCTTTATATTTGCCTCTGTATACAAACCACAAACCAATAGTATTAACGTAAGTTTAAACAATTATTTATGACCTTAATTAAATCTATTTCAGGATTCAGGGGAACCATTGGTGGGAAAGCTAAAGATAATTTAACGCCTCTTGATATTGTCAATTTTGCGACTGCTTTTGCCTTTTTTATTAAAGAAGAAAGCAAAAAAGAAAAACCCATCATTGTTGTAGGTCGAGATGCTCGTTTATCGGGAGCTATGATCGAAGGACTTGTAAACAATACGCTTATTGCTATGGGTGTAGACGTTGTTTCTTTAGGATTATCAACCACACCAACAGTTGAAATGGCGGTAATCGATTTGAATGCAGATGGCGGAATAATTTTAACGGCAAGCCACAATCCCAAGCAATGGAATGCATTAAAACTAGTAAATGCCAAAGGCGAATTTATTTCGGCCAAAGAAGGCGAATCCTTATTAAAATTGATTGATAATCACGAATTTGATTATGCAAAAATTGATAAAATAGGGAAGATTACCTTGGACAACACGCAAATAGATAAACATATCGAAAAAATTCTGGCTTTAGAATTGGTTGATGTTGATGCAATTAAAAAAGCCAATTTTAAAGTAGCACTCGATGCGGTAAACTCAACCGGCGGAATGGCGATAGTTCCGTTGCTAAAAGCCTTAGGTGTAAATACGATTCACGAACTATACTGCGAACCAAACGGAAAATTTCCGCATAACCCTGAACCCCTTCCCGAACACCTCAACGATTTGTCGGAATTGGTTGTAACAGCCAAAGCTGATGTCGGTTTTGCTGTCGATCCTGATGTTGATCGTTTAGCCATAATTAGCGAAAACGGAAATCCTTTTGGCGAAGAATATACTTTAGTGGCTATTGCTGATTACGTTTTAGCAAACAAATCTGGAAATACGGTATCTAATCTTTCCTCAACACGAGCCTTGCAGAGCATCACTTTGATGCACGAAGGCAATTATGCTGCCTCTGCTGTTGGTGAGGTGAATGTGGTTGAGCTAATGAAAAAAACAAATGCCATTATCGGTGGCGAAGGAAATGGTGGCATTATTTATCCTGAATTACACTCCGGAAGAGATGCCATGGTTGGAATTGCACTTTTCCTAAGCTTAATGGCCAAGAGAAAACAAAAAGTTTCGATGATACGTTCCACTTTCCCCGATTATTTTATCAGTAAAAATAAAATAAGCTTAGACGAAGGTATGGATGTGGATGGCTTTTTGGTAAAAATTGCAGAAAAGTATAAAAACGAACGGGTTACAACTATCGATGGAGTTAAAATCGATTTCGAAAGCGAATGGGTACACCTCAGAAAATCGAATACGGAACCCATAATACGGATTTATGCGGAAAGCGATAGTCTGTCTAAAGCCAATCATCTGGCAGATAAAATAAAACTCGATATCGGCGAGTTTATGAAAGGATAAAATGCGTCAATGGACTTTGTTACACTCTTTTTAATAGCCATCGGATTATCATTCGACAGCTTTGCCGTTTCACTGGCCAATGGCCTGTCTATTAAAAGGTTAAGTCCTTGGTTAATTTTTAAATCCTCAGCCAACCTTGCTCTTTTTCAGGGCGCTATGCCATTAATTGGCTATTATATTGCCATTGGATTTCAAAAAACAATTGTGGATTATGATCATTGGATTGCTTTCTTACTGCTTAGTTTGATAGGCTCCAAAATGATTTACGAAAGTCTTGCTAAAAAAGAAGCCGTAGAAAAAAATAAAGATCAGCTTTCGAAAATTAAACTTGTTATTCAGGGCATTGGAACAAGTATTGATGCGTTGGCCATTGGGGTTAGTTTTGCACTACTGGAAATTGCTATTCTAAAACCGGTAATCATTATTTTTAGTGTTACGTTTATTGCCAGTCTTATTGGTATCCAATTGGGCAAAAATTATGGAAAAAAACTGGGTAGTAAAATGGAGATGATTGGTGGTATTATTCTAATAGCAATTGGAATAAAAATACTAATCGAGCATCTTTATTTTCAGTGATAAAATTGAGGCTGAGATTAAGGTTGAGATTTAGAGGTTTTCCTACTTATTTCAGACTCTTTTTGTATTCAATAATTTTCAGTACATCTTTAATTTGCTCTTTTTTCGATACATCAACAACAAGCGGTATAAGCTTGCCAATATTTTTACTTTGGTCAAACGCTTTTTTAATTCCATCCTCTATATCCAAATTAAAAATGCCCGAACTTGTTTTTTCCGTAAAATAAAATCCAACCTTAAAATAAGCGTCCCAAACAGATAGCCATAAAACAGTCTTCTTTTTATACGATACCTTGGCCAACCAAGATCTACCGTCCTTATAGTAGCGCCATTCCATGCGCAAATTAAATTTTTCGTCTTTAAATGTTTCTTCTAATTCATTATACGCCAAATAACTATCGCCCAAAGCCTTTTTTAGCACTTCTGCATCCGGATAAATTTCCGGATCGCTCAATAATTGTTTTTCCATTTTTTAGCTCTTTGATTTATACTGTATTTATTACAATGTACTCCGATTATTCCAAATATCAAATGTCAGCAATAATTGTTGAATAAAACTCGTCCCAATGTAAAACTTCATAGGATTGGCCATCTTTAAAAATATTTTTTGCCATAGCTTGTCCTAAGGTCTGTACAGGAATTCCTCTGTACTTGCGAAGTTTCCCAAAAAACAATGGGGTCAAAAATGGCCATACTTTCAATAGGATGGCTTGAGAAATCCCATATCGATTCCTTGGCGTTAGGATCATTGATGGTTGAAAAATACTCAATCGATCAAAATTTAATGCTTTCAAAGCATCTATTAATTCACCTTTTGTACGCAAGTAAAAAGAAGTAGATTTTGGATTTGATCCAACCGAAGCTAACAATTCAAAATGCCTGATTCCTGCTTTTTTACAGGCACTTGCAAAATCCAATACGGCAATTTTATCAATTTTTATAAAATCTTCTTTACTCACTTTTGAGGGCTCGCCAACGCCTAATGTACAAATAGCGGAAGTATGTCCAGTTAGATAATTTTGATAAGATCGACTGTCGCTTATATCGATTTGATGCTGTTTCACGAAATTCGCGTTTATATTAGAAATACTTCGTCGACCCAATAGCGTTAATTGCTGAATATCATCAAATTGCAAAAGTGTATTTAAAGTCTCTGTACCTACTGCTCCACTGGCTCCGAGCATAATAATGGACTTTTGATTAGATTTTGAATTCATCATTCGGATTTTTTTTATTTAATTTCTGATCCAAAAAATTGCTTCGATCTTGAATAATTTAGGTTTAAAGTTACATCATTCAGCTTAGATTTACAGAAAAACTTTTTTAACAGGCTAAATTATAGTCTCTTTACTACTTCAAAGACTTGAATGAAGCTAATAAAACAACTGTTTTCTTCTAAAGATATAGTCAATGTGGATTACTCATGAAAGTAGATTCTTATTGTTTTGCTAGGTTTGAAACATAAAATAAATCTGGTAAAGACCTATAAAATAAGGAAATCGTTCTGTATAAAAGGCGATACTAGCAGTCCAAGAACTATTTTTCGATGGATATTATTATACCGATTTCAAAATATCCAGTGTCAAATCCCAAAACATTTGAACAGTCTTAATTTCGATGCGTTCGTCGGGAGAATGTGCCCCTTTTATGGTTGGACCATAAGAAATCATATCCATTTTTGGATAGGTTTTTCCTATTAATCCACATTCCAAGCCTGCATGAACAGCCAAAACTTTTGGCTTTTTATCAAAAAGTTTTTCATACGTCAAACTGGTAATCTCCATAATTTTAGAATTGGGGTTTGGCTTCCAACCGGGATAACCAACACTATGTTCGATTTGTGCTCCGGCTAATTTAAAGGCCGAGGCAACCATAGCAACCACATCTTCCATCTCCGATTCGGAACTCGAACGCTGACTGGTTGTTATTTCTATTCTATCTTTTAAAGTTTTAACTGCCGCTAAATTGGTGGATGTTTCAACAAAATTTGGGATATCTTGCGACCAGGCAATAACGCCATGCGGACAAGCATAAAGCGCATTTAAAACACGGTTTTGAAGCTCCAAACTCCAAACTTTTGAACTTGGTTCTATCTCATTTAAATCAAAATTAAGATTGGGCTCTGTTTTGTGTAATTCCAATTTGATATCTGTAGCCATTTGATCAAACATCGCTTTAAAATCAGCTTCAGAATCTTTTGGAATAACTACTTCGGCAAAAGCCTCGCGTGCAATAGCATTACGCAAATTCCCTCCATCAAGCAAAGAAATCCTTAAACCATATTTTTCAGCGCCAAGGTATACTATTCGATTTAGAATCTTATTCGCATTTCCAAATCCTTTATGAATATCATCGCCTGAATGACCACCTTGCAAGCCATTAATATCAATTTTATAGCCTATATAATCCTTAGGAACTGCTTCCCAACTCAAATCGAAAGAAACATTGGTATCGCGTCCGCCGGCACAACCAATAAAGAGTTCGCCTTCATCTTCCGAATCCAAATTGAGCAATATTTTACCTTTCAGCAAATCTGGCTTCAATCCAAAAGCGCCGCTTAATCCACTTTCTTCATCCATTGTAAATAAACATTCCAAAGGCCCATGCTCAATATCATCAGCCGCAAGAATGGCCAATTGAGTAGCAACACCAATTCCATCGTCAGCGCCCAACGTTGTTCCCATAGCCTTTACCCAACCCTCTTCAATATAAGTACGAATAGGATCTTTTTCAAAATCGTGATCCACATCATTATTTTTTTCACAAACCATATCCATATGACTTTGCAATACAACGGTAGGAAAATCTTCAAAACCTTTGCTGGCGTTTTTTCGAATCAACACATTTCCGGTTTCATCTTTTTGAGTTTCCAGCTTATATTTTTTGCCAAATTCAAGCAGGTAAGCAATTATTTTTTCTTCTTTTTTCGAGGGTCTTGGGATTTGTGTAATCGCATAAAAATATTCCCAAACAGCTTGTGGTTGAAGTAATTTGATAGATTCACTCATGAATATAAAAGTTCTTTTTTCGACGTTCGTAAAACGAAAATTATTTTAGCGCAAGATACGAATTTTAAATGAATGAAAACCTTTGAAATCGCTCACTTCAGGCTATTTCAATCGTTTACAATTTTGCTCCTAGTAAGCAACGCTCAATCAATAAGTTAATTAAGCAGTAAATTTTTGATTAATACGGGTGTGTTTTCGAGTATCACCGGGGCATTTTATTCAATAAAAGATGTTAAAAACTTTAATTTCATTTTGTTTTTTTGTTCTTTCGCAACACTAATTTTGGGGAAAAGGTATTTATGGTTATCAATAAGAGCATTTTATTCGTATTTTTAATTGTCTTGTTTAGTCATCCATTAGGAATGAGTGCATTAATAGTGGATGGAAAACCAATGATTGAATTACCTGCTCCAAATGCATTTCCTATACCTGATGAAATTGTAGATCAAACACAAGAAAAATTAGAGCATGCCTTAAAGCGATATCGGTTTAACGGAACCGCTTTGGTAGCAGTAAAAGGAAAAGTTATTTTTGAGGAAGCTAGCGGATATGCAAATTTAAGAACCAAAACGCCACTTCATATCGAATCGAGTTTTCAATTGGCATCGGCCAGTAAACCATTTACTGCATTAAGTATTATGCTCCTTAAGGAAAGGAATTTACTGAATTACGACGATACAGTAAGCATGTATTTAGCCGATTTTCCCTATCCTGAAATTACGATACGTCATTTATTAAATCATACTTCAGGACTTCAAAATTATATGTATTTGGTTGATCATTTTTGGAAAAACGACAGTACCATTTCTAATCAGAAAATGCTCGATTTAATAATAGCACACGATTTACCTTTGAACAACCGTCCGGGGCGCAGGTTTGAATATTCCAATACAGGATATGCTGTTCTGGCACTTGTGGTCGAGAAAATTACAAATCAATATTTTGGCGACTTTCTTCAAAAAGAAATTTTCGATAAATTAGGGATGACGAATAGTTTTGTTTACGACAGAAACAAAATAGAGCAAGACACAAATCAAGTGCTTGGCTATGCTTCTCAAAGTCGGCGAGCACGACAATATTTCCACGATGCGAATAATGAAATTTTAGGCGATAAAAGTATTTACTCTAGCGTTAACGATATTTATAAATTCACTAAAGCATTGAATAATTACGAGTTAGTTGATAAAGAAACCTTAGACGAAGCTTTTACAAAAGCCATTTTAAAAAATAAGCATAGCATAAATTACGGGTTTGGCTGGCGATTTAAAGAAGTCGACGATCGTGAATATATTTTTCATAATGGAGCTTGGCATGGTTTTACATCGACCATTACTCTTGATCCACAAGAAGATATTACGTTAATTCTACTAAACAATACCAACGCTTCTATTGCAACAATAAAAAATGATTTGCTTCATATTTTAGATTCGCAGTTTGAGCCCTATGTAAATTAGATTAACATTTAAGAATTTAATTTAGCTTTGCTACACGAAGAAATTAAAAAAAATAAGACCAAAGCTGTAATCATTTAAAAAAAATTGTGTCTTATTTTCGAAAACAAAAGATGATTATCATTAAATTTGTATTGAAATAAAAAAATCAGCACTCCATGAAAGATAAAATTAACAACATTATTCTAGTCCCTACAGATTTTTCAGAAGTTTGTGAAAACGCAACCAATCAAGCTGCTGAAGCTGCAAGGTTTTTTAAATATGAATTGTATTTGCTTCATGTCATCGACAAAAACACAAATGCCTACCTAAAAAATGAAAATCTAGGAATAGATTCTATCTATTCGCGTTTGCAAAAAATTGCAGATGGTTTGACTGCTGAATTTGGTATTGAGGTTAAAATTAAAGTCGAAGACGGTGATATTTTTACAACCATAAGTTCTGTAGCTCAGCATTTGGGTGCTAAATTGGTTTATTTAGGCACACACGGAAAAGTAGGTATGCAAAAACTAACGGGCAGTTTTGCCTTAAAAGTGATCACCGAATCGCCTGCGCCGGTAATTGTTGTTCAGAAACGTAAATTTGATAAAGGCTTTCGCAATATTTTATTACCAATCACCAGCGATGCAGGTCCTTGGGAAAAAACAAATTGGGCCAGCTTTATGGCTAAACAATTGAATGCTAAAATTCATTTATTTAGTATTCCGGGAAAAGCCATTGAAGAAACTACAAAAACACTAACTAAATATTTTGAAGAAAATAAAGTGGAATACACATCAACAACGGTTGAGAAATCAGCGAATTTCTCTCAGCAAGTTATTGATCATGCCACATCCAATAATTACGATCTCATTATGATTATGACCAATCCGGATACTAGTTGGACAAAATATTTATTGGGATCTTACGACGAAGAAATTATCTTTAATCAATCGCAAATACCGGTAATGTGTATCAATCCCAGAAAATACAATTGGGAAAAGATTACCAAATATTAAAAGACAAGCGAATATAGTAAACGGGCCGAAGTAAAAACTTCGGCTTTTTTTATGTGTTTTTTTTGCTCGCAGTATATATAGGATCGTCAAATTTCCTGTAAATATTTAACGATCAATACTATATAAATGGAAATGATTGTTTCCTTTATAGTATTGTATATCCTCTACGAGGAATTATTAAATAATTACACCTATTTTAACACAAGTATATTTATGCATTATGGAATTTTACACGCTTCTGATTTAACAATTCTACGCTTTTTTTATCTCTTGTACCTCATCAAATAAGATTCAGCTTCTGGGCCCAAATTAAAAATCAAATCCAAAATACTTAGATTCTCAAAAAATGGATACTGATCAGAAAAAACTTGAATATAGCGCTCAAAACCAAACTCTTGATTATCTTTAGGCGATAAAGAAAAGCGCTTATCTCCTTGAACGGGAAGTTCCTTAGGAAAAACAAATGTTTCCGTACGTTTAAGCTTTATTTCCCATTCCATCAAATCATTAATCAACGCGATAACAGCCTCGTTTAAATCGATTAAAAACCTGTGCTTTTGTTTAAAAAACGCTTCTAAATCGTCGTGGTAATAAAGCAAAAAAGGTGAAGAATTATAAGCCGTTTTAATGGAACGCCAGTGCAATTGTTGCCAAGCTTCGTCGTAAGCTATTTTAATATCGCGGGTAAGCGTTTTCTTTCCAAAAGGCTTAATTACAGGTACACTCAGCGACTGCAAGCCATTTGCTGTAAGAATAACACAGCGGTTGCGATAGGTTTGTTTAGGAAAAGTTTCGTATTGTTCTACTTGCACGTTGTTGTTGTGAAACAACCAAGCATAGTAGAGAATTGGAGGAAAATAAGCCGTTGAAACTAACATAATTTAAAAGCACAATATTACGCATAAAAAAAGCACGACCCAAGGCCGTGCTTTTCAAAATTATTTAGGTGATCTAAACTATTTCAACAAAACATCATTAATTGCTGAAACTAATGTTTCTTTAGGTAAAGCGCCTTGTGCCATTTGCGGTTGGCCTTCTTTTGGGCAAAATAATAAAGAAGGAATACTGCGGATGCCAAAAGCTCCGGCCAATTCTTGCTGATCTTCAGTATCTACTTTGTAAATATTGATTTTACCATCGTATTCTTTAGATAGTTCTTCCAAAATTGGCGCTACCATTTTACAAGGTTGACACCAATCGGCATAAAAATCAATTAAACAGGGCAATTCACCTTCGAATTTCCAGTCTTTATTTTGCTCAAAATTAAATACTTTTTCTAAAAATGTTTCTTTTGTTAAATGTTCCATTTTACTCTTTTGTTTGCTTTATTTCTAATCTGTTTTAAATATTCTTTTTATTCTTCAGTCTTTTTATTTCCCAATACAAATTCTTCAATTATTTGCTTGTACTGTTCTTCTTGCATAGCTCCGGGCTGCATAGCAGGTTTACCATTTTTAGGGATAAACATTACTGACGGAATTGAACGTATGCCGAATACAGCACTCAATTCACGATTGGCATCCGTATCTACTTTATAAATTATTACCTTGCCATTATAATCCTGTGCGAGTTTATCCATAATAGGTGCTACGCGTTTACAAGGACCACACCAATCGGCATAAAAATCAATAACAGCAGGTAATTCTCCTTTATAAACCCATTCTTGTGGATTTTCGTTGTAATTCCATACTAAATTACGAAAACTTTCTTCGTTTAAATAAACAACTTCGCCTATGGATGAATTCGTTTCAGCTTTAAGCGATTTGTCTGTGTTTTCGTTAGAAGCATCTTTTTCGGCGGCATTAGAATTACAGGCACTTATCCCTAAATTTATAATGACGGCAAGTATTATTATTCCAATTTTTTTCATGTTTGTTATTTTATACATTGACTAAAAGCGTGCAAAAATAATAATTATTTTTAAATCGCTTTAATATCACTTTTGTTTTCAATATTTATGCCAAAAGTATTTTATCTTTGCATACGACACATTGTCAGCAATTAATTTGACATATATTTAACTTTTGGCAGTTATTTTAGCTATTTCTATTCAAACAATGAAAAAACTATTTGAAAATATAGACATTAAGGAATTTGAAACGCGTTTTTCGACAGAAGATCAATGTTTAAAATTTCTGGTTAATGACAAATGGAAAAATGGTTTTATTTGTCGAAAATGTGGTCATACCAATTATTGTGAAGGACAATCGCCCTATTCTCGTCGTTGTACACGATGCAAGCATCAAGAATCCGCCACAGCACACACCATTTTTCATCGCTGTAAGATACCGATTCAAGAAGCCTTTAAAATAACTTATCTGGTTTGCACATTGCCCAATATTTCCAGTCACGAAATATCACGGCGCATTGATATTCGTCAGATGACCTGTTGGAAATTTAAAAAGAAAATAACGGAATGTATCGACGAACGCGGCGATTTAAATGTAGTTCAAAAAGATGAAATTAAGCAGCAGCTTTAAACGGCAAAAAAATTAACTCCAAACGAGGCAGATTCCAAAAAGCAAAACGAATAACAAGGTTTTTAATGCCAATTTCTTTAGATAAGGATCCAATAATTTTAAATCTTTTATTTCCATTATTTTAATAAGATCGATAATAAACAAAGGCACTATAGGAATAAGCCAGAGCAAGGCTATCCAAGATTTCAGGTTTAGCAAATTAAAAGTAAGTGCCGAAAACAATCCCAAGCCGATCAGAAAAAAGTGATAAATCTTCGTGCTTTCGATGCCCAACCTAACAGCAATAGTATTTTTTCCTGAATTGCGATCGTTATGGATATCGCGTAAATTATTCAGATTCAGAACACCCGTGCTTAGAAAGCCAAGGCTGGCAGCAGGTAACCAGATATCCCATCTTAAAAATTGAGCATTCAAGAAAAAAGTTCCGATAACGGCCAATAATCCAAAAAACAGAAAAACAAATAAATCGCCCAAACCCGAATAACCATAAGCTTTTTTCCCTACGGTATATAAAATAGCAGAAGCTATAGCTGATAATCCTAAAATTAAAAACAAAAGACTCACTCTTGCATCCAACCCTCTCAATCCATGCGAAATTAAAACGATACCACTTATTAAAGACAAAGCGCTAAAAACAATAATAGCTCTACGCATATGCATAACACTTATCTTACCACTCTGAACGGCGCGCTCCGGCCCCACTCTATGCTGATTATCAGTTCCTTTCAACGCATCGCCATAATCGTTGGCTAGATTGGACAATACTTGTAAAAAAACAGTGGTTAGGGCAGCTAATAAACTAATATCCCATTTTAGTACGTTATAAAAGGCAGCCAAAAATGCGCCCATTGCAATACTCGAGAGAGCAAGGGGCAATGTTCTTAAACGAAAAGCATGAATCCAATGTTGTACTTGCATCGTTGATTAAGGAAATTTGGGATATTTATGGAAATCAGGGTCACGTTTTTCAAGAAACGCATGTTTACCTTCTTGAGCTTCGTCCGTTAAATAATAAAGCAAAGTTGCATTGCCTGCAAATTCCTGAATACCAACTTGTCCATCGAGTTCCGCATTCATACCTAACTTAATCATACGCAAGGCCATAGGACTGCGTTTATGCATTGTTTTACACCAATCAACGACTTCGTCTTCTAATTTATCCAGAGGAACAACTTTATTAACTAATCCCATATCTAAAGCCTCTTGCGCCGTATATTGCTTATTTAAAAACCATATTTCGCGTGCTTTCTTTTGACCCACAATCGAAGCCAAATAGGAGGAACCAAAACCGGCATCAAAACTACCCACTTTTGGACCTGTTTGACCAAAAACGGCATTCTCAGAAGCAATGCTTAAATCGCATACCACATGCAAAACATGGCCGCCTCCGATTGCAAAACCATTTACCATAGCAATTACAGGTTTTGGCATCGAACGAATTTTACGTTGTACATCCAAAACATTTAATCGAGGTACGCCATCTTTTCCTATATAGCCACCTTTACCTTTTACATTCTGATCGCCACCGGCACAAAAAGCCTTATCGCCTTCGCCTGTTATAACGATGGTAAGCACTTCCTGATTTTCACGACAAATTTCCATGGCTACAGCCATTTCGGTAGTTGTTGTAGGAGTAAAAGCATTATAATAACGCGGACGATTAATCGTTAATTTGGCAATTCCTTCCCAAAATTCCAATTTTATTTCTTCAAAATCGTGTAAACTTACCCAGTTTCTTTTCTCAGACATAGTTGTTTTCTTTTAATGAACAAAAATAGTCAATTCTTTACTAAGCGCGCATAAAATGCTTTTTAAAATTGACTAAAAAGACTACCTTTGAATGAAAAACAAAGCGATGGCAAATGAGGATCAGATAAGGCGTTGCGATTGGGCAGGACAAGATCCTTTGTATCAAAAATACCACGATACCGAATGGGGAATTCCTGTTTATGAAGATGACAAATTGTTCGAGTTTTTGCTTTTAGAGACTTTTCAGGCCGGACTAAGCTGGATTACCATTCTGCGGAAACGGGAAAATTTTAGACAGGCATTTGATCAATTTGATTATCATAAGATTGCAAAATATGACGCAAAAAAAGAAACAGAACTTATTCATAATCAAGGAATAATACGAAACAAACTAAAAATTAAAGCCGCTATTTCAAATGCGCAGGCCTTTCTAAAAGTTCAATATGAATTTGGCTCTTTTAGCAACTATTTTTGGGCTTTTACAGATGGAAAAATCATACAAAACGCTTTTAATTCAATGCAAGAACTACCGGCAAATACAGCGCTTTCGGATAAAATTAGCAAAGATTTGAAAAAACGCGGATTTAAATTTGTGGGATCAACCGTTATTTATGCACATATGCAAGCTTGCGGCATGGTAAACGATCATTTAACTTCTTGTTTTAAACACAGAAAATAATACGTGTTATGTATAAAAATAAAGCCGTTTTCTATAGCATAGCAATCCTATTATTTTTAGGGACAGAAACTCTGGCCTGTACATCATTTACATTGCGTAATAAAACGCAAGTTCTTGTCGGTAAGAATCTTGACTGGGCAATAGACCAAGGTTTGGTAATCATTAATAAGAAAGGCATTGCTAAAAAAGCTTGGCTAAATAAAAGTGAAAAGCCAATGGAATGGGTGTCTAAATATGGAAGCATTACTTTTAACCAGTTTGGAAAAGAATTTCCTGTTGGCGGAATGAATGAAAAAGGATTGGTTGTAGAAGAATTAAACTTTTGGGAAACAAGTTATCCTTCAGAAGACAAACGCAAAGCGATTAACGAGTTACAATGGATTCAGTATCAGCTCGATAATGCCAAAAATATTGATGAAGTTTTGGCTTCGGATTCTGTATTACGTATAAGTAAATTTCTTTTTAATATTCATTACCTTATTACGGATAGCCAGGGGAATACGGTCATCATCGAATTTTATAAAGGCAAAATGCGTCATTTTACAAACGATCGGTACCCGGTTAGCGTACTTGCTAATAATAGTTATAAAACTTCATTAAAATCACTCTCCTATTTTGAGGAAATGGAGGATACATCAAAAATCCCTCAAACGTATTCGACCCGGTTTTATACAACGTGGAAAATGATGAATGCGTATACTGATAATCAATCGATTATCGATTATTCTTTTCAAATACTTGAAGCTATAAAAGATGAAAAGGAAACCCAGTGGAGTATTGTTTATGATATTAAAAATCTAAAAATTTATTTTAAAACACGAACACAAGAAAGGGTAAAAACGATCGCTTTCCAATCCTTCAATTTTTCTTTTAAACAAACTAGTTTATTTTTTGACATTAATCATAACAACGACGACTCTATTCAATCACATTTTACTCCGTATAGCAACTCACAAAATAGGGCATTCCTCGAACATGTGTATAAAGAATACGTAAAACACCACATTATCGAAGCTGAGAAAGCCAATTTGACACTGAAGAAACAACTAAAATATTTGGACAATTGTTGTGGTATATTAATTAAAAATGAACTCTGATTTCGTACGTATATGGCAAAAGTAATTATAGGAATACATGGCTTAGGAAATAAACCCCCAAAAGAACTTCTCGAAAAATGGTGGAAAAAAGCGATACTCGAGGGATTTAATAAATTGGCCTTGCCTGTTCCCGAATTCAAATTTGAATTGGTTTATTGGGCAGACTTGGTTTATCGCTACCCCGAAAATCCGGAAATTACCGACAAAAAAGACCCCTACTTTTTAGAAGAACCTTATACCCCTTCGCCTGCAGAAGAAGCAACAAAAATTACAAACCACAGTTGGCGAAAAAAAATACTTCAATTTATTGAAAAAGAATTGGAGAAAGTATTTTTAAACGAAGACTTAAGTTTAAATTATGCAGATGTTTCGGATGCCATAATGTATAAATATTTTATGGAACTGGAAATGTATTACGGAGCTAGTAATGAACAAATTACTTTAAAACAAAAAACGCGAAACCGCTTACTTCAACTTATTGAAAAACATAAATTTGACGACCTTATGATTCTCAGTCATTCTATGGGTACCATCATAGCCTACGATGTTTTGCAGTTTGAGCTAAAAAATAAAAGTATCCATACTTTTGTAACCATGGGATCGCCTCTTGGATTGCCATTTATACGTGCCAAGATTGCCAAAGAAATAAAAACAACGGGTATTCAACTTAAAATTGCCACACCGGAATGTGTTACAAAATCGTGGATTAATTTTGCCGATTTAGAAGATAAAATTGCCTTGAATTTTGATTTGAATAATGATTTTACCTCAAACAGTAAAGGAATTCAAGTAGCTGATTATGAGATTAAAAACGACTACAGCGTAAATGGCATTAAAAATCCGCATAAAATTTATGGGTATTTAAGGAGTAAAGAATTTATAGAGCAATTACAGCTATTTCTAAGCGAGAAAAAAGAATTATCTATTCGTAATATCGTAAAAGATATCCGCAAAATTGGTCATCAAATAAAATATTCAACCCGATTAAAACAGAGGATATGAAAAGAGAGCAAATGATTCGTCGTTTAGAAAGCGAAAAAGTATGGGATTTCATTATTATTGGCGGAGGAGCCACAGGTATTGGGACTGCCGTTGAGGCTGCCTCGCGAGGATTAAATACCCTTTTGCTCGAACAAGTCGATTTTAGTCAGGGAACATCGAGCAGAAGCACCAAACTCATCCATGGTGGAGTTCGCTATTTGCAACAGGGCAATATTTCTCTGGTTTTAGAAGCCCTAAAAGAGCGCGGCATCTTACGCCGAAATGCACCACATTTGGTTTATGATCTCCCCTTTATAGTTCCGGTCTACGATTGGTGGGAAGGTCCTTTTTATGGAATCGGCCTCAAATTCTATGATATGCTGGCCGGCAAAGAGGCTTTTGGACCATCAAAAATGTTATCGCGCGAAGAAACCTTAACCTGTATCCCCAACATTGAACAGGAGGGATTGCGGGGCGGTGTCATTTATCACGATGGTCAATTCGACGATTCTCGCTTATCGATAAATTTAGCACAAACAGCTGTAGATCAAGGTGCTTGCCTACTGAATTATTTCAAAGTCGATAAACTAACCAAGGAAAATGAGCTAATTAAAGGAGTGGAAACCGTTGATCAAGAAACCGGAATTCGCTATAAACTAAAAGCAAAAGCTGTTATCAATGCAACGGGTGTCTTTTCTGACAGTATTCGAAAATTAGATGACGCCGAATGTAAAACAATTATTTGCGGTAGCCAGGGTGTTCATATCGTATTGGATAAGTCGTTTTTGCGCGGCGAGACAGCCATAATGGTACCTCATACCGATGATGGCCGTGTAATTTTTGTTATCCCTTGGCATAACCGCTGTGTTGTTGGAACCACCGACACGCCCGTAGATCATTATTCGCTCGAGCCCATTGCTTTGGAAGAAGAAATTAAATTTTTATTAAAGCATACGGCCAAGTATTTAAATAAAGATCCTGAACGCAAAGATGTTTTAAGTGTTTTTGCCGGATTGCGTCCTTTGGTAACATCTGGTGATGACGAAAGTACCGCAGCCATATCGCGCGAACACAGTATTTTAATTTCGCGCAGCGGATTGGTAACTATAGCCGGAGGAAAATGGACTACCTATCGAAAAATGGCCGAAGACACCGTTGATCAGGCAGCAATAGTTGCACAAGTATCACCAAAAAAATCCAAAACAAAAAGTTTAGCTATCCACGGAGCTCAAGCACGCGATACCAAGCATCATTTAAAACAAAATTATGGTGCTGATGCTGAAAAGATTGAGCTACTTATGCAAGAAAATGACGCATTTAAAAAGAAAATACATGCCGATTTTCCTTATCTGGTTGGTGAAATTATTTGGGCTGTTCGCGAAGAAATGGCATTGAGGATTGATGATTTTCTGGCACGGAGAACGCGATGGTTATTATTGGATGCCAGAAGCTCGATTGAAATTGCTCCAAAGGTTGCAGAAATTATGGCTACTGAACTTAAAAAAGATAAACATTGGATTGACAAAGAAATTAATCACTTTAATCAATTGGCCAAAAATTATGTGCTAAAACCAAATTAATAGTTGATATATAATGTTCGTCCTATTACAAATAATGCAGATACAGTAGATATGCCTAAAATTGCCCAGCGTGTATAGCCTTTATCCAGATATTTTGTAACGTATTTCGATAGCCAAAATCCGAGCGTAAAGGCAGGCAACATCCATAAATAGAGTTTAAATTCATTGACGGATAACTTACCAACAAAACTTAAGGAAAGGATAGAGATTAAAGTTCCGAGCGTAAAATAAGCGGAGAGTGTTCCTCGAATTACTTTTCCTTTCTGATGCTGATAAAGCAAACCCATAGGTGGGCTTCCTATCGAGGCTAAAGTTCCCATAATTCCGGATAATAGTCCTGCGAAAAACAATTTTGGCCGATTAATTTCCCAGGTTCCTTTCATAAAGCTCAACACAACAGCCAGGAGTATTAGGCCTCCAAATACCAATGAGAAATAGACTTGCGATATAATAAGGATGATATAGCTTGCAAATATAGCGCCTAAAACCCGACCAAAAACAGAAAATCCCAAACCTGTTAATACGATCGATTTACGTTCGCGTATCATTAAATAAACTGAAAGCGTAAAGCCACTCATCAAAATTGGAACCGGAACAAAATTCGGATTAATCAACATTAAAACAGGAGCCACAGTTAAAGCAAATCCCATGCTTGTAGATCCCTGAACAATGGCGCCCAGCATGACAATAAAAAAAACAATACTAAAATCAGTTAGTTCCATAATTAGGATTAAAGTTCAAAAGTAGGGAAATAAATTTAAGCGTATATAACAATTCCTAAAACGGTACCCAAAAATACGCTTATCCGTCAAATCGCTACGTTCGT
>JAFGHU010000132.1 GCA_016929955.1 Bacteroidales bacterium | reverse complement strand
GAATAGGGTAATCGGCTTCTTTTAGCCCATTCAGGCTCCAGCTCTTTTTCGCAGATATAAACATAAATCGGTTTTCCGTTTTCCGTTAATTCAGCCGAAATTTGATTGTAGTCATTTCCCTGAGCCGTTTTTTGTTCTAAAGAACTGATTTCTTTTAATTCGCTTTTAATAAGTATTGGTCTTAAAAAAGCAAAGGCAAAATAGCCAGATACAATCAGGACAAGGCCAAGCGACATCCATCCCAAAACAAGTTGTTTGCCTCTTGAACGCATCAAAATAGAAACAGCCAAATACAAAAGCAAAAGAACAAAAAGAACATAGGCTGTCATGGCTCCCATTTTCAGCATAAAGATAAAGAGCCACAAAACGATAACTGAAATAAAAATACGATCCGGCCATTTTTTTCTTTCATAAATAGCAATCAGTACCAGACTATAAATAGCCATATTGATATTCAGGCTAAAGCGCATGTGTTTGATAAAGCGATCGGATAAAATCGTTTGGATATCCTGCTGGCTAAACCAGTTTTCGATGCTGACAAATGCAGAGGCATAAAAAACACCGGCCACAAAAGCCAGCAAAATCCATAGTGCTTTTTGTCTGCTAAACGTTTTGGCACCGCTAAAAAAGAAGGGCAAAAGCAGAAGAGGTAACTTTATGCGCAAATCCTTGACAGCGGCATCAAAATCGCTTGTATAAAGCATACCAATCAGGTGCAAAAGAAACAAGGACGACAAAATTAGAGCGATACGATTATGGAAAAACCCTTGCAGTTTTTCGCGGTAGCGGGCATCCAGGATCCACAACAAGGCCAGCCCGATCTGACTCATGCTCATCAGCAAACGAGAGGTTGGGATGGCAAATGCCAGTACCAGCAGAAAGAAAAAGAAAAACGAATTGTAATACGTTTGTGCAAGCTTAACAAGAAAAAAACGGGGTTGCCGGTTCATTATTTTGAGGGTCTTAAAAGGGACTGATAGGTACTTCTGTCGGTTATAACCGATATGGCTTTTTGTATGGCCGGATCGTCTTTTAAACAAAGTTTGGCCGCTCCTTCGCGGTAATAGCGATGAGACAGAATCTCAAACCGCAAAAATTCTTTTAATTCCTGATTGAATGCAGGGTTTGGTTTATTCGAAAGCATCCTTTCCTTTTCTTCAGCCTGCTTTAACAAGGCGATCAAATCTTCCTGTCCGGTTTCATTTTGAAGTTGCATACGCAAGTCGTGGATTTGCTTTTCAACCGGGCTGATATAGATATAATTTCTTTTGAGCAGAAAACGTCCGTACTCTTCCAGAACCTCATCGTCGGCTTCAAAATATTCATTTGGTTTCACCTCTTGATTTGCATAATATTCGTTGGCAAACTCAAAGATAAAAAGTCTTTCGAGCTGATCCGACAAACGCGGATCGCTTATTTTTTCTCTTATAATCAGATCGGGTGTTAACCCATTCCCTTCGTGCACGGCACGTCCATTTAAGGTCTTGAAAACCCGAAGAGAATCTTTTGGCTTTTCCTTTTGAATTTTTCTTCCGCTGGGCAATAAATAACGGGCGATGGTGATTTTGAGCTGTGCATCGTAATTCAAAGGAATCACATTTTGCACAACGCCTTTTCCATATGTATTCTGTCCCATCAAAACCGCCCGATCATAATCCTGAGCTGCTCCGGCCATAATTTCGGCAGCCGATGCGGTTTGGTCACCAACCAGAATAACAATCGGAATCGCAAGGTCTACCGGTGGGCGCTGAGTCCGATAAATGTATTCACTGTTTGCCTGCCGACCCTCTGTTCGGACGACTTCAAGATCGCTCTGCAAAAAAACATTCAAAGCCCGAACCGCTTCAAGAATCAGGCCGCCTCCATTGGCACGCAAATCAATAATAAGCCCTTGTGGGTTATGCTTTTTCAATTCCAGAAAGGTATACAAAAGATCCTCCGCAGCATTTAAAGTAAACGACTGCAGATCAATGTAAGCAATGGTAGGATAGAGTATAGTGGAAAAGGCAATATTCTGAACTTTTATATTTTCGCGGGTTAATAAATAGTCGGTGCTTGTGGAGTCGCCAATTCGCTCCACACTTAAGATAAAAGGTTGTCCGGGACTGCCTTTGATGATGGTCCCCATTTCATGCATGTCCATTTCGCGAGTATCCCTTCCATCAATCCGTAAAATTTTATCGCCAATTTGCAGACCTGCCTTCTCCGCCGTTTGATGGCTTAACAAGTTGGAGACATACGCATATTCATGCGGGTTCTTTACAATCCCCAGCCCAACGCCGCCATATTCTCCTGTGCGGACAAATTCGTAGTTATCCTTATCGGCTTGTGGAATATAAACAGTATAAGGATCGAGTTTTGAGAGCAAAGCATCGATGGCTGTTTTGTTTAAATCCGAAAAATCCAGACTATCGATATAGGAAATATTAAGTGCTTTGAGAACATTCGCATAAATTTCGAGGTTTTTGGCATAGCTGAAAGCTCCCTCATTATTTTGCGCCTTTATCCCAAAACTGAAAAAAACAACGAAAACAAAGAAAAAGAAAATTGATTTTTTTGCCATAATCCGGTGTTTTGCTTTTTATCTTTCATCAAATATAAATAATAATGCCGATTTATATTGATGAATTTGCTGCAATCGTTCCAAATCAGATTTTATTTCTAAAAATTATGCCTGCATTTGTGTCCCATATGCAAGTTATTTCTGAGTCGATATGCTTTGAAAGAAATAAAAAAACCATCCGAATTTGATCAGGATGGTTTTGAATTTGCTCATTAAATGAATGAACATTTATAAGCAACAACTAATTATGAGTTTTTCATTCGTATTTTAGATCGCAACTGACATTTCACGGTGAACGTCTGAAGCGGCAACTAGGTTTTTCATGCTTCCATTATTTTTTAAATTGAGATGCCAGCTAAACGCCTTTTCCATAATGTGTGGGGTCTGACCACCACGCTTTTGAGCTTCTTCAACATACGCCTCCATTTGCTCTTTAAAATCCGGATGTATGCAATTTTCAATTATCACTCTGGACCGTTCTTTTGGAGCCAATCCTCTTAAATCAGCAAGTCCTTGTTCTGTAACTAAAATGTCTACGTCGTGCTCTGTGTGATCATGATGCGAAACCATTGGAACCACATGAGAAATGTTGTTGTTTTTGGATGCCGAAGGACAAACAAAAATGCTTAAATAAGCACTTCTTGCAAAATCTCCTGAACCTCCAATTCCGTTCATCATGTGAGTTCCTCCCAAATGGGTGGAATTCACATTTCCATAAATATCAAATTCGATGGCGGTGTTAATGGCAATAATTCCCAATCTCCGGATCACTTCAGCAGCATTACTAATATTTTGAGGTCTTAAAACGATTTTGTCTTTGTAGTTTTCGAAATTCCCTATCAAATTGCGATAACAGCTTTCCGAAACAGTAATGGATGACGCCGAAGCAAAAACCATTTTGCCGGCATCAAACAACTCGAAAGTACTGTCCTGCAATACTTCGGAATACATGGTTAAGTTTTCGAAAGGGCTGTTTACAAAGCCCGACAAAACAGCATTGGCAATTTTTCCAATTCCAACCTGAATTGGTAATAGCGATTTCGTTAATCTTCCATCGTCGACTTCTTTTTCAAGGAATTTAAGAATGTGTTGAGCAATAGCCGTCGTATTTTCGTCCGGAGCAGAAATCTGAGCGGGGCTATCGGGTCGGTTAGTAAAGACAACAGCAATTACTTTTTCCGGGTCTATTTTTATGTATTCCGTTCCGATTCTGGTTTGTGGATTGGTAATTCCTATGATATTCCTGTTTGGATAGGAATTTGGAATGAATACATCGTGTATCCCTTTAAAAGAGACTGGTAGCGATACATTTATTTCAATAATAATCTCATCTGCTAAAGCGGCGAAATTTGCCGAATTACCCACAGATGTTGTAGGAATAATATACCCATTAGGGTCTACATAAACTGCTTCGATAATGGCCATGTCTACTTTTGGCAAGTGCTCGTTGTGCATCATTTCTGCCGTTTCGCTTAAATGCTGATCGACATACAATACATTTCCACTATTTATTGATTTTCGCAAGGTGGGGTCGGCCTGAAAAGGCATTCTTTTATAGATGGCATTGTTTTTTGCCAAATCTGCATCGGTATCGTAACCAAGAGAGGCTCCGCTTAAGAGGGTTATTTTTACATCTTCCGTTTCTGCACGTTTTGCAAATGCAGGTAAGACCGATTTACTATCGCCCGCTTTTGTAAAACCACTGACTCCAACAATAGAATTGTTTTTAATAAATTTAGCAGCTTCTTCAGGCGAATAAATTTTATTCTTATAATTGTCAAATAAAATTCTGTCCATTTGTACATTGTTCTGGCTTTTCATAGAAAAAGGTTAAAAAGATTAATACTAAATGCTAGATAAGAATGATTACTAATTAAATAGAGGCGCAATGTAGCACACAAGGAGTGCTCGCCATATATTTATAGAAGTCAATAATTTATTCAATTCTGCCAAATGACCAAAAACGAGCAAAAAGAGAAGTATTATCTAACCGAAGTCGATAAAATAGATAGCAGTATTTATTGTTATCACGATCAGATGGGTGAGATTTTCATTGAGGAGCACGGGCATAACAAAGGGCAGTTTATCTATACCGAAGGAGGGATTGTTCATATCAAAACAGAGACAAAAACACATTTCCTGCCGGCAAGACATTATATGTGGATACCTCCAAATGTAAAACATTCGATTTATCCGCGTACGCCAGAAGTGATTATGCGCAATTTGTATTTTCCCATTCTGCAGAAAGATTCCGTTTTTTATCGCACCGAAGGAATTTACCCCATCAGCGATCTTTTGAGGCTGATGCTTTGCTATACCAGAAAATGGAGCGGTGACATTTTGATCACAGACGAGGAAAGATTTCCAATTGTGGCGGCTTTCAAAGTGCTCTTGCCTCAAATTTCAATTAAACCTTTGATGCTAACGCTGCCCCGTGCGAATGATCCAAGACTCGAAAAAATGACCTATTATCTGAAGGATAATTTGGATAAAAATATTTCATTAAGCGAAATTGCTTCGTATATGTGCATGAGTGAACGCTCATTTCACCGATTGTTTAAGAGCGATTTTAATATGCCCTTTATCCATTATTATACCTTGCTCAGAATGTTTAAAGCCGTTGAATATATTCTTGAAAATAAATATACAATTGGCGAGATTGCCTTAATGGTTGGATACAGCAGTTTGCCTACATTCAGCAATACTTTTGTTAAAATACTGGGTAAAAGACCCTCTGAATATTTAAGAGGGAATAATATTTATGTGTAATCGTTTGGGGAAATGATTTTGCATTCTACCTTTTATTAGCCAAAGCATCAAAAAATGCATTCTTATTATGCTCAATTACAGGAAACAGCTCTAAAATAGACTTTATTTCTAAAAATCGTTCGTGCTTTTGTTGACCATTAATAACCATTTCGTGTGCCCAATTGGTATGATAGGGGATATGAATGGCATAAGCACCAATAGATAAAACAGGTAAGATGTCTGATTTTATAGAATTACCCACCATCAGGAATTCTTCAGATGAAATCTCCAGCCTTTTAAGAAGATTTTGATAGTCTTCTTCATTCTTATTGCTCATGATTTCGATGTGATGAAAACACTTGGCCAAGCCCGATTTTTTTAACTTTCGTTCCTGATCCAATAAATCGCCCTTGGTAGCCAATACCAATTTCAGTCCTTTTTTGTTTAGCCTTTCCAGAGTCTCGGATACACCATCCAGAAGTACCATTGGCGGGTGAAGCAATGCTTTTCCTAATTCAATAATTTGATTGATTATTTTTGCATCAGCAATTTCTAACCCGGCATTTTTGTGGCTTTGCTGTACCGCTTTTTCATTGGTGATTTTCAGAGCCGTTTCAATCATCGACAACACAAACCCTTTCACCCCATAACCATAAAGTTCAATGTTTCTAGTTTCCGTTTCAAAAAGCAATTTACTTACTTCATCTTCCGGTAAATCCGGTAAATAATCTGTTAAAAGTCGGGTAAAGGCTCTTTCTGTTTCACGATAATAAGGCTCATTTACCCATAGGGTATCGTCGGCATCAAAAGCAATTATCTTAATGTTTGAATTAATCTCCATTCCAATAATTATCGATTCGTTTTTTTTACAAACAATTTTTTTCGCAATGTTCGCTCTCTCACTCCTTCGCCCTTTCGCTCCCTCGCTTTATTCACTCCTTCACCCCAAAAATCTCAAACTCTGGGCTTCCAGTTAATCTCTTTTCCTCCCAATTCGTAGGCAAACTTTCTGGCAAGAACAAACAAGAAATCAGACAATCGGTTTAAGTATTTTACACACAAGGGATCAATGGCAAATTCCTCAGCGGCTTTAATTGTAAGACGCTCGGCACGCCGGCAAATAGTCCGTGCAATATGTGCATGAGAGGCTAAAATATGACCTCCCGGCATAATAAAACTGGTGAGCTCAGGCAGGGTTTCGTTCATTTTATCGATGCTTTTCTCCAGGAGCTCTACATCGCTTTCAAATAATTTAGGCAAACCTTTGGCTGATTCTTCGGAGTCGGCAGCAATCAGACTTTCGGTGGTAAACAAGCGGTCCTGGATCTCGAACAACAAGGCACGAACATCATTATCTTCCGATAAATCGCGTATCAATCCGATATAGGATTTTAACTCATCAATCGTTCCGTAGGCTTCAATCCGTTGATGATATTTTGGAACCCTTGAACCGCCTATTAATGCAGTCTGACCTTTATCGCCACCTTTGGTATATATTTTCCAGTCCATTTTTCTTTTTTTTCTTCATGCAAAATTAATGTATTTTCGTGGAAGGGAATTTTGAATCAGAATTTTAAATTTATTCAAGAAATGCCACAAAAACACTAAATATCACCAAAAATACAAACTTAATTTAGCAACTTTTGTGGGTTTTGGAGTCTTGGTGTTTTGGTGGCAGATAATAATTTTAAAAACTATTCCAGATTCCAAAACTATAATACTATGATTCCAGCAAAAAACAAACAATTTTATCAGTTTTGCGCCTATGGTTTCCTGAAAAACCTTCGCTTTTTCGATCCTTTTCTCCTTTTATTCTTTCTCTCGAAAGGGTTCAATTATTTTGATATTGGCATTCTTTATGCCATACGGGAAATTGGCTTTGTTTTAACTGAAATCCCCAGCGGAATATTTGCCGATGCCTTTGGCAGAAAGCGAAGTTTAATCATTTCATACATCGCCTATCTGCTATCTTTTATGACCTTCTATTTTGCGCAATCCTTTTTATTGGTCGGAGCAGCGATGCTGATTTTTTCCTTTGGCGAAAGCTTTCGCTCAGGCACACACAAGGCCTTGATTTTTGCATATCTGGAACACAACAATTGGACCCAACATAAAACCGATTACTATGGAAATACCCGGGCTTGTTCGCAGTTAGGCTCTGCACTTTCTGCTTCTCTTGCCGCTGTCATTGTAATCCTGAATTCCAATCTTGAAACCATCTTTCTTTTTTCAACCATCCCCTATTTATTTGGCCTGATAAATCTGGCGCTTTATCCCAATTATTTAGACCAGGGAATCCGCAAAGGATCTTTTCGGGAATTGAGCATAAACGCACTTCGATTGACAAAAGAAAGTTGGTTGGCTTTTAAACAAAAGCAAATGGTGCTGGCTGTTTTTAATCTCTCGTTTTATTCGGCTTATTACAAATCGGTGAAAGATTATTTTCAGGTGCTGATTATAAGTTTTAGTGCCGGACTTGTTTTCCTGCCCCAATACAATTCCGATCAACAAAACGCCCTGTTTATTGGGGTGGCTTACACCATTTTGTATTTATTGTCTTCTATGGCTTCCAGAAATTCACTTCGCTTTCAATCGTTTTTTAGTTCCGATAAAAAAGCATTGAACTATAGCTTGCTTGGAGGTGTTTTGGTTGGCGGCATTGCCGGTCTTTTTATGCTTACCGATTTTAAGTTGGCTGCCGTGCTCCTGTTTTTTGGAATTTACATCATCGAAAACCTGAGAAAACCCATCGGTATCAGTCGGGTCATCGACTATTCAAACACGCAAATCAATGCCACTGTTTTATCGGTAAGTTCGCAGTTACAGGCAGCCATTTCGGCCGTCTTATCCTTATTTGTGGGTTTTATAGCTGAGCAGTTTTCGGTAAGCCTGGCACTGATTTTAACCAGTCTGCTTCTTGTATTGCTTTATCCGCTCTATTGGTTAAAGAAATAAGAACCCACTTTCTTTCCGGATTGAACTGACAAATTCCCTATTTTTACGCAAATAACACCAAGTAGAAATCCGAAAAATGAATAAAACTTTCGCCATAGTTCTCGCCGCCGGCAAATCGGAACGATTGGGGGGAGAATTACCCAAACCTTTTATATTCATTCAAGGGCAGGAGCTTTATAAATATAGTCTGCAGGTCTTTGATCAACATCCTCAAATCGATTCCATT
>JAFGHU010000131.1 GCA_016929955.1 Bacteroidales bacterium | reverse complement strand
TAGGTTACTACAATGCCTATCAAAAAATTGATATGAGCTGGCTATGGCAATCGTATCTGACCGATGTTAGCGGTGAAGGAGGGCCACGATTAATGGATGTTCAAAGTGCCGACGAATCTTACAATACTGAAAATGGCCTTGTTGCTTATGGTGTTCCATTGTGGGGCAACTGCTGCACCCGAGGATACGATGTTTCTTATGTTATAGATGCTCCTTATGCCAATGTAGAAGTGGAGATTACTTCCGGATTTAGCATAGATGCCAGCTTGCGTTACGATATGGGAAATGCTACTGGATATTATTTAGGAAATTATCAAGCCGCTGTGGATGTGGACGAAGATGGAACCATTTCTCCAATCGAAGAAAGTGTAACGCTTTTGGACAATGAAAATCCTAATCCCGTAAATTACGACTTTGACTATGTTTCATACTCTATTGGAGCAAATTATCTTTTAGACGAATTTAAAGCCGTTTATGCTAGATTTAGCAAAGGCGGAAGAGCCAATGCCGATAGGTTATTATATTCTCCATTTATCAATGCTGATGGAAATACTGTCGATGGTTTGAGTGCCGATCAAATCGATCAGGCTGAATTAGGTTTTAAATATAAATCTTCAAAGATTGGATTTACGGCTACTGCGTTTTATGATAAAATTTCTGAGCAAAACGAAGAATTTGGTAGAATCCTGAGTAAAGATTACAATACATATGGCGTTGAGTTAGACGCTGTTGCCACTTTATATGATTTTTATATTACTGCCGGAGCTACTTATACAAAAGCTGAAATTACAAAAAGCTTGAATCCTGATGAAGAGGGTAATGTGCCAAGAAGAGTACCTGCTTTGATGTATAATTTCAATCCCTCTTATAATTTCTATAAAGGAAAAGCTAACATTGGTTTTAGTTTAATAGGAACAACGGATGTGTATGCACAAGATGATAATATAATGGTACTTCAAGGGTATGTTTATGTGAATGCATTTGTGAATTTCAATATTACCAAAGGTTTGGATATTATGATTAACTCAAACAATTTAACTAATACTCTGGGATTTACTGAAATGGAAGGAGATGCTTTTGTAGATAATAGTGTAAATTATATGAGAGCGCGTCCAATTACTGGCCGTGCATCTACGGTTACGTTAACTTATAAATTTTAATGGCAATTTAGATAATGTTGTACATTATAAAATAGCAAATAGCGGGGAGAGTTTACAAAGGTAAAAGTGGAACCTCCCCGTTTTATGTTAAGAAAATACAACTTTTAACTCACATTTATGTTCAATAAAATACAATTAATTACCTATTTAGAACGACTGGGTTGCAAAAATATGACAGAACTTACAGCACTTGTTGGAAACGAGTTAAAAGGACTTGTCGCAGGCATACACCTATTGCCATTTTATTACCCTTTTGATGGTGAAGATGCCGGATTTGATCCAATCGATCACCTTTCTGTTGACCCAAGATTAGGGGAGTGGTTGGATATGATCGAATTAGGCAGAGAAGTACAAATTATGGCAGATTTGATAGTAAATCATATTTCATCTAAATCTAAGCAGTTTAAGGACTACTTAAAACATGGGGAAAAGTCAAAATATGCAAATTTATTTCTGAGTTTTGATAAAGTTTTTCCTAAAGGAGCTACCAAAGAAGAGTTGTCTAAAATATATCGACCCCGCCCGGGAATTCCTTTTACAACATTTAAATTCGAAGATGGTAGTAACAAATCAATATGGACGACATTTACAAGCAATCAAATAGATATAGATGTAAACAGCTATGAGGGGAGAAATTATCTGGAGGATATCCTCAACAGATTTCAGCGTGTCGGTATCAAAATGATTCGACTTGATGCCGCTGGTTATGCTATTAAGAAAAAGGGAACGAGTTGCTTTATGATACCTGAAACTTTTGAGTTTATTAATGATCTAACAGAGAAAGCTCGTCAAAGGGGAATTATAGTTTTGGTTGAAGTGCATTCGCACTATAAAACACAAATAGAGATTGCTAAAAGAGTGGATTATGTATACGACTTTGCATTGCCTGTATTGGTGTTAGACACTATATTTAATCAGGATGGAAGCAATTTAAGAAAATGGCTCAAAATAAGCCCCCGAAATGCTTTTACCGTATTGGATACCCACGATGGTATTGGCATTGTTGATGTGGCAAAAGAGGGAAATAAGGCCGGACTGATAGAAAGTAGCAGGCTAGACAATATTGTTGAACAAATTCATATCAACACCAAGCATCAAAGTAAAAAAGCAACCGGTATCGCGGCTTCTAACCTCGATTTGTATCAGGTAAATTGTACTTATTACGATGCTCTGGGACGAAATGATATGTATTATTTACTGGCACGTGCCATTCAGTTTTTTGTCCCAGGAATACCTCAAGTCTATTATGTTGGTTTACTGGCAGGAGAAAATGATATGGAGCTGCTTGCAAAAACTAACATAGGTCGAGATATTAACCGCCACTACTATACAAAGGAAGAGCTGAATGTAGCCCTACAAAAACCAGTCGTTAAAAGGCTGAAAGAATTAATTCTTTTCCGAAATACATATCCTGCATTCAATGGAGAATTTGTATTGCATTCCACAGAACCTCATATCTTGAAAATTTCATGGGAAAACCACAAATATGTAGCCACTCTATTTAGCGATTTGAAAACAGGTCAATTCGAAATCAGCTACTCTGATTTATCTGGTAAAATCATAAAAAAAAGTTTTTAACTGTACAAAACTGTTAATTTTATCAATATGTCTAAAATCATACAATCTTCAAAACTACAAAGATTAGCAATCGTTAAATGGCTCACCTATATGATGTTTCTGATGTTCGCCATGACTACCGATGCGGTTGGGGTGATTATTCCCGAGGTAATGAAACAATTTAACCTTAGCATGACTGCAGCAGGAATGCTTCATTACGGGCCTATGTTGGCAATTGCTATTGCCGGAATTTCCTTGGGTTTTTTGGCTGACAAGCTAGGTAGAAAAGTCACTATTATCATTGGACTTGGTTTGTTTGTTCTCAGCTCCTATATGTTTCTGGCTGGTAATACTTTTTGGTTTTTCTTAACATTATTGATGATTTCGGGTGTAGCCATCGGTATTTTTAAGACAGGTGCCCTTGCACTTATTGGCGATATCTCCACATCAACCAAACAGCACACTTCCAACATGAACAATGTGGAAGGTTTTTTTGGTGTAGGTGCTATTATTGGACCTTTTATCGTTACTTACTTTTTATTGAAAGGAGTTGAATGGCAGTACTTATATGTAGTTGCGGCCTCACTTTCTTTAGTATTAATAGCTTTTGCAATAATTGCTCGTTATCCTAGTACAATCAAAACATCCAAGGAGCCCATTAACCTCAAAAGAACGTTCAGGATGGTTAAAGACCCTTATGCTTTGGGATTTTCACTAGCGGCATTTTTATACGTTTCGGTCGAAGCTGCCATTTATGTTTGGATGCCAACGCTGATTTTTGGATATGAAGGAAAATTACATTTAATAGCAACTTACGCATTGCCTATCTTTTTTATTCTCCGAGCTGGAGGTCGATTTCTTGGTGCCTGGGTAATGCAGCACTATAATTGGGCTACCGTTCTTGCCATTTTCAGTTTATTAATCTTTCTATGCTTTAGTATCAGTGTGTTTACAGTTGCTTCTGTTAGAGTTGTCCTTTTGCCTTTGTCAGGGCTGTTTATGTCGGTGATTTATCCTACTATTAATTCAAAAGGGATCAGTTGTTTTCCTAAAGTGCAGGGTGGAGCTGTAGCAGGAATTATTTTGTTTTTTACAGCCGCAGGGGCGGCTATGGGACCACTAGCTATGGGAATGGTGAGTGATGCCTTTGGGTCAAATGCAATTTATGGATTCATGCTTGCTACTGTATTCGCAGCTCTACTATTTATAGGTTTGCTTTACAATTGGATAAAGAAACCTACGATATCGCGTTTGGATCAAATTGAGCTTAGTGAGTATGCTCACATTAACAAAAACTGATTCGATTAAATCGTATGGAAATGGATAGGTCGTTAATTATCGGACTAGGAGAAATACTTTGGGACTTGCTTCCGGAAGGGAGGCAACTTGGTGGGGCTCCGGCAAATGTAGCTTTCCACGCTCAGCAACTGGGTGCTGATGCTATTGTTGTAAGTGCTGTTGGAAAAGATACTTTAGGCAATGAGATCATAGAAAATCTAGATAGAAACCATTTGAGCTATCACTTATCAAAAACTGCAGAGCCGACGGGTACCGTAGAAGTGAAATTACGCAATGGTGTTCCTGAATATATGATACGTGAAAATGTGGCTTGGGATTATATTCAATATACGCCCGAATTAAAACGCTTGACTGATCGTGCAGCCGCCGTTTGCTTTGGTTCTTTGGCACAGCGAAGTCCTGTATCGCGAAAAACTATTCAAAAGGTCTTGTTACATATGCCAAAAAACTCCATAAAACTTTTCGATATCAATATCAGGAAATATTATTACACAAAAGAAACGATTTCTCTATCTCTAATGGCTTCTAATGTACTAAAAATTAATCAGGAAGAGCTTAGCCTTCTTTCTGCCTTGTTTCATTTGCCTTCGAGAGAACTAGAAAAACTTCGCAGCATCGCGCAAAACTTTGGCATTAAGCTTATTGCATTAACAAAAGGAGAAAAAGGGAGTGTCTTGTACACGGATAGTGAAATTTCTTATTTAGAAGCGGCGCCGGTTCAGCTTGCTGATACCATCGGTGCTGGTGATTCTTTCTCGGCAACACTCTTAATGGGATTAATCAATAAGAAGGCACTCAGACAAATTCACAGGCAAGCTACTCAAGTTTCAGCTTTTGTTTGCTCCCATTCTGGAGCTACGCCTCAGTTACCAAAAGAACTGATCTATTAATGTAAGGACTGTTGAAATGTACACTTATTTAGGATTTCCGTACTTTTTACGCGTAGACTCTCTGACAACCAACTCTGCTGCGAGTATTTGCGCAAACGGAATCAATTGTTTATCCATATTTTTAATACGATAAAATAGCAAACTAGCTGCTTTGCTCCCGATTTGATAGCCCGAATGCTTGATGCACGATATAGAAGGATTCATTATGGCTGCCAATGGGCCATCACTGAATGTAAGCAAAGCGATATCGTCAGGAATTGTTAAATCGGCTTTTTTAATAGCCTGTAAGGCTCCTGCAAGGTTTTGATCACTTATGGTAAATATGGCATCAGGAGGATTTTCGCGGTTGATAACTTGCTGAGTAAGGAACTCTGCTTCGTCTAAATTATTGGCGTACAATATATTTTCATTGTTTGCATTCATACCCTGCACCTTTAATGCTTTTCGAAACCCTTGAATACGATCTACAGATATTGACATATTAGGATTAGCGGCAAGCAATACAATATTTTTAAATCCTGATTCAATCAGGTGCATAGTCCCCTCATAGGCAGCCTTGCTTCCATCAATATCGACCTTGAAAATGTTATTTTTTTCGAGCACCTTATCAAAAAATACAATTGGAATACCAGCACTTTCTATTTCATCAAAATGACTATATTCTTTGGTTTCGTGTGAAACGGAAACGAGAAGACCCGCTATTCGACTTCCAAGTAAAAGAGTCACATTTTCTTTCTCTCGTTTAAACGATTCGTTGGATTGCATAATGACAACATTATATCCCATACTGTGTGCCACTTCTTCGATGCCTTTAAGTAAAGAAGGGAAAAAATAGAAAGATATTTCAGGAATGATTACACCAATAGTACTCGATTGGTTCTTTCTCAGGTTAACTGCTAGTGTATTTGGATGATAATTTAATTTTTTGGCCAACTCCAGAACCTGGGTTTTCATTTCCTCGCTGATGTCAGGATGGTCTTTAAGTGCTCGGGAGACCGTAGTGTGCGAAACACCGAGCACTTTAGCCATACCTTTAAGCGTAATTTGTTTTTTTTGCATTATCTTGTTAGCATCAAGATAACAAATATAGGAAATATACTTAATTATGCCTAATTCTGTAGGGTAAACGCAAGATATCCCTAAGCTATAAAGATCTTTTTAAATAAAGTAACAGGTAGACCTTTTATCATCCTATCACTTTCTAATAAATCCTTCAACCAACTAATTATAGTCTTTTGGCAATTCTCATTTCGAGAGCTTTACAAAACTCATTTTTTGATCCAACTCTTCTTTAAAATCTTCTTCAAAATCCTTATTTACGGAAGAAAATTGTGGTTTTTCATCTGATTTTGCCTCAATTTGAATCAAAATCTATCGCCCTGCAAAGCTCTCATTTCGATTATTTGGACGAAAAGGGAATCGATATTTGGGTTAATCGCAAACACCGAAAATAAAAGCCCAGAACATTTTTTAAAGTGCCTTATTTTCCAAAAACTCCAGATGTTTCAATACAAAACGAAGTTCCGAATAGCTTATTTCATCGCCTAAAACAGATTTTGCTTCGCCTAAACTCCTATTATCCGTTGATTTAAAATAAGCCGTTATTTTCTTTAGTTCTCCTTCTGGTACGAACATACTAATAGCCAATTCTCCCAAACCAACATAATGCGCAAGATGCCCCTCAATGGTGGTTTCTGCAAAACCTCGTTCATTAGCAATTTCATCAAGCGATTTTCCCGATCGAAACATTTCAAAACTTACTTTTTTGCTGTCGACTTTGGGTTTTTTCTTTTTGTTTGAAACTTCTTTTAGAGGAATTCGCTCAATTTCGATACTATTTTCATTGCAATAATGCTGTATCATTTGAAGAATATCAGCACCAAAAGACTCAATTTTTTTGTTGCCTAAACCATTAATCAGTTTGAGTGTGGCGGATTCTACAGGCAAATAATTAACCATTTCGATCAATGCCTTTTGAGAGAAGATCATATAAGCTGGTATTCCTAACTCCATTGCTTTTTCGTATCGCCACGAGCGAAGTAAAGCGTATAATTCAGGGTGAGGGATGGCATCAGGAGATAAAATTTCTGCTGCCTTGCGTTTTTTTGATGGACTTGCTTTTGTATCGATAACTGCTTTTGCACGTGTATCCAATAATTTTTTTACTTGAAATCCGTTTTTACAGGCGGCAAAGCAGGCTAATTTCAGATTAATCTCATCCGAAAGATTGTTAGCTGTTGCATTGATTTGTTTACGCAAAGCCGCATTATCGATTTCTAAATCTGCTTTTTCCAGATTTTCGATAAGTACCGATTTTACTTTGTCGTGAAAATAGTTCGCTGCTTTGGAAATACGTTCCTGCAATTCAATATTTTTTTCCACGTCCGATTGAGTAGATACCAGCTGTTCGATCTGGAACTGAAATTTGGATGAAACTTCCATCATTTCAGCCTGAAAAGCAGTCTGCATTTGCTTAAAATGATCGACCAATACCTGCGGAAAACTTGCGGCATTTTCACGCATTTGTTTATTCATGGAGCTTAATAACATGCTTATTCTATCGAAGCGAAACAGATCTGTTAAAAGCTCTTTTTGATAGTTTAATTTAGCTTCTATCAAATGCTCTTCGCCGGGTTGGTTTTGTTCTACTTGCTGAATAAAACCGCTAACGGTTCCATCGTTGATAATACTGCGGTTTGAAAGGGGTGTGCTTAAAACCATACCTTCCAAGGTCTTGCAGCGACTAAGCGCCACATAAACTTGTCCGTGAGCAAAGGAAGCTTCCGCATCGATAATGGCACGTTCAAAAGTTAATCCCTGACTTTTATGAATGGTAATGGCCCAGGCTAATTTTAAGGGGAATTGACGGAAAGAGCCCTCAACCTCTTCCCTAATCTCGGCTGTTTTCGTATCTATCGAATATTTTACATTGTCCCATTGCAAGCTAGTTACGGCAATTTCATCTTCTTCACCCGGGCAAAGTACATAAATGATTTCATCCTCAATTTTCGTGATTTTTCCTATTTTTCCGTTGTAAAAAAGCTTCTGCGGATCGGGATCGTTCTTAACAAACATAACCTGCGCATTTACTTTTAGTTTTAAATCGAAATCGGTAGGATATGAATATTCGGGAAATTTACCTTCTATTATTGCTTGGAATGTATGCGCTTTGGATGGCAGTTTATTCAATTTTGAATCATTAATTCTGTGTGCTTGATTGTTGTGTGTACAGAGCGTAATAAAACCCTCCTCTTCGTTCGGGTTAAAATTAGGGATATGCCTTTGGTTAAGTGAGTCAAGTGCATTTTGGTCAAGTTTATTATCCCTTACCTTATTTAAAATGGATATAAAGCGATCGTCTTGCTGACGAAAAACATGTTTGAGTTCAATGCTGACATAGGGCGTTTTCTGCAGTGCATTGCTGCTAAAAAAGTAGACTGTTTCGTATTCATTTTTGAGTAAATTCCACTCATTGCTTTTTACAACAGGCGATAATTGCTGCAGGTCACCAATCATTAGCATTTGAACGCCACCAAAAGGCTTGCTTCTGTTTCTAAAGCGACGTAAAACCCGATCGATGGCATCCAGCATATCGGCTCTAACCATGCTTATTTCGTCGATGATTAAAAGGTCGAGACTCCGGATGATATTAATTTTTTCTTTGCTGAAGCGATTTTGTGCTTGTGATGCATTTTCCAAACCAATTTGCGGTCCGAATGAAAGCTGAAAAAAAGAATGTATGGTAACTCCACCCGCATTAATTGCGGCTACACCTGTGGGCGCAACAACAATCATTCGTTTGGGTGATTTTTCTTTAAGGCTTTTCAGAAATGTTGTTTTACCTGTCCCTGCTTTTCCGGTCAAAAAAATATTTTGCCCCGTGTATTGAACATAGTTAAAAGCAAGATCTAATTCTTTGTTGGATTGCATATTGATATCTTTTACACTTGATTTGCATTATCGGACTATCTTTCACTATTTTAGGAGTTTGTAAAACATTAAAGGCTTTTAAAAATGCATCCTTTCAAAAGCAATTAAAATGGTTTTAATTATAAAAAGGAAAAGTCATTTATGATTGTCCTTTTTTTATCCTGAAATTAAGAATCGCGATTTATTTTTTTAATTATCACTGCTTATTTATTTAGCCGATAAGCTTATGTTATACACTGCTTATTGCAAATATAAGGATTCTTCGAGGCTAAATTGTTGTTCTTCAGAAAATTTATGATTCTTCTAAATGTATTCCGTATTTGTGAATTAGCTTCGATAAATGTTTTATCATTAGTGACTTTTTTCAAAAATCCAAACGGTAAAATTCGGCAGCAAGTCCTTCGATAGTGCCTGTTCTTTCTAATTTGAAATTACTTTTTTGGAGGATTTTTCTGGATGCTCCATTCTCCGGATCGATAATAGCTATTAAGGTGTTGATATAATTCAGTTTACTAGAAGAGCGAACCAATTCTTCTGAAATTTCGCTTGCATAGCCTTTTCCCCAATGTTCAGGAAGTAGTGAATAACCTATTTCGGCTTCTTGTTCTTGTGTTATTACGATTTTGGCTAAGCCGATAAATGTTTTGGTATCCGATTTACGAACAATAAAATAACCAATTTCCTTATGCGCTTTATTTACTTGCAGAATGACATTAAATTTAGCCTGGGCTTCTTCATAGCTTAAAGGTTTACCTGTAATCATTCGCATTACATGCTTATCCTTAACCAAACGGTAATAGTTATTGAAATCAGATTTTTCAAATGGGCTAAAAATCAATCGTTTTGTTTTCATTCTTTATTCTAGTTCGCTTGTTATTGGTGTTGATTAAAGAACTTCGAATATAAGAATAAAGCACAAAGTGAGAGCTTTGCAAAACTCATTTTCTGATCCAACTCTTCGTTAAAATCTTCTTCAAAATCCTCATTTACGGAAGTAAACTGTGGTTTTTCATCTGATTTTGCCTCAATTTGGATCAAAATCTATCGCCCTGCAAAGCTCTCAAAATGAGCTGAACTTGCATCAAAAATAATGCGTTTAATTATCTTGAATTAATAAATCGAATTTCGAAATTAAAGTACAGATTTTAGTGTTCCTTATAATTCAATAGGGATTCCTTTATAAAAATCGAGGATTTTTGTACGGAATATATATTCGTATTTCGATTGCAATAGATCGGATTGTGCCGTAGTCAGGTTGTTTTTACTTTGATTGTATTCGACCGTGTTCACCAGACCTTCGTTAAATTCTTCTTCGGTGTAACGGAAAGCTTCTTTCATGGAGCTAAGTGCTTTTTCGCTCGAAAAGTATCTGTTTAAAGAAGCCAAGGCATTGGTATAAGCCAATTCAATATCGGCTCGCAGATCATTTTTGGCTTTTTGCAAGCGGTATTCATAATCGCTAATCTGCAATTTCGAATTCGAAATATTGTTTTTTACCTGAAACCTGTTGAATATTGGAATATTCAGCGTTAGCCCCATTCCATAACGTTTGTTGTTGGCTAATTGATCGAAGAAATTTATGGATTCACCGCTAAAATCGGTATACTGATTATTGAAAAGATTGTAATAATCAGCAGCAAAACTCAAACTTGGGTATTTGTAGGCATTCGCAATTTCCAATTGTTTATTCGCACTTTCCACTCTTAAACCGGCGGCTTTAATTTCCGGACGTAACTGCAGAGCTTTGCTATAGATTTCGATTAAATCAAGACCTGGAAGGCTTGTATTTATTGCGGGCAGATCGGGTTTTTTAATTTTGAAGCTCTCTTCAACAGGCAATTCCAGAAACTGGTATAAAGCAAGATAAGCCAATTGTGTTCTTATTTTATCATTCACTAATTTCAATTCTTCGCGAGCAAGTTGAGCTTCAATTTCGAAAAGGGCACCGCGCGCAAGACTTTCGGCATCAACCAATTGTTGAGTACGATTAATTTGTTGTTGGGTAACTTCAATTTGAGCCTGAGAAACCAATTCCAATTCTTCGGCAAAGAGTATTTCTAAATATGCGGCTGCCACATTTAATATCACATCATCCTTTGCCTTATTTAAATCTTCAATGGTAGCCTGTAAATCCAAAGCACGCTGCTTAACCGTATTTTGAAGCCTAAACCCATTCCATAGCGTAATATTGGTAGAAAGAGATGCATTATACTGAGCGGAATTAACGTTAGAATAGGTATTGTCGTAGTTTAAAGAGCGGCCGTAATTTAAGTTATTCGAAAGACCTGCATTCAAATTTGGCAATCTATCTGATTTGGCTTGATCAACTTGATTTTGGCCGTAAGCGGTATTCAGTGCCTGTTGTTTAATCTGAATATTATTTTCGAGAGCATAATCGATGCAATGTTGCAAGGACCAGGTCTCTTGTGCTTGAGCAGAATATCCTGTAAGCAGGAGTGCTAAACCGAAAATAAGGGCTGATAAATTCTTCATTTTTAGTGTTTTTTAATGGATAAACTTAGCGCGCATTTAGCTTTAAGCTCATTTTCATTTACAATTTATTTGGATTTATTTTTTCGCCTTTTACTTTATCTTCTTTTGTCAATCCTTCGGTAATTTCAATGTTTATTCCGTCGGATAAACCTGTTTTTACGAAGCGTTTTTCGAAGCTTTGTTCGGGCTCGGTTAATAGAATTTCAACATAGGACGAATCCTTTTCAAATTTTAGCATACCTTCAGGAATAACCATTACGCTATCTTTTCTTTCTAAAACAATGCTTGCATTAGCGCTATAACCGGCGCGTATAAACTGGCCTTCTTTTAAATGAACATTGGCCTTAATCTCGAATTGAATAGCTCCGTTTTCTTCAACTCCCTTGGGCGATATATATTCTAAAACAGCATCAAATTTTTCTTTTTCAATGGCTCCAATCTCGAGTTCGATGGGCATGCCTTCTTTAATTTTTCCCACTTCGGTTTCGTCAATTTTACCTTCAAAAACAATGTCTTTCATATCTGCTACCGATGCGATTGTTGTGCCATCGTTAAAGGTATTCGCTTGAATTACAGAGTTTCCCTCTTTAACGGGTACGGCGAGTACCATTCCGTCAATTGTTGAGCGAACCAATGTATTTGTTGCATTTTCGGTGTTTTTAGTGACTCCATTTTTAATTAATTCTAAATTGTTTTCGGCTGCGGTTAATTCTTCTTTTGCTGAATCGTAGGCTACTTTGGCATTTTTATATTCCACATAAGACACTACTTTTTTATCATAAAGTTTTGATTGCCGGTCGTAATCTATTTTGGCATCGTCAAAGTTTATTTTAGCTCGGTTTACGCGGGTTTCGGCCGAATTAAGCGTAACCATATCCGGGATAATTTTAATTCGTGCAAGCACCTGGCCTTTTGAAATACGATCGCCGGCCTCAACAAATAACTCATCAATAATTCCCGAAACCTGAGGTTTAATTTGAATCTCGTATCGCGGAACCACCGAACCTGTTGCCACTGTTTTTAGGATGACATTGCTGATAAACGGGGTTTTTGTTTCGAAAACTTCCGATTTCTTTTTCGATTTGTTGTAGAGGAAAAACATAGTTCCTATAAAGGCTCCCACAAGGACTACAATTCCTAAAATTCTAAATATCTTTTTCATGATCTGCTTTTTTATTTTTACTACTTACGTGTTGACTGTTTTTATTTTTTCTTTGTTTTTAATTATTTCCTTTATTCATCGCGAATTGCGTCGATGGGTTTAATGCTTACTGCTCTTTTTGCGGGGATTAAGCCTGCAATTATTCCGGCGATCACCAAAACACTTAAAGCGGCAAGTGCCATGGTAAAACTTACTTCCGGATTGCGGAAGAAGATATCATCAGGGTTGGGGTTAGACATTAAGAGCATATTGAGTAATTCGAGTAAACCAACACCCAAAGCCAATCCAATATAACCGGCCAAAACGGTAAGGAATACACTTTCGGCAACAATATGTAAAATTATTTTTCGTGGTGTAGCACCAATGGCTCTTTGGATTCCAATTTCGTGGGTGCGTTCTTTGATAATTACGAGCATAATATTGCTCACTCCTATTACTCCCGCTAGTAGTGTTCCTATTCCTACAATCCAGGTAAGAATTTGAATTCCGGTAAAAAGACCCATATATTTTACCCATTCTAATTCGATATTGAAGGAGCTGAGTGCCTGGCGATCGTCGGGCGAAATATGATGACGTTTTTTGAGTAACTCTGTTAATCGCGCTTCTACTTTACTAACAGGAACACCGGGGTCGGAGGTTACAGAGAAAAAGTGAACATCGTCACCCATATTATAGGTTCTTTGCATAGTGGTGAAAGGAATAATTATCGTTTCGTTTTTTCTTCCGCTGCCTATTCCAACACGTGTTTCAGGATGAATAACACCAACAACTTGGAAAAATACGCCGTTTAATTTCAGGTATTCGCCAATCGGATCTTCATCTTTATCAAACATTACTTCTACAACTCTTTCTGCGATTAGGCATACTTTACGGTTCTGTTGAATATCAATATCATTAATAAGTCGTCCTTTTATAGGTGTCCAGGGATCGATTTTAAAAAACTCAGGATAATCGCCATAGATATTGAAGGCTCCCGTTTTTTTTCCGCGTATGGTATTGTCGCCGCTACGATAGTTGCTTCCAAATAATCGGGGAGATAGATATTCGACGTCGCTGATGTGTTCGCGAATATAGGTGATGTCTTTGTTATTATACAACCAGTTTCTACCTCTTTGAAAACCTTCGTAGGGTTTACTGGTGGGCTCTGTCCAGAAAAACGCCGAATTCGATGCAAAGGCACTTATTCCACCCATAACGCCATTTTCTAATGCTTTTCCGGCTCCGGACATAACAATCAGCATAAAGATTCCCCAAAACACGCCAAATGCCGTCATAAAGCTGCGCATACGGTTTTTCTTAAGGGCGCTTACTATTTCTTTCCAAAGGTCTAAATCGAACATTTTGTTTTATTTTTATTTGTGACGACGCATTGCTTTTTCTTTATTCTATTATTCATCGCGTAAAGCTTCTATGGGTTTGATACGTGCAGCTCTTTTAGCAGGAATATACCCTGCAATAGCGCCAGCAACAATCAAAAGGGTTGTTGCCGCAATGGCAATATTTAAATCAACAGTAGGATTTCGGAAAAGCGTTTCTCCATTTCCTCCATTGGTTGCAGCAGAAAGCTGATATTGTTTTTCCACTATAAAGTTGAGTCCTTCCATTAAACTTGTTCCTAAAACCAAGCCTATATAGCCGGCAATTGTAGTTATTAATATTGATTCGAATAAAACCAAACCGATAACAGATGAAGGACTGGCTCCTAATGCTTTACGAATACCAATTTCTTTTGTCCTTTCCTGAACAGTAATGAGCATAATATTACTAACGCCAACGACTCCGGCAATTAAAGTTCCGATACCAATAATCCAGATAAAAATTTTAATGGCTTGAAAAATCTTCATGGTTTCCAAAACATCTTCTAGTTTATTGTAAGAGCCCAATGCCGATCTATCGGTAGATTCAAATTTATGATTGCGCGCTAAAAGTTCACGAATTTCCGTTTCAATGGCCTGACTTTCTTCTATGGTTTGGGCGTTTATGGTGAGTGCTAAATTGTGCAAACGGTTAGCACCATTAAATACTTTTTGTCCGGTAGTTACAGGAATATAAGCGTTGCGGTGGCGTGTTCCTCCACTTTCTTTACAAATTCCAACGACTTTAAAAGGAATATTGTTTATTTTAACATACTCGCCAATGGCCTCTTTCTCTTTAAACAGGGCATCGTAAATATCTTTCCCTAAAACAACGGATTTACGGGTTTGGTTTATATCAATCTGATTTACAAATCTTCCTTTAGTGATGATTAGCGATTCAACATTAATTAATTCGGGGTGACAAGTAACAACCGTATAGTTGCCATATTCGCTTCCATAAGAAAAAACATTTTCGTTGATATTGTATCGGCCTGATGTATACTCGATTTCAGTAAGGTTTTTAATTTTTTCGTAATCTTTATTTTCGAGCCTTATTTGGCGACCTTCTTTCATTCCTTGATAGGGAATACTGGTTTGCCCACTCCAAAAATACATCGCATTTACTGCGTTTCTCATAAAATTTTCCGAAACACCATTGCTAAGTCCATTTCCGGAACCCAACAAAATCATAAGCATAAAAATTCCCCACGCAACGCTAAATCCAGTGAGAAATGTTCTCATTTTATTCTTTTTGATGGTGGCTAAAATTTCTTGCCATTTATCGATATCAAACATATTTTATGTTTTTTTGTTGAGTATCAAAATATATACTTCACGTAATCAAGTTTTTATGCTTGTTGTAGCACTTTTACTTGTTCTATTTCCTTAGCATATTGATGTTGCCAATTCTTTAAGTCGCCATTTTTAATGGTTTCCGCAATTATTCCATCGTTTAAGCGAATGATTTTATCCGACATTGCAGCAATATCGTGCTCATGCGTAACCAAGATGATGGTAATTCCTTCGGCATTAATCGCTTTTAAAATCTCCATAACTTCATATGAATTTGCGGTGTCAAGTGCACCGGTGGGCTCATCAGCAAAAATAATTTTGGGTTGAGAAATTAAGGATCGTGCAATGGCCACACGTTGTTTTTGTCCTCCAGACATTTCGTTAGGCATATGATCGGCCCATTCTAATAGCCCCATTTTATCGAGGTATTCCAAGGCCAGCTTATTGCGCTTTTTCCGATTTACTCCCTGATAATACAAAGGAAGCGCTACATTTTCCATAGCATTTTTAAAGGATATAAGATTGAAGGATTGAAAAACAAAGCCAACGAGGTCGTTTCTTAGTTTAGCAGCCTTTTTTTCAGACATATCTTTTACCAGATTGCCATCTAAATAATAAGAACCCTGATCGTAATTGTCTAATATGCCCAGTATATTTAACAATGTCGATTTTCCTGAACCGGAGGAGCCCATAATGGAAACAAATTCGCCTTGTTTAATTTCCAGATCAATTCCTTTAAGCACGTGAAGCGAATTGCTACCTGTTACATAGGATTTGTGAAGATTGTTTATTCTGATCATAGTTTCTTTAATTTTCTACTGATTTATTCTTACTGATTGTGTTTTTGTTTTTTTCGTGCTAAATTAAATCGAGGTTTACTGACTCTACAACTTCTTTTTCACGACAAATACCCGTCAAATAGCCTTCTTTTTTGTGTCAATATTGAATATGTCGTTTATGCTGAGCTTTTGTGCCTTTTGGATAGTAGACAATAAAGTTTTGGAATCGTTACATGAAAATTAAAAAGAAAAAACAGAGGATTTTATAAAAAGGATAGTCGAGTCGATATCGAAAACCCTTGCTCATAAAGGAAAAGCGAAGATAATAGTGACTGTAAAAAGGCTTAAACTAAACGCAATAGATTTTCTTTTTTAACATCAAAATAACAATATATACACACTCCAAATAGTTGGTTATTTTATATTCTTGCGTGATTTTTACTTGGAGTGTGTTTACATCCGTATTGACTAAAAGGTAGTCTTATTCCATTTTTTAAAACCTCGATTTCGATAGGGATTAGCGCATACTTTTCATGCCATTTTCAACTTCTTTTGAAACAAGTTTAAAAACCTCATCAAAATGACTATGACCATCAATTTTTGTTATTCCGTGCAATTGATTGTATTTCTCGATAACGGGAACGGTTTTTGTTTCGTGCTCCTGCAAACGCTTTACAATCTTTGCGGTTGAGGTGTCGTAAGGCATACAAGAATCTGTTTTACTGCGCGCATCGAGGCGACGGATTAATTCTAAAGTCGGCACTTCAATATCGATTACCATTGAAATAGATGATCCATGTTTTTTTAAGAGTCCGTCTAAAATATAGGATTGAACCAAAGTGCGTGGAAAACCTTTGAAAATAAAGCCTTTAACGCCTTTCGATTTTTCTAATTTCTTTTCAATTAGCTGAACTACAAGCTGATCGGGAACCAGCTGTCCGCTTTCGTAAAGACTTTTAATTTGTTTTCCAATAGCCGTTTGTTCTTTTATTTCCTGATCGAGCATTGGTCCTGTGGCAACAAATTCCAGATCGTATTTTTTGGCCAAAGCTTTTCCTTGCGAGCCTCTTCCTGAACCTGGATAACCAAACAAAACAATATTAAATAAACGTTTACTTAATTCGTTTTGCACAATAGCATCAATATCTTGACTGACTTTCTCAATTTTTTGTTTTCCGTTTACCGAGATATATATTCCACGTTCTTTATAAAACTGAAGTACAGGTCTAGTTTTGTCGTCGTACTCTTTTAAGCGATTACGAATTACAATTTCGTTATCGTCTTTACGCCCCGAAGTTTCGCCCCGAATCAGCAATCGTTTTACCGATTCCTCTTCATCAACCTCTAAGCTAATTAAGCAACTGAGTGATGTGTTGAGCTTTATCATCAATCCTTCAAGAATATACGCTTGAATATAGGTTCTAGGAAATCCATCAAATAAAAAGCCTTTTGAATCTGGATTTTCTTTTATGGTCTTTTCAATGATTTGAACAATAATTTCATCGGGCGCAAGCCCTCCTGCCTCGATAATGCTTTTTGCCTGAAGACCCAGTTCGGTTTTTTGAGTAATTTCCTTTCTTAAAATATCTCCTGTTGAAATATAATACAATTTATATTTCTTAATCAGAAATTCCGATTGAGTTCCTTTTCCTGCGCCCGGAGGGCCAAATAGAGCAATGTTAAGCATAAGTAACGCTTTAAATATTGTATTTCAAATATAGTAAAATGCTGGTATTCGAAAACGCACGATTTCAGATAAATACGTTTAAAAAAGCGGACTGAAGAAGTCCGCTTTTTTAAACAGTTGCTGAGTTTACTTTTTAGGAATAAACTGAGCAGCAAATTGCGTATGTTTTTCAACGGCAGCTGCACTAAAAGGATCGGCATGGTATTGATTATTCAAATACATTTCAGTTTGATCCATATAAAAATCGGAAGCCGGAATTCCGGATTCTCCTGTTGGAATAATCGTCAACGATTTGTCCCAACTATTTGGAAGAAAAATATGGCGATGTGAAGATCCGTGATTTGCTGTAAAAGGAGCTTCAAATGAATAAGAATAAGGGCTTACCGTGTGAAAACTTCCTCCTACCGGATAAGGACCGCGATTGAGTTTGAAGATTTTATCCAAGATAGCGACACCTCCCATTTGATGTTGGAAACTCACTTTATGAACACTTCCCCAAGTCCATGTATCCATATTTTCGCCGAGTTCTGCATTCAATTGGCTGATGGTTTCCTTGAAACTTTTTCTTACTTGATCGCCAAAGCTTTCTTTAATATCAGGAGTTGAAATGTCATCGCACCACATCGGATCTTTGTTCGTCCAAAAATCGTCGATAAAATTGCGCGAAAGTGCTGAATTATTGAAATATTCGGTGAATAAAACATCTCCTAAATCATCGTATAATAAGTTTTTAATGAGGTTGAGATAGGTTTTTTCGAAGAGCAATGGAGCAACTTCATCGGCACGCATGGTATTGTCCCAATTCATCAAATAATCGTAGCCTTTTTTGAAATTGGCATCGCCATCTTCGGCAGCTAGTTCAACTAACATATCAGGAACAAATTTTCGTGCCATCATCGAATTTTGGTCTTTCAGCATCGCTTTAAAATCATCAACGGAAAGCTTTTCTTTGGCTTCTAGCATTTCACGGATGCGACTGATGCGGTAATCCTGCGAAAAATAGGTGCCAATATAATAGGGATAATCATTACCAACCGTTTTATTATTGGCCGAAGAAACCATGCCGTTTTCAGGATTAAAACTATGCGGAAGTTCCTCAAAAGGAATGCGCGAAGTCCAGTCAAACTCGTCGGTATCGCCCGGATTAATAATATACTTATTTCCATTGCGAATAGGAATCCCCCCGCCGGCATAAAGTCCGATATTTCCTGCAGCATCGGCATAAACAAAATTCTGACTTACCGAATTAAACGTGCGGATAGCCTCTTTAAATTCGTCCCAATTTGCGGCTTTATTCAAAAGATAAACAGCACGCATTTCGTTACTGTAATCGTTTCCAATCCAGCGCATTGAAATAGCTTGATCCGTTTTTTTAAATCCTGAAACGATGGGGCCACGGTGTGTAAAACGATTTTCTCTATAAACAGAATCCCCACCTTTAATACGTATTAATTCCTTGCGAACTTCCAAAGGTTTCCATTCGCCCATAAAGAAATACTGTGAGCTATCCGATGGATTAATAGTCTCAAGATACAAATCGATATCATCAACATAAAGGTTGGTCATTCCCCAGCCAATGTTTGCATTATGACCGGCAACGACAAAAGGCTGACCGGGAACTGCAAGTCCCGTAACATTGTGTTTGCCTTCAATGACTTCGTGAATCTGATACCAAATCCCCGGAGCATTCAAGCCCAGATGCATATCATTGGCCATAATGGGCATTCCGGTGGTAGATTTTGCTCCGGAAACAGCCCAGTTATTACTTCCATTAAATACTTGAACGCCTAATTTTTCAACAGTTTCTGCTTCTGCCATTAAACTATTTTTAAGCTCTAGAAGTTTAGGATCGATTTTAAAATCGGGATAAACTACTACTTTTCGTTCAGCAATATTTGGCACCAGTCCGGTTGCTTTATCTAAACCAATAGCCTGAATAATTTTGTATAAAGTTATTTCGGCTGAATAAGCGCTACCCGCTAGATCCCAGGCCATGTACCCTGTAACGTTTAGCGAATTAGTAGGTTCCCAAGGTTCTGGTTTATAGCCTAAAATTCCAAATTCAGGAGGAAGTTTGTCGGCATATTGCTCCAAATATTGATTTACGCCATCGGCATAAGCTTCGAGCGAAGCTGTTTGTTCGGGTGTAAGATCGGCCAACATCATTTTCGATTTTTCAGGAACGCGCAAAGCGCGAAGAAAAAGATCGGTATTGATTAAATCGGCACCAAATATTTCGGCCAATCTGCCTTGAGTAACTCGGCGCAATAAATCCATTTGCCACATGCGATCTTGTGCCATAACAAAACCAACCGTGCGGTATAAATCGCTTTCGTTTTTTGCATAAATGTGTGGAATTGCCAAGGAATCGCGATACACGTGTACTTCATCCGTTAAGCCACGTAATTCCACGGTTTGATTGTAATCGGGAATGGCTTTTGTGGAAAGATGATGAACAAAAACATAAGCTGCTATCGCGACAACGACAAGAAATATCAGCAAGCTTAAAAGAATTTTTTTAAATAATCTCATTGGATAGTTTTTTTTGGTTTTAATAATCAAATGTAAGCATTTTTGTAAATGAAAAAGAGTAGGTTCGGATTCTGTGAATTGACAATGAAGCTTTTCAATCTTTTCCTTACTTTTGCAGTCGAAAAATTAAAAAAAGAAAATGAGCACAAACAAGAAAGTTTTAGGTTTAGGCAATGCCCTAGTCGATATAATGATACAGTTGGAAGATGAATCTTTGTTACAAACTTTTGGTTTACCAAAAGGAAGTATGCAATTGGTGGATAAAACAAAATCGGATGAAGTTGTTAAAGGAACAAAACACTTAAAATCCAGTTTGGCTGCCGGTGGCTCTGCTGCTAATACCATCAATGGTTTGGCCAAATTAGGCGCTTCCTGCGGATTTATTGGTAAAATCGGTAAAGATGAAATGGGGCAATTCTTTGTTAATGATATGAAAAACAGCGGTATAGAGCCCTTTTTTATTCAAAGCAAAACTGAAAGTGGTAGAGCAGTTGCTTTAGTGAGTCCGGATTCTGAACGCACTTTTGCTACGTATTTAGGGGCATCTGTAGAACTTTCTGATACCGATTTAAAACAATCCGATTTTAAAGGCTATGACTATTTGCATATCGAAGGGTATTTGGTACAAAATCATGCTTTGATTGAAAAAGCCTTACAATTAGCCAAAGCGGAAGGGCTTCAAGTTTCACTCGATTTGGCTAGTTATAATGTAGTTGAAGAAAACTTGGCTTTTTTGCAAGAGATG
>JAFGHU010000130.1 GCA_016929955.1 Bacteroidales bacterium | reverse complement strand
TATCAAAAATCAGCAGAAAATTACTATAAAATAAATGATGAATACAATTATAACCTAACGCAAAACTTATTAGGAATTGAATATTATTATCTAGGCAATTATAAGGAAGCACTGGAAGCTTGGACAATTTACGAGCAAGCGATGCGGAAAATAAAAGATTGGCATCGCGTGAGTGCCGTACTTACAAATAAAGGTATAATCTATAATCATTGGGCCGAATACAACGAAGCATTGACCAGCTTTTCTGAAGCGCTCGAATTGGCCGAAAAATCTGAGAATCCGTCCAATATTTCGGGTATCTATAATTCGATGGGCAATTCTTTTCAATTTTCTGGAAATTCAGAAAAATCGTTTGAGTATTACCGAAAATCTGTTGCTCTGGCTGAGAAAATGGATTCTAAGCAAAATATTTCCATCGGCTTACATAATATTGGCGAACTCCATCTAAATTTAGGTCATCCCGATTCTGCACTTATTTATGTTCAGAAATCCTTGCAAATTGAAAAAACATTGATGAATAAGCTTGGAATAGCCGAAACTAAGGCTACGCTTGGTAAGATTTATATTGCGCAAAGAAAGTATAATTTGGCATTTACTTTTTTTGAACAAGCCGAAGTTACTTTTTTAGAAGTGGATAATATTAATGGACTTGCTGATATTTATCAAAAATATGGCCAAGCCTATGCCGAAATTGGAAAAGATTCCCTCGCCATTTATTATTTAAACAAAAGCAATGAAATCGCAAAGGAAATCGATTTAAAGAAAATGCAGTTCGAAAACCATTTGTTTCTTTCTAATTTTTATGAAAAGACCAAAGATTTTAAAAATGCATTGATTCATCAAAAATTGTATCATCAGATTAATGATTCCATTTTTAATCAATTGGCAATGGACAAAACGTCTTATCTAACCATAAAACTGGAAAAAGAGGCCCAGGATAAGGAGTTGGCTGAGATGCAGCGAAAACAAGATGAAATCAATTATCAAAATAAAACCAAAGCATATATAAATTACTTTGTCACTTTAATTTTTATCATCCTAGCCATTTCGTTCTACTTACGCTATACGGCAAATAAAAAATCAGCCGCACGCATCAATGCGCAATACCAAATCTTGCTTGAGAGCGAACAAAAAATTAAAGCTTTAATTGATGCATCAAACGATATTGTTCTTTTAGTCGACATCAATGGCAAAGTAATTTCAGCAAATTCTAAAGCCGATATAACCTTAAAAAAAGACGGACAGGCCTTAATTGGTTTTGATTTTAAAAGCATTGCACATACTTTTTTCGATGGTCAGTTTAATGCGCATCTAAATCGCGTATTGAATTTAAGAAAAAGCCATCGCTTTAGTTTAATATCGAACGCAAAAAGAACCTACGAAATAACGATAAATCCAATATTTAAAAAGGGAGTAGAAATTAGTGGATTGGCAATATATATGCAAGATGTTACGGATATTCTAAATGCGCAAAACGAAAAGAAAAAGCTTGAAGAACAGTTGTTTCATGTGCAGAAATTAGAGTCGGTTGGAACGATGGCAGGTGGAGTTGCCCACGATTTTAATAATTATCTTGGTACTATATTGGGCTATAGTAGCATGGGTTATGATGACGCAGAAGAAGGATCATCCTTAAAACGATATTTTAATCAAATCAGAACAGCCTCAAAATCTGCACAGCATACCGTTCAAAAGATTTTAACTTTTAGTCGAACCAATGAAAGTAAAAAAGTAAGCCGAATCGATTTAGTTAAAGTAGCGCAGTCAGCTATTGAAATGGTAGATTCAACCCGACCGAAAGAAATTGCTTTGGACGCGGATTATCGAGTAGATTCAATTGAAATTTTAGGCGATTCTGTGGAATTGCAACAAGTATTTATTAATCTTTTTAATAATGCATTTCATGCGATGGAAGGCACTAAGCATGGTCAATTGGATTGTATACTTACTAACACGTTGTTTAAAGAGAGTCATCAAACCATTGTAAACCGGTTAAATAGTCGCAAAATAGCAGGAATATGTGTAAAGGATACAGGAATGGGAATGACCGATCAAGTGTTGAATCGGATATTTGAACCTTTCTTTACCACCAAAAGTGTGGGTAATGGAACAGGCCTGGGCTTATCTGTTGTGCACGGAATAATAAAAAATCATAAAGGCGAATTGCAAGTAGAGTCAACTTTGGGAGAAGGAACTACATTTTATATTTATTTGCCTGCAATATCATAATATAAAGCGAGAAAAAATGAAAAAAAGAATCTTAGTAATTGATGATGATGTTCAGTTTAGAACAATGATTGTCGAAATGTTAGAACGGAAAAACTATACGGTTTATGCTGCCGGTGATGGTGAAGAAGGATTACGTATTTGGGAAGAACTTGAGCCTGATATGGTTATTACAGATATCATTATGCCAAACAGAGAAGGAATAGAAACGATTATGGAGCTGAAACGTAAGAATAAAGATGTAAAAATTATAGCAATATCGGGTGGTGGAAGAATAGATGCTAAAGATAATTTGCATTCTGCCAAGCTTTTAGGTGCTACAATTACGCTAACTAAACCTTTTGAAAGCGATAAGCTAATCGATTCGGTTCAGCAACTCATTGGTTTTAGTAATTGATAGTGGCCAATGTGATATTCCATAGGTACTAATTTTCAATTTAATGTTAGCTTGACGGCCAAAAAGAGTAAGCAACAAAAAATTGTGAGTTGGATAATTCGACTTGTTTAAAAGGTCGGTATTCTTTAAAACACTTTATTTATGCATGATCGAGCACTGTATATGAAGCCAATATGGCCTTTTTAAGTAGATATTTTGTTAAATAATAAAAAAAATATCTTTTTATAAGTAACATTTTTGATATTTGTTAATCAAAAGTGATAATAAAATCATTTAAATTTACAAGATGAAAAGGAAGTATTCCGGATTTGATGTCGCTATGCTACTTTCAATTTTTTTACACACTTAAAAAAACAATCTTAAAGTATGAAAACATTAAAATTATTATTCATTGCATTTATCTTAAGTTTTTCAGCTCAATTAAATGCACAAACAGCTGATGAAATTATTGCCAATTATTTTGAAAATACCGGTGGGGTAGATGCTTGGCAAAAAGTTGAAGGTATGAAAATGAGTGCAAAAATTAATCAAGGTGGAATGGAAATTCCATTGGAGATTATTCAGTTAAAAATTGGAAAACAAATGACTGTGATTAATTTTCAAGGAAAGGAAATTAAACAGGGCGTATTTAACGGCGAAGTTTTATGGAGCACGAATTTTATGACTCAAAAAGCAGAAAAAGGCGATCAGGAAACAACGGATAATTTAAAACGACAAATGAATGATTTTCCCGATCCGTTTTTAAATTATAAAGCAAATGGCTATACGGTTGAGTTATTAGGCAAAGAAACCATTGATGGAACAGAAACTTTTAAGCTCAAACTAACCAAAAAACCAATGATTATTGATGGTATGGAAGAAGAAAATGTGGCTTATTATTTCTTTGATGCAGAAAACTTTGTGCCTTTGGTAGTTCAAGCAGAGATTAAGCAAGGTCCAATGAAAGGTCAGGTTTCTGAATCAAAAATGAGTGATTATCAAGAGGTTGGAGATATTTATATGCCTTTTTCTATGACTCAGGGATTAAAAGGCCAGCCCGGTCAAACGATTACAATTGATAAAATTGAACTTAATCCAGTAGTAGATGCTATTGAATTTGAATTTCCTGAAGAAGTGGTTAATACACCACCGGAAACAGTAAAATAATGTAAATAACAATCCCCAATAGTTTTACTTATTGGGGATTTTTTTATTCACTAATATCGAATCAAAATGAAGAAAATAATTATTGCTTTAGTTTTGAGCTTTAGTATTGTATCTCAAATTACATATGCACAAACTTCGGATGTAGTTTCTGCAAAAGATTTATTTGGAAGTTTAACGGCTCGGCACATTGGTCCGGCCTTAATGAGTGGAAGAATTAATGATATGGAAGTTCATCCTACAAATCCGCGGATCATTTATGTAGGTTCTGCAGGAGGAGGCGTTTGGAAATCGAACGATGCCGGTACTACTTTCAACCCAATTTTTGATGATTATTGTCAATCGATTGGTTGTGTTGCTTTAGATCCAAATGATCCCGATAATATTATTTATGTAGGTACGGGCGAAACCTGGCCACGCAATAGTGTTTCTGTTGGCGATGGACTCTATAAATCGATAGATGGAGGAGCTAACTGGAATAAAATTGGTTTTGAAAAATCAGAACGTATTGCAAATGTGGTAGTTAACCCAAATAATTCAGACGAGATATATGTTGCCGTTTTAGGTGCTCTTTGGTCGGATAGTGACGAAAGAGGCGTGTTTAAATCGAATGATGGTGGAAAAACATGGAATAAAATTTTGTTTGTAAATAACAAAACGGGTTGTGCTGATTTTGCCATGGATCCTTCAAATCCTGCTATTCTGTATGCTTCTATGTGGGAGTTTAGAAGAACAGCTTGGTCTTTTGATTCCGGAGGAGAATCTAGCGCATTGTATAAATCGACAGATGCCGGTAAAACTTGGAATAAGATTCACAATGGATTTCCAAAAGGGAAACTTGGCCGTTTAGCCATTGCCGTTGCGCCCTCAAATCCAAAAATATTGTATACGGTTATTGAAGCCGAAGAAGATGCACGCAAAGGTTTATACCGTAGCGATGATGCCGGCGAAAATTGGAAACAATTAAATAATGATTTTGGCATTACTGTTCGCCCATTTTATTTTTCCAGAATTGTTGTGGATCCCAGAGATCCTGATGTAGTTATCAAAGGCGGATTGAATGGATCGATATCGAGAGATGGCGGCAAAACCTTTAAAAATTTAGGTAATATGCATAGCGATATCCATGATATTGTATTTGATATCAAAGATTCAGATCGTATTTATGTTGGAACCGATGGGGGAGTTTATCGCTCATGGAATGGTGGAACAACTATGGAAATTGTTGAGAATCTGCCACTTTCGCAGTTTTATCAAGTTAGTGTTGATAATGAAGAACCCTATAATGTTTATGGTGGTTTGCAAGACAATGGCTCCTGGTATGGTCCATCAGCATCTGATGGTGGTATAGAAGCAAGAGATTGGAATTCTGTTGGAGCAGGCGATGGTTTTAGGGTTTACCGACATCCTACAAAAAATATTATCTATTCTGAAATGCAAGGCGCAGAAAACGTTTGGCGTTATGATGTTGATAATAATCTAGTTAAAACAATTCAACCCCTTGCTTTAAAAGGATATCCTAAATTACGTTTTAATTGGAATGCGCCTATGGCGATAAGTGAACATCAACCAAATCGCATTTATATTGGAAGTCAGTTTTTACATAAATCAGAAGATATGGGTGATACCTGGGAGATTATATCACCAGATTTGACAACCAACGATAAAAGCAAGCAAGAACAGGAAAATTCTGGTGGTTTATCAACGGATAATTCAGGAGCCGAAAATCATACTACCATTTTTACAATTGCAGAATCTCCTTTGGACGAAAATATTATTTGGGTAGGTACAGATGATGGAAATGTACAATTAACCACCGACGGAGGTAAAAAGTGGACAAATACAGCTACAAATTTAGAAGGATTACCAAAGAATACCTGGGTTTATCATATTGAAGCAAGTGTCCATAATAAAGCTACCGCTTTTGCTGTATTTGAAGGACATACATCAGGTGATATGAATCCTTATGTGTATAAAACCAGTGATTTTGGTAAAACCTGGAAGAGTATAACCACAAACGAGATTGAAGGTTTTGCAAGAAATATTCAGGAAGATTACGAAAACCCTGATCTATTGTTTTTAGGTACGGAGTTTGGATTGTTTATTACTCTGGATGGAGGCCTGAGTTGGTCAAAGTTTACGAACAATATGCCTTCGGTGGCTGTGCATTATATTGAACTTCAGAAAAAAACAAATGATTTGGTTCTTGCCACACACGGAAGAGGAATTATTATCATCGATGATATTTCACCATTGCGCGAAATTACTCCGGAAACGCTAAAAGAAACCTTGCATTTCTTTAAGAGTAAACCTACAGTTATGAAAGATCAAGGAGGTTTTGGTAGTAGCTTTGGTACTGAAACACAGTTTGTTGGGCAAAATCCGAGTACAGCTGCTCAAATAAAATATTTTCTTCCCAAACGCCATACTTTTGGTAAAATGAGTTTAGAAATTCAAGATATGGATGGAAATGTACTGACTACTTTGGGACCCGGTAAATCGAAAGGCATTAATATAGTCGATTGGTATTACACCATCAAACAGCCTAAAGTGGCCAAAGGTAAAACCTTTAGTTTTGGCGGTTTTACAGCTCCACGCGTAAAAGCAGGGAAATATAAAGCAGTAATCAGCAAAGGAAAAGAAACTTTTGAGCATGAGTTTGAACTAATTTATGATTCACATAGCGGTTTATCGGCTGAAGATCGTGATTTTAAGTACAATACAACGATGAAAATGTATGATATGACCCAAGAGTTAGCCTATCTTGTTTACGAACTAGATGCCATTTTAGATGCCGTAAAGGACAATAATACGAAATTAGCTTCTGCTTTGAACGAACTAAAAGAGACCTTGGTGATTACAACAGGTGATAATTATGTAGGATCGGCTGAACCTCAATTGCGGGAAAAGATGGCTGATTTGTATGCAAAAATAGCAGGAAGTTATGATAAGCCTACGGCTAATGAACTCGGCAGTTTAAGTTTGATTGAAGAACGTTTCGAAAAGGCAAAAAACGATTTTGCTAAACTTAAAAAGAAAGCGAAAGTAGATGATTTGATGCTGAAGTCTTTCGAAGAGTTTGTTAACGACTAAGCATTGAAAAGGGCCGATATTTATAATTGGCCCTTTTTTTGCCTGATCTTCATTACTTGAAAAATAAGCATTATAGAGCTATATATCTAAATTCCAACAGTATATAAATATACAGAATCGCTTAAACCGAATAAAATAGGATAGAAGTAAACAATTAAATTTACGCTGTCTATTTGCTCTTATTAACGAATAGAACTAGATTTACAGGCTTAAAAACTGAAATATCCGTGAGTTTAAAATACAGAAATATTTGTGGAGTAATTCTGGCGGGAGGAAAAGCTACGCGATATAAAGGACAAGATAAAGCGTTTCTAAAAATTAATCAGGAAACATTTTACAAAAAAGCAAGTGCTTTATTGTCTGCTATTTTTGAGGATGTGATTGTAATAACCAATAAACCAGCCGATTTTCCTGATGATTCTATTTCAAAATTCCCGGATTTGATTAAGGAAATAGGCCCCTTAGGTGGTATTCATTCTGCTTTAACACATGCACCGCATTGTGAGGCTGTTTTTGTTATGGCTGTGGATATGCCATTTATTTCTGAATCTATAATTCGGCAAATTTGCGATACATACATTTCAAGCCAAAAAGATATTGTAGTGCCTTTAATTAAAAAAGATATCGAACCATTGGCAGCTGTTTATTCTAAATCGATTCTGATCAAACTAACGGAAACGATTACTCAAACGAAGAAATATTCCATCCGTAATTTCTTTAATCTTGTCGATACCTATTATTGTCCATTAGATTTGCATCCACACACGGTTAAATCTTTTGCCAATATTAATTCTGAAAGCGATTATCAAAAGCATATAATGAATAATGAGGATTAAAGAACATTATAGAAATTCATATAATTCTTGTTTGTCCTAAATCATCTAGTTGAAAACAATAGTCCTATAATTAATATTATGATAAATAGTAATTTTAAAGAATAAGGGATAGAAATTAACTTCCATCCCTATCTTCTCTTATTTATTGTTTAATTCTTTTAGTTTATCCAACTGTTGTGTAGAAGTATAAATCTGACGAAGTGCCTTAATTACATCAGGATCTTCAGAGTCGATTGCATAGGCTCTTTCAAAATAAGGTAAACCTTTTAAGAAATACTCATTTGCTTCGGCCATAACTGCTTTATATTTTTCTGTTGCATCAAAAGGTAAATCATTGGCCTCCATATTTAAATCAAAAGCACGCGAATAATAAACAACGCCTAAATTATAAAGTGCTAAAAAATAATCAGGATTAATTTCCAAGGCTTGCAAATAATACTTAATAGCTTCATCGTTATTTTTAACTTCCTTATAAGAATCACCTAGTGCCAAATAAAGGCTTGCATTTTCCGGCTCAAGTTCTATTGATTTTTTAAGTTTAGCAATAACTTCATCAAATCTCCCCTGTCCTAGCAAGATATTTATCTCTGCAATTAAAATACCGTTATTTTCGGGATATTTTTCGCGACCGGCACCTAACACTTCTTCTGCCTTATCAAAATTGTCTTCTTTCTTATAAATATTAGCAAGTTCGCTGTAGATTGCCGGATTGTTATAATCCATTTCAATCAACTGTGTATATTTAGCTTTTGCTACATCATCAACGCCACCATTAGATGCGGATAAGGCTGTAGCATAGATAGTCATAGTATCTACAACATCTATGGTCGCATTCGCTTCACTGGCTCTGTCGAACCAATTGATTGCTTGAGGAAAATCTTCAGCCTCAAAAGCTAAAATTCCTTTAGTATATAAGCTGTTAGCCAGTTTTAACACATTAGTCGACATTTCAAGATACAATGTGTTTTTCTCGTCGAGACTAGCTGCTTTTTTGAAACCTTCCATTGCTTTTGCTAAAGCATCTGAATCAAGAGCTGCAATAGCAGCATCTGTTGAAGTTCCTATTTCCGCATAGACTTCGCCATAAATTAACCAGGTTTTAGCATCGTTCATTGTTTTTTCATGAGCTACTGCCAAATCGATTAGTTCTTTTGCTTTTTCTATCTTTCCTGCATCAAGATTTACTTTCGCAGAATTTCTCTTTCCATTTTGTGCTGTTGTTATCAATGAAATTGAAAACATGAGCACCAGAATTAAAGTAATTTTTTTCATGTTGTGTAAATTTAATATTCTCTCTTATTTTCTTATTATTCAATTATGTTATTATTATCCGTTTCCGGATCATTATTTATATCGTTATCTTCAATTACTGTGCCATCTTCATCGCTAAGCTCTTCTTCGTTCCCATCGTTTTCAAACTGTTCTACTTTGGCCACTGATGCAATTGAATCACCCTCTGAAATTTTTATAAGTCTCACACCCTGTGTATTACGTCCCATTACACGGATTGCATTGTTTTCGCCACCGACTGCGATTCGGATTAAAATGCCCGATTTGTTAATAATCATTAAATCATCGAAATCGGTAACATTTTTAATGGCAATCACGCTACCTGTTTTTTCAGTAATATTTAGTGTTTTAACACCTTTACCTCCCCTATTTGTTTCGCGATAATCTTCTAGTTTAGAGCGTTTTCCGTAACCATTTTCGGATACTACCAAAATATCGTATTCTGAGCTACTTAAACAAATCATACCAATAACTTCATCGTTCGCGTCTTTTAGTTTGATACCACGAACACCGGAGGCATTTCTACCCATTGGGCGCACCAGTTTTTCGTTAAAGCGAATTGCCCTACCCGATTTACTTGCAATAACAACCTCATTTTCTCCATTTGTTAAGCGCGCTTCCAATAAGGTATCGTTATCTTTAATAGTAATCGCGTTAATACCATTTACACGAGGTCTGCTATAGGCTTCTAAAGAAGTTTTCTTGATTGTTCCTTTTTTGGTAGCCAAAATGATAAAGTTATTTTTTACATACTCTTCATTCTTAAGGTCTTTTACATTAAGATAGGCTTTTACTTTATCATCTAAAGGGATATTGATAATATTTTGGATAGCTCTACCTTTGGTCGTTCTGCTTCCTTCAGGAATTTCGTAAACACGAAGCCAGAAAACTCTGCCTTGTTCGGTAAAGAGCAACATATAATCGTGCATACTAGCCACAAAAAGATGTTCTAAGAAATCCTCATTACGAGCAACACTACCTTTTGAACCACGACCTCCCCTATTCTGAACTCTGTATTCGGTTAATGCTGTGCGCTTTATATATCCTGCGTGTGAAATTGTAATCACAACATCTTCATCAGGTATTGTATCTTCAATACGGAAATCACTTGCAGAATACTCAATTTTACTTTTACGCTCATCGCCATATTTCTCTTTTATTTCGCGAAGTTCTTCGGTAATAATTTCCATACGAAGATTTACGTCGTTTAAAACAGCTTTCAGATGTTCAATTAGTTTGATCAAATCATCGTATTCTGCACGCAATTTATCTTGTTCCAGTCCGGTTAAATGGCGCAAACGCATATCTACAATGGCGCGTGCTTGAATATCGGTAAGTCCAAAACGTTCAATTAAATTGCTGCGGGCTTCTTCTGTGCTTGCCGAGGCTCTTATTATCTTAATTACTTCGTCAATATTATCGGATGCAATAATTAATCCCTCTAAAATATGTGCTCTTTTTTCCGCTTGATCCAATTCAAATTGCGTTCTACGAATAACTACTTCGTGACGATGTTCCACAAAATAATGAATCATATCCTTTAGGTTCAGCATCATAGGACGGCCATGAACCAAAGCAATATTATTGATGCTAAAAGAAGTTTGGAGTTGCGAATACTGGTACAACTTATTGAGTACCACATTTGTATTTGCGTCTTTCTTTAATTCAAATACAATGCGCATTCCATTTCTGTCGCTTTCGTCGCGGATATCCGAAATACCTACTATCTTTTTCTCATTAACTAAATCGGCAATTTTCTTAATCATTTCCGCTTTGTTAACTTGGTAAGGAATACTTGTAGCGATAATAGCTTCTCTGCCTGGTCTAATTTCTTCCAGAATAGTTTCACCACGCATAACTACTTTTCCTCTACCAGTTTCAAAAGCATCAATTACACCATCATATCCGTAAATAATTCCTCCCGTTGGAAAGTCAGGAGCTTTAATGTATTGTCTTAATTCAGTGATGCTTATATCATTATTAAGGATATAAGCTTGGATTCCGTCGATTACTTCGCTTAAATTGTGAGGAGCCATATTTGTGGCCATACCAACAGCTATTCCAGAAGCACCATTGACCAGCAAATTAGGAATTCGAGTGGGCAATACGGTGGGTTCTTTTAAGCTATCATCAAAGTTATTTTGGAAATCAACGGTATTTTTATCGATATCGACTAGGGATTCTTCTGAAATCTTTCTTAATCGGGCTTCGGTATAACGCATAGCCGCAGGGCTATCGCCATCAATACTCCCAAAGTTTCCTTGTCCATCGACCAAAGGATAGCGCAACGACCACTCCTGTGCCATACGCACCATAGCATCATAAACTGATGAATCGCCATGAGGATGATACTTACCGAGCACTTCCCCGACTATCCTAGCTGATTTTTTATAACTTTTATTTGAAAGTACGCCCAAATCCAGCATACCATAAAGAACGCGTCTGTGCACTGGTTTTAGCCCATCGCGAACATCCGGTAAAGCACGCGAAACGATTACAGACATGGCATAATCGATATAGGCTGATTTCATCTGATTGGTAATATTTACCTTTACTATTCTTTCTCCTTCGTTCATCTTATTTTTAAAATTAAATAATTCCCTTTAAATGCTTTTTATTAAGCCATTAGAAGGTAAATTTTTCCCTAGAATTAGTAGGGGAAAATAGGATGCGAAGATAATGATTTTTATTCGAAAATAAAGGGTTTTGGAAGCCCAAAATAGCATTATTTTAACAAGTAAATGTTGAAAAAATGTAGACTGCATAGGAATTACTTATATTTTTGTAGTTAGTTTTGATTTGATAATATACAATAATAAATATAGAGTATGGAAGCTAAGTTCTCACAGCGCGTTCGCGATGTTCTCTCTTTTAGTCGGGAAGAAGCCATTAAGCTTGGAAATGAATCAATTGGGGTTGAACATTTATTTCTCGGAATACTAAGAGAAGGCAAAGGTATAGCATTTCATCTGATGGCCGAAATGGGCATGGATTTAGTGAAGATTAAAAAGCATATCGAGAAATCGATAAAAAACGATAATAAATCTATTCCTCCTCAAGAAGGAATTCCATTTGTTCGTCAAGCTGAAAAAACCATAAAACTCACCTATTTAGAGGCTAAACTATTTAAAAGTGAGTTAGTTGGAACAGAGCACTTATTGCTCGCCATTTTAAAGAACGAGGAAAATATTGTTACTCGATTGCTAGAAAGCAATGGATTGAACTATAAAAGAGCCGCCGAGGAATTGGGGCAATTCTACAATTCTACGCAGATTGGAGAGAAATCACCCGACCTGTTTACCAATGAAATTGAAGATGAGCCTATGGATAAACCCGAATTCGGTAAAGAAATCCCAAAATCTTCGAAAAAACCGGGGGAAATGAAATCGACGACACCTGTTCTTGATAATTTTGGACGTGATTTAACGCGACAAGCCGAGGAAAATTTATTGGATCCAATCGTAGGCCGAGAAAAAGAATTAGAAAGGATTGCTCAGATATTAAGTCGACGGAAAAAGAATAACCCAATATTAATAGGCGAACCCGGCGTGGGTAAATCAGCTATTGCTGAGGGTTTGGCATCAAGAATTGTGAAGAAAAACGTATCGCGGGCGCTGTTTGGGAAACGTATTTTTACACTCGATTTGGCTTCAATAGTGGCCGGGACAAAATACCGCGGACAGTTTGAAGAAAGGATGAAAGCCATCTTAAATGAATTGGAAAAGCATCCTGAAATTATTTTATTTATTGATGAAATACATACCATTGTAGGTGCCGGAAATGCTTCAGGATCTTTGGATGCATCTAATATGTTTAAACCGGCTCTGGCACGTGGTGAAATACAATGTATAGGTGCAACAACCTTAGATGAATATCGCCAAAATATTGAAAAAGATGGTGCGCTAGAGCGTCGTTTTCAAAAAATTATTGTCGAAGCTACGAGTCCTGACGAAACTGTCCGAATCTTAGAAAATATCAAAGAACGTTACGAAGATCATCATTTGGTAAAATATACCGACGAAGCTTTAAAAGCTTGTGTACAGTTAACCAATCGTTATATGAGCGATCGCTATTTACCGGATAAAGCAATTGATGCTTTAGACGAAGCTGGTGCTCGTGTGCATATTACGCATATGAATGTGCCTCAGAATATAATCGATATAGAAGCTAATATTGAACTCGTAAAGACAAAGAAAAAAGAGGCCATTGGAAAACAAAAATTTGAATTAGCAGCCGAACTTCGTGATAGTGAACGTAAACTCAATGTAGAATTGGCTAAAGCAAAGCGCGAGTGGGAAGAAAATACAAAAATTAACCGCGAAACAGTTGGCGAAGAGGAAGTCGCTCAGGTTGTTGCTATGATGACCGGAGTTCCGGTGCAACGTATTGCTCAAAATGAAAGCGATAAGCTAATGAGCATGGAAGATGACCTAGGTGCTTCTGTTATTGGTCAGGATGCTGCAATTAAAAAAGTGGTTAAAGCCATTCGGCGTAACCGCGCAGGATTAAAAGATCCTAATAAACCAATCGGTACGTTTATTTTCTTGGGACCAACCGGCGTTGGAAAAACATATTTAGCTAAAATGTTGGCTCAGAATATGTTCGATTCAGCAGATACCTTGATTCGTATTGATATGAGCGAATATATGGAAAAATTTGCGGTTTCCAGATTGGTTGGAGCGCCTCCGGGTTATGTAGGCTATGAAGAAGGCGGACAATTGACGGAAAAAGTGAGAAGAAAGCCTTATTCTATTATCCTTTTGGATGAGATAGAAAAAGCACATCCTGATATTTTTCATTTATTATTGCAAGTATTAGACGATGGTCAGTTGACGGATAGCTTTGGCCGAAAAGTGGACTTTAAAAATACCATTGTTATTATGACTTCCAATATTGGTTCTCGTCAATTGAAAGAATTTGGGAGCGGAGTTGGTTTCAATACTTCTTCCAGATTAAAAGGAAAATCGGCTAGTACAGCAGGTGTTATCGAAAATGCTTTAAAACGTGCTTTTGCTCCTGAGTTCTTAAACCGCATTGATGATGTTATTATTTTTGAAAACCTCGAAAGAGAAGATATTCATAAAATAATCGATATTGAACTAAAAGGCTTGTACTCACGTGTTGGACAAATGGGATATAAAGTTACCGTAACTGAAAAGGCAAAAGACTTTTTATTGGAAAAAGGCTGGGATCCGCATTTTGGTGCACGGCCTTTAAAACGTGCAATACAGAAATATATCGAGGATGAGTTGGCCGAAGAAATTATCAATACCAAATTATCAGAAGGCGACTTAATAAAAGTTGATTTTGATAAAAAAACAGAGGTTTTAAAGGTTAAGATTACAAAGCCAAAGACAAGAAAGGCCTCTAAATAAAGCACTTAACCCGCATCGAAAGTGCGGGTTTTTTGTTTGTTTTTTGGAGAATTCAAACTTTTCAATCCTGATATTTTAGTTTAAATTTAAAAATAAACGATGGAATTAATTACAGATTGGTCGGAAAAAAAACATACTTTACTTAAATATGCGATAGAAAAATTAATGCCTGCCAATCAAATATTCGGTATTAAAGTTAATGAAATAAAAGAAGGTTATGTTCACTTTGAAATTCCGTTCAAAGATGAATTTGTAGGTGATTTGTTTAATGGATTATGGCATGGAGGAATATTAGCCAGTATTGCGGATACAGCTGGTGGCTTTGCGGTTGGTTCTAAATTAGAAACGAATTTATACCGCGTAAACACGATCGAAATGACCATAAAATACCTTAAAGGCTCTAAGAAAAAGAATACCGTTTTTGCCGAAGCCAAAGTTTCTTTATGGGAAGGCAAGATGGCTGAAGCCAAAATTGTGCTATATCAAGATCGTATTGATGATCCTGTTTGTACGGCAAACTGCTCATATATTGTTTTGCCTACTAAGTCGAAAACTTAGAAGAGTAATCGTTTTTTAAAAAACAAAGAATTAATTGGGCAGGTTTTTGAGGATAAAAGCGATTTTATCATCCAAACTTAAATTTCCATCTATCCAAGTGATTTCAAAGCCTTGTTTTTCCATGCGCCTAAACCAGGTCATTTGGCGTTTACTAAATTGGTGAATGGCCGTATTTAAACGTCGAAACATTTCGTTATAGGCTATCTTTTCTTCTAAATAGTCAGTCACCCATTTGTATTCCAGACCATAAAAAGTAAGCTGTTCGGGTTTTACGCCTGCATTTAATAAGCCTTGAACTTCTTCAATCATCCCATTTTGCAAACGTTCCTCGAGGCGCTCGGTTATGCGCATCTTAACTACTCTTCTATCAAACTGAATGCCGAATATTTTGGTTTCAATTTTCGGAAAAGAAGTGTCAATATTCGGATTTTCGTCGTAATATTTTTGGATTTCGATGGCACGTACTAAACGTTCTCTTTCAGAGGTATCCGTTGTATTGTGCAAGTTTTTATAGGTTGCCAGAATTTCTATAAGTTCCGCTTCTTCTTTCAACTCCAAAGCTTCGCGTAGCAAATCATTCTTAGGAACATCAATAAGCTTGTATCCTTTCAGAACGCTTTCGATATACAATCCGGTTCCACCGCACAAAATAGGTATGCTTCCTTTTTTATCAATGGACGTATAGGCTTTGAGAAAATCTTTTTGAAATTCGAAAACATTGTATTCGTAACCGGGATCCACAATATCGATTAAATGATAAGGAATTATTTTATCATTAACATGGTAATCGTCGATATCTTTGCCGGTGCCAATATCCATTCCCCGGTATACCTGACGAGAATCAGCGCTAATTATTTCTCCGTTTATCAGATTGGCAAGATGAGCGGCCAAACTTGTTTTACCTGTGGCTGTAGGTCCTAAAATTGTAATCATTTAATCATTTATCAACGTGCAAAATTACGGTTTTGATTTTGATTTCCGCAAGGAATATTCAAAATTTGAAAGGGTTTCGCGTATTTTTTTTAAGGTAGAAAAAGAGCTTAAATCTATAGCGCCTGCATCTCTTTTTAATTGCTCCGAAAATTCGGAATCTAGTGTGCTGAAATACAATAAATTTTCAGTTAAATGCTTTGATTGATCATCTTTATTATTTATTGATTCGCTCTTTAAAAACTGCAAAATTCTTAATCCATCAACCAAAATACGACATGCTTTAACAAATTGGTCTTGTGTTTTATAATTTGATCGTAGTGAATTCCATAGCACTTCTTTTTTCAATTGATTTTGAAGAAAATGGGTCATTGGTGTATTAACATCACTCTTAAATAGTTCAGGAAACAGGTCGTAAGTCGCTTTTATTTTTTTGAACAGCTGAAAGGGATAAATAGGATAAGACGACCAATCGCCTGCTTGTCCTTTTATCATTGCGGGACCCGTCCCAAAATTTACGCGATCAGAAAAACGCGCTGCGGGAAAAACTTTAGTCGAATTCCAATTTTCAAGATCTCCAAATTTTCGCAATTTTTGAAGAAAATAAAAGTCTTCACCTGCTGCTTTTGGTGTCATTCCCCCTACTCTATTGTATACTGATATTGGTGTTGCCAAAGCTGATCCAAGAGCAGAAAACTGGTAAGGATTATCGATTAAAAGCATATTAATCGCATAATTACGCATATATATTTCGTAGCGTAGTATGGCTCTATTTGCATCATCGTCATTTGTTAATCGATGATAATAAGGATTGGCCAAACCAACACAATTGGGTTTGTTTTGAAAGAGGGAAACCACTGATGCGAGATAATCTGCAGGATACTCGCTGTCGGCATCTATACTTACGATCAAATCGCTAGGCTGGCCCAATTCAGAAGCCTTATCCATAACTAATTTTCGAGCCCAACCAACGCCTTTTTGTTTGCCTTGCCAAGCATTTTCTTTACTGCTTTTATCTATTAAAGTTATAGGAAATCGATTTTCTTTTTGAATAAGTGCGATGCTTTTCTGATTATCGAGGCAAATATTCCTTTTTTCAGGGTCATTCCACCAGGCTTCCGGTTGATTAACACAGACGATGAGTTCAAATTTTTGATAGCTCTGCTTACTAATTCCTTCAAATAAAGAAGGAATATTTGCTGATTCGTTTAATACCGGCAAACAAAGAAATAATTTAGGCTCTTGCATCATAAAAAAAGAGGCTATTCTTTCGAACAGCCTCTATCATTTTAATGTTAATTTTTACTTTAGAAATTCGGGTAAACGACCTGGAGTCCATATAGCTCCTACTTCATCTAATTGTTTTTCGATACCTTCTAATTCCACTTTTGCAGCTTTTATTTTAGTGAGTACAGCAGGAAATTCTTCTACTAATATTTCGTAGTTTGAAAGCGCTGTTTGTGTTGGTGCTGAAGTTGATCCCCAGAAAGTATTGGCAATAATGTTTAATCGTTCATTTAAGGATACTTGTTCCGGTGGAACTTCTTCCTGGCTAGCTACTGCCGGAGTACCATCATAAAGGAATGAAATATCATCCAAAGTTTCTGCTAGTTTCTTGGCTTGCTGAGCCATTTCAAATGAACAAGCCGGTGTATTATGAATGGACTGACGCACTTGAACTACTCTGTTTTTCATTTCTTTTAGATAACGCTCAACACCATCCATTGTTTTTCCTAACTCAAGCACTTGATTTTGAAAAGCAACCAAAGCGGCTCTGTCTTTTGCACCTAAAGTAGTATTGTTTAGCACTTTAGCATTAAATTTTACCGGACCGGCAAGCAATTTGGATTCGCCATTAAATACCAAAGACATAGCTACCTTATATTCTCCGGGCATAGCCAACATGCCGTCAGAGCCATTATTAACAGGATCAAATTCAGTAATTGGTCTGCGTGGAGGGAAAGGTCCCTGATATTTTAGATTCCAAACCGTACGATTAATTCCTGAGGAAGCTCGCTTGTAAATATTTTTAACCAAATCGCCTTGTGCATCGGTTATAGAAAATACCAAATAAGGATCGAGTTGATTTTCCTCTTCTTTTAGTTGTTCCTTGCTAGGCTGAGGAATTGCCTTTCCTTCTTTAAACAATTCGGCTTCTTTTTTAAGCCGCTCTTTCTTTAGTGTTTTTGGGACTTCGTTTAGATAGTAAGTAAATGTTGCACCAAATTCAGGATTTTCACCCAAATAAACGGTTGAACCTTGACCATATCTTCCGCCCGTTTGGATATACATCAATGCATCAGCCACAGGAAAAATATTTCCTTCAGTCTTAAGAAAATCTTCGTTGATATCGCGCAAAGCAGAATAATCGTCCAGAACATAAAATCCACGTCCAAATGTAGCGATTACCAAATCGTTTTCTCTTTGTTGAATGGTGATATCTCTTACGGCGATATCAGGCAAGCCTGCATCTAATTTTTTCCAGAAGTTTCCACCATCAACACTGGTATAAAAGCTAAATTCGGTTCCGGCAAAGAGTAGATTTTTATTTACAAAATCTTGCTCAATACTGTGAACAGATCCGTTTTCAGGCAAATTACTTGCCACAGATACCCAGGTTTTTCCTTTATCTGTACTTTTTAGAATATAGGGTTTAAAGTCGTCGCTTTTCGTATTATTAAAGGATACAAAAACTACATTTTCGTCAAAACGCGAAGGCATAATATCACTTACAGGAGTATATTCAGGAACGCCCGGGAATGAAGCTGTTTTTGTCCAGGTTTTTCCTCCATCATCAGTTACCTGAACCAAGCCATCATCTGTTCCGGCATAAATTAAACCTTCTTTTACTGTAGATTCAACAAGACTTAAAATGGTTCCCCACTGCGATGTAGATACATGTTTTACAACGGCATTGGAAGGCCAGTATTTTCCCATAATCGGAAACTGATTTCGGTCTTCATTTCGTGTAATATCTTCGCTAATTTTTACCCAGGTATTTCCTCTATCAGTTGATTTAAACACCTTATTAGCAGCCATATAAAGGGTTTGGCCATTATGAGGACTAAGGATTAAGGGCGCATCCCAATTCCAGCGATAGGTTTCTTCTCCTTTAAGCGGCGATGGTTTAATGCTTGTAGCTTCGCCTGATTTTTTATCATAACGGAAAACATTTCCATATTGATATTCAGAATAGACAATATTGGGATCGTCCGGATCAACGGCTTGCCAGAAGCCATCGCCTCCGATAGTTACCACCCACTCGCCCAAAGTAACACCTGCTTCACTTGTATTTTGGTTTGGTCCTCCAAAACTATTATTGTCTTGGGTACCACCATAAATCCAATAAAACGGATAACTATTATCGGCAAAAACGCGATAGAATTGCGTAACAGGAAGGTTTGATTTAAAAACATAATTTTTTCCGCCATCAAAACTTTCGTAAACGCCCCCGTCGCCACCAATCATTAAATGATCAGTATCTTTTTCATCTATCCACATCGCATGATCATCTACATGCCTGTCTTTATTTCCCAAAACAGACCAGTTTTTTCCACCATCTACGCTAACGCGAGTTACCGTTTCAAGTGAATAAACTTTATCAACATCCTTAGGATCAGCTACAATTGTATTGTAATATTGTCCGCTTGAGCTATACGAACTCATTTTAGAAAAAGAAGCTCCACGATCTGTTGACCGGAAAAATCCTCCTTGATCATCTTGTGCTTCAATAATGAGATAAACCACATTATGATCAACGGGCGATATAGCGATTCCCATACCGCCGATATCACCACCAGGAAGGCCACTGCTAATTTTTTCGAAATGAGCTCCTGCATCGGTCGATTTATAAAAGGCAGATTCAGGTCCACCCCCGATTTTGCCAAAAGCTCTACGACGACGTTGTTCAGAAGTGGCATAAACCACGTCAGGTTCGCAAGGATCGATTACCACATTATTTACTCCGGTATTTTCTGAAATTTCGAGCACTTTAACCCAGTTTTTTCCACCATCGGTAGTTTTGTAAAGTCCACGATCGCCACCCGGACCCCAGGCAGAACCTTCTGCAGCCACATAAACAACATCCGAATTTCTTGGATCAATGGCAATCATTCCAATTTGGCGACTGTCTTTTAGCCCCATATTTTTCCAGGATTTTCCTCCGTCTATTGTTTTGTAAACGCCATTCCCATAGCCTAAAGCACGTTGGTGGTTATTTTCACCTGTACCGGCCCAAACAACATTCGAATTGTTTGGATCCATTTTTAATGCACCAATACTGTAAGTGCCATTTTTATCAAATACCGGACTCCATGTTGTCCCGTTATTAACTGTTTTCCAGATATGTCCGGAGGCAACACCCACATAATATTCGCTTGTATTATTAGGATTAACTGCAAAGTCGGCGATTCGACCCGATGTAAACGCAGGCCCTATACTTCGCCATTTTAATCCTGAAAAAGAAGTTTTTTCGACAGCGGTTTTTGTCTCTTCTTCTTTCTTTTGTTTTTTTGCGGCAAATGCTGGAACGACCAGCATTATCGCTAATATTAGCAAAAAGCTAATTTTGAGTTTATTTACCCATTTGTGTTTTTTACTCATAATGATAGTTTGATTAATTATTAAATACTCTAAATATTACTTACAGTATAGATTTTATCTTTAAAAATATACTGATGGTAAAGGCTTAAACCTTATCAATCTTTCGACGGATTTTTACCTTTTTTAGGTTTCGCAATGCTTTCGCGCATAGTAGTATCGGCTTGAATATTTTGGAATTTATAGTAATCCATAATTCCTAAATTACCACTTCTAAATGCTTCTGCTATTGCTTTTGGAATTTCAGCTTCAGCCATAATAACAGCTGCGCGAGCTTCCTGTGCTTTAGCTAACATCTCTTGTTCGAGTGCAACAGCCATAGCACGGCGTTTTTCGGCTTGTGCTTGCGCAATATTTTTATCGGCATTGGCTTGATCCATTTGTAAAACAGCTCCAATGTTTTTTCCAATATCTATATCCGCAATATCAATAGAAAGAATTTCAAAAGCTGTTCCGGCATCCAATCCTTTAGATAAAACCACTTTTGAAATTGAATCGGGGTTTTCTAAAACTGCTTTATGACTGGTAGAAGATCCGATAGAAGAAACTACACCTTCTCCAATTCTGGCCAATACCGTTTCTTCGCCGGCACCTCCAACCAATTGCTGAATATTTGCACGCACAGTTACACGCGCTTTTGCAATTAGCTGAATACCATCTTTGGCAACCGCTGTTACGGGTGGTGTATTTATCACTTTAGGATTTACCGACATTTGCACGGCTTGAAAAACATCTCTACCGGCTAAGTCGATAGCAGTAGCCGTTTGAAAATCCAAACCCATATTGGCTTTATCGGCAGAAATTAAGGCTTCTACCACATTTTTTATTTTTCCACCGGCTAAATAATGAGCTTCCAGATCGTCGCGTTTAAGTTCCAGACCTGCTTTTTTGGAAGTAATCATAGCATTAACAATAATTTTTGGCGGTACATTACGCCAGCGCATAAGCACTAACTGTATTAAAGAAACCCTAACTCCTGATACCAGAGCTGAGAACCATAGTCCAATCGGTATATAAACAAACAATATCCATATACTGATAACAACGGCTACAATTACACCAATTAACATTCCCATTCCTTGTTCCATAATTTATTATTTTTATTAGTGAAAGTAAGCATTACTAAGGATTAAATTGTTTCAACTAAAACTTTATTGTTTTTAATTTCAACAATACGTATTTTTTTTCCGGGATCAACAAAATCACCAAAAGTAGATACTTCGATAAATTCGTCACCAAAACGTGCTTTTCCCATAGGCGTTAATCGCGATACCGAAATTCCTTCATCACCTATTTTGTATTTTTCTTTTACTTGATCAATTTTGGAATTGATACTGGTAGCAAGCATTGCTTTTTTCCAGGTTTTTGAGCGCAAACTTAATATGAGTAAACTTATGCCGACTAAAATCGTAAGCAAGAGTGCAAAAATTCCCCACCCCGTTCCATAAATAATAAAAGTTTGATAGACTCCTAATGCTAAAGCAATTAAACCAATAATTCCGACAAAGGTTGTTCCGGGTATTACTAAAAGCTCAAGCAGTAAAAAAAGAATTCCCAATGCAATTAAAACAACGATAACTATCCAAGGCATTTTTTCTATATTTCTGTAAAATTAAGAAAAGAAATGGATAATTGTAAAGAATGACATCCTTTTTTGGAGGAACAAAAAATTAGATTATTTGGAAAAACACCAATTTAATCGATGGAAACGGTTAAATCGCGTCGAGAAAGTTCATCAAACATAGGTTTTAAAACGGAATAGGTATCCGATTTTACAGCACATTTCCCTTTATAATGAACAATAAAAGCACATTGTTCAGCTTGTATATCGTCGTGATTACAAACATCTATTAAGGAATGAATAACAAAATCAAACGTATTAAAGTCGTCGTTAAATAAGATCAAGGATTTGTTTTCTTCCAAAAGCTCATCCTCATCGAATATCGGATTTTGTTTTTCTTTTGTCATGCTGCAAAGATATAAAAAAATAGAATTTCAATAGCTTAACTAAAGGAATCAAATATTAAATTTATGTTACAATTTTTTTCTGGAATCATTAAAATTATCTTTGCAAATAAATCTAAAATTACGTTTTGCAACATAAAATTAAAATAGCACTTAAACAGGAATTGCCCGGATGGAAATCGCATATTAAACTTGCGCCAATGGAGCGTTTAGAATCGATTAGGAATCAGCATATAAAAACAGATTCGAAGCAAAGTGCCGTGCTATTGATCCTATTTAAAGAAAACGATCAAATTAAAATCTTGTTTATCCTAAGAAGTGAGTACGACGGTGCACATAGCGGCCAGATTTCTTTTCCCGGAGGCCAAAAAGAGCTCGCCGATGCTGATTTAAGAGCAACGGCGGTTAGAGAAACCTTTGAAGAAATAGGCTTAATTTTTAAAACGGAAGAATTATTGGGCAAATTATCCGATTTATATATTCCAAACAGCAATTTTATTGTCAGCCCTTATGTTACTTATTTTGATTGTAATTTAGCGCATCTTAAGCCTGATCCGGTTGAAGTACAGCAAATTTTTAAAATCGCCTTAAGCGATTTAATGGATGAGCATTCGATTAAAATAAGCGAAGTATTGGCCCGCGGAAAGCAGTCTTTAAAAGCGCCGTGTTTTTGTATTGACAGCCTAAAAATTTGGGGCGCTACTGCAATGATATTGAACGAATTGTTGGATATTTTACGAGCCAATACGATTTGTGTTTCAACACAAAAAAAAATGCGCACCAAAAATTGATACGCATTCTTAATATATACAATCTCAAAATTAATCTTCAACAATAATATTGGAGGTTATTTTTGATGATTTCTTCAGCATTTCAGTAACCCCGCAATAGCGTTCTTCCGACAATTTTACTGCTTTTTCAATCTTGTCCATTGGCAAATCCTTACCACGGAAAATATAGTTTACAGTAATGCTGTGAAAATATTTTGGGTGTTCTTCGGTAAGTTCACCTTCGACTTCCACATTAAAATAATCCGGAGTAACACGCATTTTTTTTAAAATGGAAATAACATCCATGGCTGTACAACCTCCCAATGAAACTAACATTAAGGTTTTTGGTCGGGGACCAAGATTACGACCACCAACAGCCGGAACGGCATCGATCATAATCTTTTGTGTATTTTCATGCAAACTGGCCTCAAAAGCCATTTCATCTTGCCATTTTACGTCTACTTTTTCTTTCATTTTACTTGATTTAGATTTTTGCTTTGCAAAGATAATAAAAAGCTTTTCTGCGCAAAATAGATCTAATTTCTACTTTTCTTCCATAAAAGCATAGCGATAATCCGTTGGTGGCACAAAATTTTCCTTTATTGTTCTTGGAGAAACCCAGCGTAATAAATTTAAATAAGAACCAGATTTATCATTTGTACCCGAAGCTCTTGCCCCGCCAAAGGGTTGCTGTCCTACTACTGCTCCTGTTGGCTTATCATTGATATAGAAATTTCCGGCGGCATTCACTAATTTATCCACCGCCATCGTAATTGCGTAACGGTCATGCGCGAAAATTGCACCTGTTAAAGCAAATGGCGATGTTTCGTCTACCAGTTTTAGCGTTTCTTCATATTCGTCGGCAGGATAAACATAAAGCGTTAAAACCGGCCCGAATAATTCTTCTTGCATTGTGATATATTTTGGATCGCTGGTCACAATTACAGTGGGTTCAATAAAATAACCCTCTGTTTTATCGTATCCACCACCAACAATAATTTCGGCTTCTTTATCCTTTTTTGCACGATCGATAAAGCTTGCCAATTTATCGAACGAAGCTTCATCAATTACTGCATTAATAAAATTCTGAAAATCCTCAACAGTGCCCATTCTGAACGATTGTACATCCATAATGAGTTTTGATTTGATTTCTTTCCATAAATTATCAGGAATATATGCACGAGATGCCGCAGAGCATTTTTGTCCCTGATATTCAAAAGCACCCCGACTCAATGCGGTAACAACTTCGTCTACTTTGGCTGATTTATGAACCATCACAAAGTCTTTTCCGCCTGTTTCGCCCACAATTTTTGGATAAGTATTATAGATTCCAACATTATTACCTATCGCTTTCCAAATATTATTAAATACGGCATTGCTACCAGTAAAATGGACGCCTACAAAATCTTTGTGACTGGACATAACTTTACCTCCTACTGATCCAGGTACAAATACCATATTGATAACACCATCGGGTAAACCGGCTTCTTTAAAAATTTCCATAATCACATGAGCCGAATATACCTGAGTTGAAGAAGGTTTCCATACCACTACATTTCCCATCAAGGCAGGAGCTGCAGACAGGTTTCCTGCAATAGCAGTAAAATTAAAAGGGGTTATAGAATAAACAAACCCTTCGAGTGGCCGTTGCTGCATACGGTTCCAAATACCATTACTCGAATTGGGTTGTTGGCTATAAATATCAGCCATAAATTCAACATTAAAGCGCAAAAAATCAGCAAATTCGCAAGCAGCATCAATTTCAGCTTGATACACATTTTTCGATTGCCCGAGCATGGTAGCCGCATTAATCTTAGCCCGATATGGGCCTGAAATTAAATCAGCAGCTTTTAAGAAAATGGCAGCACGACTGTCCCAATTTAAGGATTGCCACTGCGATCGGGCTAGCAAAGCAGCGTCTATTGCTTGCGTAACGTGCTCGGCATCACCCATATAATAATAACCAAGTGTATGTTTTATTTCGTGTGGTGGATGAATAGAAATACGTTTATCTGAGCGAACTTCTTTCCCTCCAATAACCATGGGAATATCAATTTCTTTTGATTTTAAATCTTTGATAGCCGCTTTAACTGCTTTTCTTTCCGGACTTCCCGGTTTATAATCTAATGGCGTTTCATTAATAGCTTTTGGCACATGAGGCACATGATACATTCCTTGAGGCATAATTTTGTTTTTTTTATTTTTTTTGCAAAATTACGAACTTAAATTGTTATTTAGATGAATTCTAAATAAAAAATTACATTTAAATCAAAAAAATTATTGCTGATTATCACTATCCAGTTTTACAGAAAAATCGCGTTTTGCTCCATTTCTCCATGTGCGTACCATAATGGTTTCTCCGGGTTGATATTGCCCAAGTCGCTCTACCAATTCGGAAGTAGAATTTACAGGTAATCCATCAATTTCAAGAATGACATCTCTGCTTTTAATACCGGAGCGGTAGGCAGCACCATTCGATATTACATTGGCAATAAAAACACCTTCAATTTTATCCATTTTTAAATAATCGGCAATTTCTTCGTTAAGCTCGCTGAGTTGCACACCTAAAAAAGCCCGTTTCACTTTTCCGTATTGAATTAAGTCGCCAACTACTTTTTTTACAATATTTGAAGGAATAGCAAAACTATAACCCGTATAACTTCCTGTATTGGAAGCAATAGCAGCATTAATGCCAATTAATTTTCCTTGTTCATTTACAAGCGCCCCGCCGCTATTGCCACTATTTACAGCGGCATCCGTTTGAATATAGGAAGCAATGGCTGAATTGTGTTGAGGACCTACCAAATGAAGATCGCGGGCTTTTGCACTAACAATTCCGGCGGTAACCGTTGATGTTAAGTTAAATGGATTTCCAACGGCCAAAACCCATTCGCCAATATGCACGGCATCGGAATTCCCAAATTCGGTAAATTGCAAATCATCCGATTCTATTTTGATTACAGCCAAATCGGTAGCCGGGTCTCGCCCGATTATTTTTGCCTTGAAATTTCGCTTATCATTGAGCGTTACATAGATTTCATAAGCTCCTGCTACCACGTGATTATTGGTGACAATATATCCATCTTTTGTCAGAATGACACCAGAACCTGTAGCAACATAATAATTTGGATTTTGTCCTTTTCGGTACAAATTACCCTGACTATCGTAAAAATAGGCATATACATTACTTTTTTGGAGCATAATTGTTTTGATATGTACAACAGAATTCACTGTTTTTTCGGCGGCTATAACTAAATTTGGCCTATCGCCTGTTGAGGCATAATCAAGTTTGGGCCAAACGATACTGACAAGCAAAATAAGTGGAATGATTAATCTTTTTGGAGCGTTTAAATATTGAGTTTTCATAGTATTATTTTTTTAAGCTTAACTCAAAAATAATGCAAACCCAACAAGGGTTCCGGTTAAAAAATGTTAAAGCAAATCGATTATGGAATAAGGATACAGAGAAAATAGTGTAAAGCTTGCCAGCTATTAAAAAAAATGTAAATTTGTTCAAAGTCCAAAGTTTGATGATAAATTTTTATAAATACCACGGCGCAGGCAATGATTTTCTTCTGATTGATGGAAGAAAAAGTATTCCAAATATTAGCTCGGAAAAGCTGAAAAAGATGTGTGACCGAAATTTCGGAATTGGCGCTGACGGCGTGATGTATTTATTAAATTCGATCGACTACGATTTTGAAATGAAATATTTCAATAGCGATGGTATGGAAGGCAGCATGTGCGGAAACGGTGGACGCTGCATTGTTTCATTTGCTTTTGATAAAGGGATAAAAAAGAATCGTTTTCGATTTATGGCTCCTGATGGCGAACATATTGCTGAAATTCTTGAAAATAAAGGAAATACAAAGTTGATAAAACTTAAGATGCAAGATGTAGAAACTATTGAAACTATTGATAATCACTTGGTTTTGGATACGGGTTCTCCTCATCATTTAACTTTTTGTAAATCGATACAAAGTAAAAATGTGTATGAGGCAGGAAAAGCGATTCGAAATTCTGCAAAATTTAAAGCACAGGGCATTAATGCAAATTTTATCGAGCAAAACAGGAATCGATTATTTGTGCGCACTTACGAAAGAGGTGTTGAAAATGAAACGCTTGCTTGTGGTACGGGTGTTACGGCATCGGCAATTGGAGCCTACCTTAAAGGAACCGAAAAATTCCAAAGCTATCAGATTAAAACTTTGGGTGGCGAACTAAAAGTCAGTTTTCAGGAAAACAACAATATATTTAAAGAAATTTTTCTTGAAGGGCCTGCAGAATATGTATTTGAAGGAAGTATTAAATTAGAAAGCAAATAATGATTTCTTTATCAAATACAATTCAACTCAGAGCACCTGAATTAAGCGATTTAGAGCGTATTTTTATTTGGGAAAACGATAGCGAGCTTTGGCATTTAAGCCATACGCTACTCCCCTTTTCGGCTTTTGCCATTGAACAATACATATTAAATGAGCAAGCCGACATTTATGAAAAAAAGCAAGCTCGGTTTATGCTGTCGCTCCAGAATAAAGAGGGAAAAGAAATTGATACTGTGGGAGCGATCGATTTATTTGATTTTGATGCAAAAAACCGAAGAGCAGGTGTAGGCATTTTAGTGGATAAAAAATCCAGAAAAATGGGCTATGCCAGTTTAGCATTGGAAAAACTGATCGATTATAGTTTTAACATTTTAAATTTGCATCAATTATATTGCTCGATTTTGAGTGAAAACGAAGAAAGTTTAAAGCTTTTTAAGAAACATCAGTTTATGGAGGTTGGTATTAAAAAAGAGTGGGTTCTATTAAACAACCGTTGGCAAGACGAGTATTTACTACAACTAATAAATAAAAAGTCGATTTAAAAATGGCATACTATCATAGCGCATACAGCAATAATCGTAAGAAAAAAAGCAAATTTGGCACCGGGTTTCGAATTTTTCTCGTATTAATCTTACTGATTTTGGCAGGCTTAGCTTATTTTGCTTATCAAGCTATTTTCGCCCCCAATGTTTGGGTACCGAAAGATAAAACGGAATTTACGATCTATATAAAACCGACGGATAAATTTGAAGATTTAAAGACGCAACTTTATGCAAATGGACTGATCATTCATCGTGGAAATTTTGAATGGTGGGCCAAGCAAAAAAAGTTTGATAAACATCTGAAACCCGGTATGTATAAATTAACAAATGGGCTTTCTAACGAGCAGCTTATCAATAAATTACGATCGGGAGAACAGGAGCCTGTGCGCTTAATTTTTAATAATATCAGGCTTAAAAAGGATTTAGCTGAAAAAATTTCAACGCTTATCTACGCCGATAGTGCAGATCTATTAAAATTGCTTAACGATAGTGTAGTCGCAAAAAAATATGGATTTACCACCGAAACATTTGCCTGCATGTTTATTCCTAATACCTATTACGTGAATTGGAATACTTCGGCTGAAAAGTTTATCGATCGAATGAATTATGAATACAAACAATTCTGGACCGAATCGAGAATAAAAAAAGCAGCTGAAAAAGATTTATCACCAATTGAAGTTTCTATACTGGCGAGTATTGTAGAAAAAGAAACGCAACAGAATTCGGAAAAAGCAAGAATAGCTGGCGTTTATTTAAACCGTTTAAAAAAAGACTGGCGATTGCAGGCAGATCCTACCCTTATCTATGCTTTAGGCGATTTTACAATTAAGCGTGTTCTTACAGAATATATGAATTTGGATTCTCCCTACAACACCTATAAATACACAGGTTTACCACCGGGGCCAATTTGTGTTCCATCAATTTCTTCTATCGATGCCGTTTTGAATGCCGAAGAGCACAACTATTTTTATTTCTGTGCAAAACCCGACTATTCTGGTTTTCATAATTTCGCCAAAAATAATGTCGAACATAATATCAATGCACAATCCTATCGAAACTTCTTAAACAAGGAGCGCATTTTTAAATAATTTTTCTTATTTTGACATTTTATTGGCTTTTTTACTGTATTCATTTGTTTACATTTGCCTCTTTTTAAGTAGTCCTTATGAAGCAATCGACCCGTACAATTAGAGCCGGAAATCAGCAAATGGTTTTTCGGAAATGGACAAATAAACCCTATGCTGTTTTTAATAGTTTAAAAAAAATTATCAAAATCGCCTTATTAAATGTGGCGTATAGTTTGCTAGCGTTGGGTTCGGCTACTTCCTTTGCTCAAGAAGATTCATTACGTATAGATAAAAAATTGGAACTCGAAGAATATGAGGTGGTTTCGGCTATAGAGCCCTTGGTTTTTAGTCAGCAAGCACGGCTCGTAAATTTAATTTCTAAGCAAGATATTCTTCAGTCGGCGCATCAGGATATTGCAGGAATCATAAGCAATCAGGCAGCACTAGACATCAGACAAAGAGGCGGTTATGGAATTCAAAGCGATCTTTCGCTCCGTGCAAGCGCTTTCGATCAAGTGCTTGTTTTATTAAACGGAATTCCAATTTCTGATGCACAAACAGGACATTTTAATCTCAACCTTCCTTTAACGGCACAAAATATAGAGCGTATAGAAATACTAAAAGGTTCTGCAGCGCGAATATACGGAACTAATGCTTTTGCCGGAGCAGTAAATATTGTTACTTATCCTGAAGAAAAAAACAGTTTACAATTTACTCTTGAAAGCGGTCAGCATGCTTTGTATAACATTGCATCGGCACTGAATTTTCACAAAAAAAGAAGCCGTACACTATTGAGTTATCAGCAATCAGGAAGTGATGGATATATGGAGAATACAGATTTTTTATTGAAAAACGTATTTGTCCAAACCCAATATTTAGCTAATGGATTTACTATCGATCTCCTCTTTGGTGCTCAATTTAAAGAATTTGGAGCCAATGGTTTTTACTCGCCAAAATATCCGCTTCAATACGAATACAATAAAGCGTATAATGGACATATAAACTTAAGTTTTGGAAACAGATTTAGCTCACGAATAAGTTTATTTTGGAGAAGACATCAGGATCAATGGGTATTAACCCGCGAAAACCCTTCGCTTTATCAAAATTTTCATCAAACAGATGCCTATGGCTTTCGGTCGAATCACCGCTTTAAAAGTGGTTTTGGAAAAACATTGTTGGGTACGGAAATAAAAAAAGAAAGCATTTGGAGTACCAGTTTAGGCGAAAGCCAAACAGAAACTAAACCTGTTCCTTGGGAGAATGCCTATCTTTTTACACATTATAAGCAACGTTCAAATGCGAGTGTTTTTATCGATCATCAAATGCAGTTAGGAAACAAAATAAACGTCTCATTTGGATTTTTAACAAACTGGAATTCAGCGTATAGTTCTGCAATAAACGTTTATCCGGGTGTGGATTTAAGCTATACGCTAAATCCGCATCTAAAGCTGATTGGCTCATTAAATCAAGCCATGCGCTTACCCACCTTTACCGATTTATATTATTCAGGACCTGCAAACGAAGGAAATCCTGATCTTATAGTAGAAAAAGCGAGCTCTTTTGAATTTGGATTAAAATACGAAAAGCAGAATCTTCAATTTGATGTTGTTTGCTTTTCGAGATTAGGGAAAAATATTATTGATTGGGTTTGGATGGAAGCCAAGGAAAAATGGCAAACCCAAAATATTCTCGAACAAAACAGCTCAGGTATTGAAACCGGATTCAGCTATTCTTCAAATTCGCTTATCAATCAATTTTACCTGAACTATACCTATATTGATGTTCAAACCGATACCCATTTTCAACTTACAAAATATGCCAATTCGCAGCTTAAACATCAATTCAATATCGGAATCAATCTCAAACCCCATCCGCATTTTAGCACTAATTTCTCATTAGGTTATCGCGATCGTGTAGGTGTATTTCAAAGTTACGATTTTGATGCCTCAGAATATATTGAAAATCCATATAAAGCTGTATTTTTGGCAAACGCAAAACTGAGCTATCAGCGTCCAAAATATGAGCTATACCTTAGTGGAATAAATGTATTAAATCAATTGTATTACGAATACGGTGTGATGCAGTCAGGCAGATGGATAAAAGCGGGAATTGTAATTAACCTAGTTGCACAAAACGAATGAAAAAAATAAATAAAGCCTACCCTGCCCTCTTTTTTGCTATGATGTTTTGGGGCTTGTCATTTGTTTGGACTCGTCAGCTATTGGATGTATTTACGCCGCTTATCATTATTTTTATTCGACTGGTTTTGTCTTTTTTTCTTTTATACGTCATAGCTAAAGCAAGTAAAAAACTACAAAAAATTCAGAAAAAAGACATTCCTTTTTTACTGTTTCTCTCTTTTACTCAACCTTTTTTATACTTTATTTTTGAAGGTTATGGCATTAAATATACATCGGCCTCCATTGCCTCTATTCTGATTGCAACTATTCCTTTATTTACGCCTGTTGGCGCCTATATTTTATTTCGCGAAAAACTAACCCGAATGAATATTTTAGGTTTATTTATTTCCTTTGTAGGTGTTATTTTAGTAGTACTGGAATTTGGCAACAATTTTATATTTTCCTGGTTGGGAATACTTATGCTTTTTTTGGCGGTTATTACTGGTACTGTCTATGGTTTAGGACTTAAGAAATTAACTTCCAATTACAATAGTATCAGCATTACTACTTTTCAGAATTTAATCGGTATTGCTTTATTCCTGCCTCTAATCGTTCTTTTCGAGTGGAATAATTTATTGGAAATCCCCCAATTGATCACTTTCGATCTTGCATTTTCATTTGTTAATCTGGCCTTATTTGCCTCTTCATTTGCTTTTGTTCTGTTTACTTATGGTATTTCTAAGATTGGCGCTAGCAAAGCTTCCGCTTTTTCAAATAGCATTCCTGTTTTTACCTTAATATTTGCCTTTTTTGTTTTAAATGAATCCATTTCATTGATAAAACTTGTCGGTGTAGCCATTGTATTGTTTGGTCTTTATCTTTCGCAGATCAAAAAATAATTGATTGTAATTGGCTGATAATAGGGCTATTGTGTTTTTAGTCTTGCTTTTATTGACTTATTTTAAAAGTATGGTATAAATGTTGTAATGTATAACAACTGTATAAACCCATTAAAACAAATGCATATGAAACGTAAAACTATTGGAGCTCTGTTATGCGGATTTTTATTTATTGGACAAAGTTTTGGTCAGCTTAATGAATTCGATCTTGCGAAGTACAAATTTCCGGATTACAAGAGAAAAGCTTTAGATTTTAATTTTAATCTGAATGCTCAAAACAACTACCTTAAAAACACTATTGAAAATAGCCTTTACGAAAAGAGAAACTCAACTTACTTATCAAATTCACTCTATGCAAATTACCAGTCTATAACAAATAGTCAAAAATTCCAACAATCTTTAAGTGCAACTTTAAATCTTTCATTGAGTAAAACTCATGGAGATCGTGAAATACTAGACCCAAGTGAAACAAACGCTTTCTCCTTTTCACCAAGTTTATATTTGAATTCTGTAAATCGTATGTATTTAAAGAATCTGGAATTCTTTGAAGTCAATCCCAATTTCATTTATAGATACAGCTACTATACTTATAACTCTGAACAAGAATCCCTACCAGATAATGAATATGATCATAACAATGACGAAATATTTATAAAACTTTCCTTTAAATTCGGATTCGGTCGTATTGAACCTGTATCAGATGCCAGACAGGCCATATACATATTAGAGGGTTTACAAAAGCAAAAAAATATAGCTAAGGAATTGACTAATAAAGATGTTTTTGAATTTGCACACTTAATATCTAAAATCAAAAACAAAAGGTATTTTGATGCAAGGTTGAGAAAAATTTATGAACTTGAGACTATAGCTAATTATTTGGATTCAAATCATATTGTATCAGAATCAAATATAAAATATTTCACAACTTTAGCAGATTTCTGGGATTACGGTGATCGTGTGTATAGAAGTAGTGGAACCCGTATTGCTTTCGTGCTAATGCCTGGATACTATTTAAATGACGATAAAACGGATTCTAATGAAGAAAGCGAAGAAAACAAAATAAGATCGGCTCAGCTGTATACGGGATTAGAATTTAAATACGAAAAACCGATTGACTTAAAATGGCAAAATTCCATCGATATTTCTAGCTATTATGGCTGTGTAAATGTTAAGCAAACAAATACGATAGATGATCCTCTAGAAAAAATATCTGACATTCCTAATTTACAAGTCAAATTTGCTCAAAGTATCGGATTTTATCCAAATACTAGAACTGATTTGACTTTTTCCTATTCTTTTCTTTACTACCAATTTTTTGATAAAACAGATAGTACACAGGATATTTATGGGATCGGAAATAATGGAATAGAAGGTCTTGCCCAATTAGCTGTAAATTATTATATCTCACCCCAATTCAAAGTGAATTTTATATACAGTTTGGATTACAGAAAGAGAAGTTCTGATTCATCAACAAATGCAATTTACGACTATAATTATAATTTATTTTTAGCTGATAATAATTACTTAAATTTAATTAATGGTGATCGAGATTTAAAAGAAATAAACCAAACACTTAAAATCAGTCTTTTGTACAGTCTTTTCTAAATAATAGTTAAAAATAGAGAAATGGTTCGATTAATTTTCGAATCATTTTTTTTTATCTTTTTTGTATCGAAGCCAAAACAAAAAAAAGCCAAAGAAATGAATCTTCGGCTTTCGAACAATTATTAAAAAAATATTAATTACGTGGAGTATCACTACTCCTAAATAGTGCGGTAACCACTCCGACACTATAATTAAGATTAACTTAATGAAAGAACTCGCATATTTTTTAACAATATTTATGCCAAAAAACTATTGAATTACATACCAGCCTATTATGTTTACTGATGTTATACAGGCAATTCAAAAATTGGACAATTTTCCAAATTTCCAATCATTCTTTAATGTATGTTTAGTTAATCAAGACTTTTTTGCAAACATCCTTTTAGCCGCATCAATAATACTTGTGGCATTTAAGTTGTATTTCTCCATCAATTCACTTGGCGTTCCACTTTGTCCCCACTCATCATTAATGGCAATCATTTCCATGGGCGTAGGTAATTCCTGAGCTAACAGGGAGGCAATACTTTCGCCTAATCCACCGGCTTTTTGATGTTCTTCTGCAGTTATAACACATCTTGTTTTCTTAGCAGATGCTAAAATGGCCTCTTTATCCAGAGGTTTAATCGTATGAATATTAATGATTTCCGCATTTATTCCTTCTTTTTCGAGTGCTTCACCGGCTTGAATAGCTTCCCAAACCAAATGTCCGGTAGCGATAATTGTAAGATCACTTCCTTCGTTTAATAGTTGTGCTTTACCAATCTCAAATTTTTCATCAGGAGTGGTAAAATTAGGCACTGCCGGACGTCCAAAACGCAAATAAACAGGTCCCTCATAATCAGCTATGGCTAATGTGGCCGCTTTGGTTTGGTTATAATCGCAAGGACTTATAACAACCATACCCGGAAGCATTTTCATCAATCCGATATCTTCGATGATTTGATGCGTTGCTCCATCTTCGCCTAAAGTGATACCTGCATGTGAAGCGCAAATTTTTACATTCTTAGAGGAATAAGCAATCGACTGACGAACTTGATCATAAACACGACCGGTAGCAAAGGCAGCAAAAGTTCCAGCAAATGGAATCTTCCCTCCTATAGTCATACCGGCAGCCATGCCCATCATATTGGCTTCGGCAATTCCGGATTGAAAAAAGCGTTCCGGAAAATCCTTTTTAAAGGCATCCATTTTTAAGGAACCCGTTAAATCGGCAACTAAAGCAACAACATTTGGATTTGTTTTGCCTAATTGATGTAATCCGGCACCAAATCCTGAGCGTGTATCTATTTTATCTGTATAGGTATATTTTTTCATCGTATTCAAAAAGTTTAAGGCATAATTTTAGTAATCTCCCAGGGTTTCGAGAAGTTGTGCTAAGGCAATTTCCAATTGTTCGTCATTTGGTGTTGTACCGTGCCATTTATGTGTTCCCATCATAAAATCAACACCAGCACCCATTTCAGTATGCATAATTATCGCTACCGGTTTTCCTTTGCCTGTTCTGGCAATTGCTTGTTTTAAAATATCGATTACATGGGCAACATCATTGCCTTGCATTTCTAAAACATCCCAACCAAATGCAATAAGTTTTGCTTTTAAATCGCCTAAATCGAGCACCTCTTTTATTGGGCCATCAATTTGTTTTTGATTATAATCGATGGTACTAATAATATTATCGATTTTATTTGCTGCACCATAAGTTAAAGCTTCCCAAATCTGGCCTTCATCGAGTTCACCATCGCCGTGCAAAGAAAAAACAAGGTGTTTATCATTATTGAGTTTTTTTGTTTGTGCCGCACCAAGTGCCACGGATAAACCTTGTCCTAATGAGCCCGACGCAATGCGCACACCGGGTAATCCCTCGTGATTAGTAGGATGACCCTGCAGTCGTGAACCTAGTTTCCGCAAAGTGCCTAACTCGTTGATAGGAAAGAACCCGCTACGAGCCATAACACTATACCAAACCGGAGCAATATGTCCGTTTGATAAAAAAAACAAATCTTCGTTGATACCGTCCATCGTAAAATTACTTGAATCGTATTTTAGGATTTCTTTGTATAAAACGCTCATAAAATCGGCGCAGCCCAGCGATCCGCCCGGATGACCCGATTTAGCACTATGCACCATTCTTAAAACATCTCTTCGTACTTGAGTTGCAAATGATTGAATTTCTTGAATTTTATCCATAAATTTTTTATTATTTTCCGCTTAAAATTGTAACATCGCCTTGTTCTCGCCCCGATGAATATTCACCTTCCCATTCAAAAACATAAAAGTAAACGCCATCAGGCAACGAAGCTCCATCCCATCCTTCAGAACAAGATGAACACTCGTAAACTTTAGCTCCGTTACGATTGAATATGACTAAATGTGTATTTTTAAAATGTGCATTAAAAATTAAATCTTCACCTGCACACGTATTTGTTTCGTAAATACCCGTTTTAAGACCATTAGTAGCATCGTCCACGGGAGGATTTCCGATTTTAAAAATCCAACGGTCATTGATATTGTCGCCATTGGGCGTAAAAACATTCGGAATACAGAAATCCAATTCGCGCACCTCAAAATTGTCGATTTTTACTGTAGTATCGCAGCCTTCATTACTTCGCGTCCACAGCGAGACGCTATAATGATCTACTTTTTCATAAGTATGTTCCGCATTTGCAGTTGTTGCAGTAGCGCCATCTCCAAAATCCCATTTATAGGCTTGGGGTTCATCGCCCAAAAAAGCGCTTGAAAATTCAACATTTGGTTTGGTGATATACGCAAGCTCAGGATTAGAAAATATCTCCATCTCATTGGCAGGATACACGGATGCTTGAAAAATACCTCCAAACAAACACGCATTTGCATCGCGAATAACTACAGATACAGGATCTTGACAAAGTCCTATGGCCACTTGTGTTTGCTGATTAAACTTATCGTTCCATTTATACGTTAATGGCGCTGAGGCTCCGCTAACCGTAACTTCGGCTTGCGCTTTACATCCATTTTCACTATCATCTCTACACCCTTTTACCAATTGTTGAAAATTAACGTGATATTGACTTACCAAAGGCAGCACAAGGTTTGATTCAACCGAATACTGGACTTCTTGCTCTATATCGCCAATGCGATATAAATGCGAGGAAGCTGTATTCCACATAAACTCAGGATTCCCGTCATTTACTTTTTCGAATTGAAGAAATAACAAAGCCTCGTCATTTATCGAAACCCCATAATAGGCCGACCACTGTATTTTTAGTTGATTGTTTTCATCAATCACTTTTATGGCGTAACTGTTGTTGTTATTTAGAGTAAAACTGGCATTAGGAATAAGACTCTTTTTAAAGGCAACAACCTCCTGATTATAGCTTAAAACAAATTCAAACGAAGAGGCATTATCAAAATTTTTTATTTGAACAGGAATAGTGAAATCTGTTGTTGTACAGTTTGTTAGCAAATGGAGCTCGGCTTGTGCTTTTGTGCTTTTTGGCCCAAGAAATAGAATTCCTAAAATTAAAAATAGATGTTTAGTCTTTATTCCAATCAGCATCATATACAAACCTTTAAAACTTTGCACTTGAAAGGAGTACCAAAGTACAAGCTTCAATAACTTCAATACCTTTTTCTTCAGCCTTATTTTTAAAATAGGTATTGGATGTTCCCGGATTAAAAATAATTCGCCGTGGTTTTAAATCCAATATATAATCATAAAAAACGGGTTGATTTGCGGGTCCAACATAAAGAGTAACGGTATCGATATCCTTAAATTGTGGCAAACCTGTCAGAATTTTAGTATCACCTATCATGGCTTCGCGAGAACCCACAGCGACAACAGGATGGCCGTATTCCTTAAGCATATTAACCGCCTTATAGGCATAGCGTTCAGGTTTTGGACTAGCTCCGATGACGAGTGTTTTTAAAGGCATATTCGTTTTTTTGCAAATATACTAGTTTCTTTTTAGAGATGCTTTTATTATTTGCAATTCTCCTTATTCGAAAGCCTACCTATGCGATATCTCCCTAGAGGAGATTTTGAAATAGCTACCCTACTGACGAAAAGACAGAATTCTAATTTTTTAAAATTATTGATTAACAATTTCTTAGCTGCTTGATCGGGATTGGAGAATAAACATAATGCCATAATGACATAAATATCAATGAATTACCGTCATTTTTACGGATTATACGTTAAGAATCTACTTTGGTTAGATATTTGAGATTAGGCTTAATAAAATAAAATGATGAACTTTGATAAATTAACTATAAAAGCACAGGAAATTATTCAGAAAGCACAAGAAATTGCGCAAACGAATAAGAATCAACAGATTCAAAACGGACATATTTTGTCTGCCTTTTTGGAATCTGATGATCATTTAGTGAGTTTCTTATTGAATAAGCTAAATGTACAAGCCGATGAAATAAATCGACAACTAAAACCTATTTTGGATTCCTATGTGAAATCAGATGGGCAAATCTACCTGTCGAATGAGTCGAATAAAACGATTCAAAATGCATTTGGATTATTAAAAGAATTTGGCGATAGCTTTGTGTCTGCAGAGCATTTAATTTTAGCTTTAGCCGATGGAAGAGATTCTATCGCTGATTTGCTTAAATCGCTTGGGCTCACAAAAAAAAATCTTCTTTCTGTAATTAAAGAATTAAGAAAAGGCAAGAAAGCCGACAGCCCAAATGCGGAAGAAAAATACAATGCCTTGAATAGATACGCTTTAAATCTGAATGCGCTTGCTCAATCGGGGAAGCTTGATCCTGTGATTGGACGAAATGATGAAATAAGACGCGTTTTACAAATATTATCTCGACGATCGAAAAACAATCCTATTCTGATTGGTGAGCCCGGCGTTGGAAAAACGGCCATCGTAGAGGGGTTGGCACATCGTATTATCAATGGCGATGTGCCTGAAAATCTAAAAGATAAAACCGTTTACTCACTCGATATGGGCGCCTTAATTGCAGGTGCTAAATACAAAGGCGAGTTTGAAGAGCGCCTAAAAAGCGTTATCAAAGAAGTGGTTGATTCGGCAGGACAAATTATCCTATTTATTGATGAAATACACACTTTGGTAGGTGCCGGAAAAAGTGAAGGAGCCATGGATGCTGCCAATATTCTAAAACCGGCTTTGGCTCGCGGCGATCTTCGTGCAGTGGGTGCAACAACTTTGGGCGAATACCAAAAGTTCTTCGAGAAAGATAAAGCGCTAGAACGTCGTTTTCAGAAAGTTATGGTTAACGAACCTGATACTTTGGATGCCATCTCCATATTGCGTGGTTTGAAAGAACGCTATGAAACCCACCACCAGGTAAGGATAAAAGATGAAGCCATTTTGGGTGCTGTTGAATTATCACAACGCTATATTACCGATCGTTATCTGCCCGACAAGGCAATCGATTTAATAGATGAAGCTGCTGCTCGCTTGCGTTTAGATATCAATTCTTTGCCTGAAGAACTGGAATTGCTTGAGCGCAAGATCAGACAACTGGAAATTGAACGCGAAGCCATCAAAAGGGAAAAGGATAAATTAAAATTGCAAAATCTTGAGGAAGAATTAGCCAATCTAAGTGAAAAGAGAAATGAAGTCAGAGCGCAATGGGAAGCCGAGAAAAAAGAAGTGGATGCCATTCAAAATCAGAAACAGCTCATAAAAACAATGCGCTTTGATGCTGAGCAAGCAGAACGAATTGGCGATTTAGGAAAGGTGGCAGAGCTTCGCTATGGAAAAATCCCTCAAGCTCGAAAAGATTTGGAAGCTTTTCAGCACAACTTAAGTGCAATGCAAAAAGATGCGGCATTGATCAACGAAGAAGTCGGCTATGAGGAAATTGCCGAAATAGTTGCCCGATCTACTGGTATTCCGGTGAGCAAAATGCTGCAGACCGAAAGAGAAAAGCTACTTCATTTGGAAGAAAAATTGCATGAAAGAGTAATAGGTCAAGATGCCGGAATAGAAGCTGTAGCCAATGCTATCCGCCGAAGTAGAGCAGGTTTGCAAGACAGCAATCGGCCTATAGGTTCTTTTATTTTTCTGGGAACTACAGGTGTGGGTAAAACAGAATTGGCAAAGGCATTGGCTGAATTTCTTTTCGATGATGAAAATAATATGGTACGTATCGACATGTCAGAATACCAAGAAAGACATGCCGTTTCTCGATTAATTGGCGCTCCTCCTGGCTATGTAGGCTACGATGAGAGTGGTCAACTTACAGAAGCTATCCGAAGAAAACCTTATTCAGTTGTCTTATTAGATGAGATTGAAAAAGCGCATCCCGATGTGTTCAATATTTTGCTGCAGGTTTTAGATGATGGTCGATTAACTGACAATAAAGGCCGCATAGTTGATTTCAAAAATACGATTATCATAATGACTTCGAATACGGGCTCCCATTTAATTCAGGAACAACTCGCCGCGTTGAACTCTGAGAATAGAGAGCAAGTTTTGAGTCGTTTGCAAAAGCAGGTTTTGGATATACTCAAGAAAAGTATGCGTCCGGAATTTTTGAATCGTATCGACGAAATCATTATGTTTAATCCTTTGATATT
>JAFGHU010000129.1 GCA_016929955.1 Bacteroidales bacterium | reverse complement strand
CCGATAGACAAATTATTGGTTTCCAGGATATAATCATTATTTTTCATTAGAACCCAATTTGTTTACGTTTTAATATCAGATAAATAACCAATGGTGCACCAAACAGCGAAGTAATCACATTGATCGGCAATACGTCTTGGAAAAATGGCAAGCGTGCTACGATATTGCAAAATAAGGCCACCAACATACCAAGTAAAATAACAGCAGGTATAAGTTGTTTATGATCAGATGATTTAAAGAGCAGACGTGCCAAATGAGGAGTAGCCAATCCAATAAAAGCAATTGGGCCGGTATAGGCGGTGATTATTGCCGTTAGAAATCCGGAAAGCAAAATCAATTGCCATCTAATTTGTTTCAGATTAACTCCCAAATTCTGCGCATAAGCATCACCTAATAGCAAAGCATTCATTGGCTTAACAAGAAAAATCGATAAAACTACAGCAGGAATAACCCATGCGCTAAAGAACAGCAACTGATTGCTCTGAACATTTGAAAAACTTCCCAATCCCCAAATTACAAAAGCATGCACTTCGCCTTGTTGTCCAATAAAATTTAACAATCCAATAATGGCTGATACTGCATAGGCAACCATAATTCCTATAATCAATAAAGAGGCATTACTTTTAATCTTTTTCGCCGCTAGAAGTATGATAAATAAAATACAGAAAGAGCCCGTAAAAGCAGCCAGATGAACACCAATTTCTTGCAAAACACTTGAATTCAAAAACAAGCTCCCTAATCCTGACCCCATCGTCAATAATGCTACACCAAGACTCGCCCCCGAACTTATTCCCAAAATAGATGGCCCTGCCAAAGGATTTCGAAAAAGAGTTTGCATCTGCAATCCTGCCAAACCCAAAGCCGATCCTGCTAAAATAGCGGTAATGGTTTGAGGAAGTCTGGATTCCATTATGATATGATGCCAAATTTTTTCGCTTTCAGGAGTCTGTGTATCAAAAAGATGAACAAAAACATGCAATGGAATGGGAACCGATCCAATGGCCAAGTTTACGAGCACAAGAAAGGCAAGAAAAAGGCTTAAAAATAGAAAAAGATATCGGTTTGTTTTGCTTGTGCTACTCATTGTACAAAAATGCAATTTTTTATCTGTATTTCAAATGCGACTTTTTTTTAATTTAGCCAAAAGGCTTTTTTATGATACTAATTGCGGATAGTGGCTCCACAAAAACAGATTGGGTAATCATCGAAACAAAATCAGTACAGAAACATTTTTTTCAGGGATTGGGGTTAAATCCATATTATTCCACCAAAAAAAGCATTGCCGACGAAGTTATAAAGCTATTTCAATCTATTGATTACAATTCGGTTACGCATATATTTTTTTACGGTTCCGGTTGTTCTACTGATGCCAATAAGCAAATTATAAAAGAAGGTTTAAAAACGCTTTTTTCAAAGTCGGCGATTGAAGTTTATCACGATATGGAAGGTGCCGCCAGAGCCTTGTGCAAAAACACTAAAGGCATTGCATGTATTTTAGGAACAGGCTCTAATGCAGCTTTATACGATGGAAATACAATTTCAAATAGTGCGGTTTCTCTAGGTTATCTTTTAGGTGATGAAGGCTCAGGAAATCAGATGGGAAAGCAGTTGATCCGTGCCATATTTCTAAAAACGGCACCGAAAAATAGTATCCGCGAATTTAACAAAACCTATCACCTGTCGGTCGAAGATTTACTAAATGAAATATACCATAAACCCAATCCCAATCGTTTTTTAGCTTCTTTTGCAAAGTATATTAACCAGCAGAAAGACGATCCGTTTATTTTGGATTTAATTTATAAAACCTTTTCTGAATTTATCCATTTAGTGGTTACACCATTAAATCCAAAAAAAGATCTGCCCATTCATTTTACGGGTTCAATTTCTTGGTTTTTTCGACAGGAACTTGAAGCCGTTTTAATAGAAAAAGGTTTTATTCCGGGCATTATAAGTCAAAAACCGATTGATAATTTAATCGATTATCATTTGGCTCATTATCCTATACAATAATTCATCAAAAAAAACATTATTCCTATTCAGAGCAATAGTTCACTAGTTAAATATACTATCAATTTATGAAGCTGTCGGTCATTATTGTCAATTATAACGTTGAATTTTTTCTCGAACAATGCTTGTTGTCCGTCGAAAAAGCGTTAAAAAAAATAGATGCTGAGGTCTGGGTAGTAGATAACAATTCGGTGGATTATTCGGTAGCTATGCTGCAACGTAAATTTCCAAAGGTCAAATTGATTCTTAATCCAAAAAACCTCGGCTTCTCTGTCGCTAATAATCAAGCAATTAAGCAAGCTCAAGGCGATTATATCTTGCTATTGAATCCGGATACTATAGTGGAGGAGGATACTTTTGACAAAGTGATAGCATTTATGGATACGCATCCAAAAGTTGGAGGATTAGGCGTAAAAATGCTTGATGGAAAAGGGAACTTTTTGCCTGAATCTAAGCGTGGATTGCCAAGTCCCTTAGTTGCTTTTTTTAAGATATTTGGTCTGAGCGCCTTGTTTCCTAAATCAAAATTATTTGGGCGGTATTATTTAGGGTTTCTTGATCATGAAAGCATCCATGAAGTTGATGTTCTGACAGGAGCTTTTATGCTGATTCCCAAAAGAGTACTTAACGAAATCGGTCTCTTAGACGAGCAGTTTTTTATGTATGGAGAAGATATTGATCTCTCCTATCGAATTACTAAATCAGGATACAAGAATATTTATTTTCCAGAAACAAATATCATTCATTTTAAAGGTGAAAGCACTAAGAAAAGCAGCATAAACTATGTCTTTGTCTTTTATAAAGCAATGCTCATTTTTGCGCAGAAACACTTTTCTAGTCGTTGGGTCAACTTGTTTAAATTCTGCATAAACTTTGCTATTTACTTTAGGGCTTCTACAGCTATTCTCTCTCGGTTTATAAAAAGGATTTACCTTCCTATATTAGATATTGCTCTTTTGTACGGAGGTATTTATTTTATACAAGATTTTTGGGAGAAAACCTATTTACGTGCTGATGCATATCCTTGGTATTACGAGCTGTATATTTTACCCTTTTATATTTTCGTTTGGATGCTTTCCGCATTGTTCAATGGGGCTTATGATAAACCTTATCGGGTAGCTAATAGTGTAAAAGGAATTGGCTTCGGAACTATAGCCATCTTGATTATTTATGCCTTATTGCCAGAATATCTGCGTTTTAGCAGGATGATTATTCTGTTTAGTACGGTTTGGGCTATGTTTGCCAGTAGCTTTTTAAGGTTGTTTTTGCGTACATTAAAAATTAATGATTTTGAACAAATTAAGTCGAGCGATAAGCGAATAGCCATCATTGGAGAATATAAAGAGGCACAAAGAGTAGCTGAATTATTGAGAAGCAGCTCCTTTTCTCCCGGTTTTATTGGATTAGTTGAATTAGAGGCAAATACAAAAATAGAGGATGGTGTAATTGGAACCCTTGATAATTTGGATGAGCTACTAGTGATATATAAGCTTAACGAACTGGTTTTTTGTTCGGATTGCATGGAAGCTTCTGAAATCATTCGTCAAATGGCACGCTTCAATAAGTCGAAATTAGCGTTTAAAATAGCGCCAAACAAAAGCACAGCAGTTATTGGCAGTCAAAGCATTTTGCAAGCCGAAAACCTATATATGATTGATATAGACGGCATATTAAAACCAAACAATAAAAGAGCCAAACGCTTATTCGATGTGTTTATTTCTATCCTCCTTCTATTTTTAAGTCCTTTTATTTGCTGGTTTATAAAAGAAAAAGGCTCTTTTTATCGCAATCTTTTTCAGGTTTTATTTGGTTTTAAAAGTTGGATAGGTTACGATCCAATTACGTTTGCTGAACAGGATAAACTACCAACGATAAAATCAGGTATCTTGTTTCCGAAAGATGCATTTCCTGATAAAGCCCTTTCGAATGCGATATCAGCCAAGCTTAATTTGATGTATGCACAAGATTATAAAATGCTAAACGATTGGCAAATTGTTTACAAAGCATTTACAGAATTGGGTCGAAAAAATTAGGCGTTCAATCTTTGCTTTGTAGCCTCAAACATAAGAATTCCACCGGCTACACTCACATTTAATGAAGCGATGCTACCGGTCATAGGTATTTTTACAAATTCATCGAGCAAGTCTAAATAAGTCGCTGAAATCCCATCTTCTTCAGATCCAAGCATTAAAGCTAATGGCTCTTTATAGCTTTCATTATAATAGGCTTTATCCGCTTTTTCCGAAACACCCACGATTTTCAATCCGCTTTCTTTCAAAAATTTCAAATCATCTTCTAAAAAACGAGCTCTACATACAGGGATTTTATGCAATGCTCCTGCCGAAGTTTTTACTGCATCCGCATTTATTGCAGCACCACCTCTGGCCGGGATTAAAATGGCGTCAACACCTGCACACTCTGCCGTACGTGCCAAAGCACCAAAATTTCGAACATCGGTTACACGATCTAAAATCAATATAAATGGATTTTTTCCTTGCTCATAAAGCATGGGTATAAGGTGCTCAATTTTCTGATATTGTATAGAAGAGATAAAGGCCACAACGCCTTGGTGATTCTTTCGGGTGAGGCGGTTTATTTTTTCAATCGGAACCAATGAATAGGGAATTTCTCGTTCTTTTATCAGTTGATAAAGTTCCGGATATAAGTCGCCCCTCAATCCTTTCTGAATAAATACCTTATCAATTTCTTTTCCTTCTTGAATAGCTTCAATAAGTGTTCTAATTCCGAAAATCATAAGTTGTTTATCCATAATGTAATTTTTTGGCAAAAATACACTTTGTGCTTAGCTTTTACAAGAGAAATCTATGTACAATATACCTCTGTGTTTATTTTTTAAAATTCCACAAGGAGCAAAACAAAAGCACGATTAAACCGTGCTTTTTGAATGAGGAAAATCAAAAAGGTGAAAAACCAGTGGAACTAAATATCTGTTCTCCAATTGTTTACTACGCCCATCCAACTGGATTCAAAATGGGCTTGTCGGTAAAGACGAAAATCATTTTTAGTAAACCTATTTTCTTCACGCCTAAAATCGAATCGTAAACCACTATAAAAAGCATCGTATCCATATTCCCAAACTTCGCGATCCTGGTATTTAAATACTTTGTCGGGCGGACCGTAAACCATAAAAATCATACCGCGATCAGTTTTCCATCCTTCTTTATAGGAAGTAAATAACTCATTTGCTCTTTGTACGCGATTATAATAAGTGCGCATCATGTCTTCACTTCTTTCTGGTTTACGCGATTTAAAATACCAGAATTCATGCACTGCTTTTTCAGGATCCATAGCCATTAGTTCGTCGAATTCCCACTGTGGATTCAGATAACGCAAAGTAAATAATCTTTGTGCATCGGTGGCCACGTAAGGAAATTCGCGAAAGAATTTAAACACAGAAAAGCCTTGCTTATCGTCTTTGTTTAGGTGAAATAAATAGATGCCCAAATCTTTAAATGCCAGTGGAGCTGTTTTTCCGTCGATAAAATCAATTTTAAAAGGCTCACCACTTTCTAAAGATTTTAACTCTTTGGTTTTTACAGGAGCAAAAGGAACAATTGCCGGCGAAAATTTAGGCGCATACCAACTGATATACATTGCTTTAATATCAGGATTATTGACTTGGACACGTAATTTTTCATCGCCTCTAACAAAATTTTCCCAATGGATGCTACCATCCTCATTTAGGAGCATAAAATTTTGAGCTGAATTGGCCTGACCTTTTACAATAGCCGTTCTCGACGTAAATAGCTGAGTAGACGATTTATCTTCGATACTTGAAAACAGAACGTATTGACCACTTACTTGTGTACGCAATTTAATTTTAAAGAATTTAAAATCCTGACTGCTATCCGGACTGTCTTTTAGATTTAATCGCCCTGCTTGAAGAACTTCCTTTTCTTTTGCTCCATCTACTAAATTATAATCAAATACATAACGTTCTAATGCTTCTTCTTTTGACAAACCGCTGAGCACAGACAATGCTTTCAGATCGACCCGAACGAATAATTCTGATATACTATCGTTGGCATTGAATACTAACGATTTAAAAACACTTCCGGGATAATCTTGTTGATAAAATCTAGCGTGATTTATTTGAGCATATTTATGGGTGGCGCAAGATGAAAAGAGCCCTACCACAATCAATAGAAAAAATAATTTTTTATACATAAGCTGAAATTTTAGCGATAAAAATCCAAGAATTATGCCAGATTTTGATTTTCGACAATTAAATATTTTTTTTGTTTAAAAAGCGCTTAGTTTTGCTGTAAAATCGTATTTCATGAGAAAAATAGGTCTTTTATCAGATACGCATTCTTATTATCATCCAAAAATCGAAAGCTTTTTTAGTGAGGTTGATGAAATATGGCATGCAGGCGATATTGGTGATCCTGAAATACTAACTCGTTTAAAACAGTTTAAGCCTTGCATAGCCGTAATTGGAAATATTGACGGAAATGAACTTAGGCTTGTGCTTAAAGAAAAAGAAATTTTCTTTTGCGAAGATGTAAAAGTAATGATTACCCATATTGGCGGATACCCCGGTCGTTATCACTCCGGAATTAAACAGCTGTTGCTTAAGGAAAATATTAAACTATTTATTAGCGGACATTCGCATATTCTTAAAGTGATGAATGACCAAAGCTTAAATCTATTGCACATGAATCCCGGAGCAGCCGGAATACAAGGCATGCACCATAGAATAACGATGTTGCGATTTAAAATTGATAAGGACAGAATTGAAGATTTGGAAGTTTTCGATGCAGCACGCAATCGCGATTAACGAATTCTATCCATCGATTTAATTAGTTTATCGTCTTTTTTTACTCCGCGATACGCCAGAATTAAAAAGAATAAGATCAGCGCGGGTATAAAACTATTCATATGATAAATGGCTTGCACACCCGTTTTATCTTCAAGCATATTTACATAACCAAAAAAGAATCCCGCGACTAGAAAAATAGTGAGCAGAATATTTATTTTAATCCACAGCATTTGTGTTGATCGATTTTTATACAAGAAAATGGCAATGATTGATAAAAAGGTAATTAAAACGAGCATTGCAGCTAAAGGCCAGGTAAAATAATCGCTAAAAGGACTTGCTTCTCCCGGTATCAGGTTCTCAATATAAAGGCTATGGAAGTTTAAAGTGCTATTTTCGCCATAAATATTGAGTAATGGCATTTTTTTAAAAGGGATAAGCATAAGCGTACTGGCAATAGCAGCTAGAGCCAAAAAAACAGTTTGAATTCGTTGAATCATTTTCCTTAATTTTTGAGTTTACAAAGATACAGGCATTTATTTTTATAGGAAATATCTTTTTTTACATTTCGTGTTTTATTTTTTGTATTTTTGCTACTCAATTATTCCAACAAATTTCGAGAAAAATTCAATTTACCAATTTCTGTAAATTACTTCTAATACAAAAAAATATTTAAACAATTATCATGTACGATATTATCGAACTCAATGGGAAGCTTCTTCCTGAATTGAAAGAAATCGCAAAAAAACTGAATGTTGATAAGTACGAAAAGCTTCCTAAACAAGATTTGATCTACAAAATCCTTGATCAGCAAGCACTTAACCCAAGTATCGATATACTTGAAAAAGAAAAAAACGAATCAAATAGAAATATGCGCGAAAAACGCCAGCGAATTCAAAAAAAACCTGAAGGATCTTCTAAACCAACTAAAGTGCAAACTAAGGAAACTTCTGAAGCTCAAGCAAAGCCTGAAGTTCTGGTTAAAAAAGAAGCGAAAGAGAAAGACGAAACTCCAAAAACTAAAGATGCTTCTGAGGCTCAAGTAAAAGAAGAGCCCAAAAAAGAAGCCCTCGAAAATCAGGAAAAATCAACTCCGCTTAAAAGAACAAAACCAAATCCTCGCCCTCGAGGTCGGAAAAAAGCAGACCCCGCTGCAAAAACCCAAGAGAAAACCAGCGAACCAAAAGAATCAGTAAAAGAAGAAGCTGCCGAGCCTAAAGCTATTGAAGAGCCTAAAGCCTCAGTGGAAGAAATACAACAAGCCATAAAAATTTCTGATGACCAAGAGCAACCGACAGAAAAGAGAGCTGAGAGAGCCCCGGTGCGTCACGAACGCGTTATAAAACCTCAGGTGGAAAAACCAAAATTTGCGCACGAAATTGAAGGGATAATCGATAGCGAAGGTGTATTGGAAATTATGCCTGACGGCTATGGTTTTTTGCGTTCGTCTGATTATAATTATTTAAATTCTCCCGACGATATTTATGTTTCGCAGTCGCAAATCAAACTATTTGGATTGAAAACCGGCGATACCATCGAAGGCAGTATTCGTCCTCCAAAAGAAGGTGAAAAATATTTTCCTTTGATTAAAGTAAGCTTTATCAATGGAAAACTTCCTGAAGATGCACGCGATCGGATTCCTTTCGATTACCTTACTCCGCTTTTCCCAAACAAGAAATTCAATTTGACCGGACATGCCGAAGAGAATATCTCGGCACGTATGATAGATTTGTTTTCGCCAATCGGAAAAGGACAACGGGGTTTAATCGTGGCGCAACCAAAAACAGGAAAAACCGTTTTATTAAAAGATGTGGCCAATGCTATTGCAGCCAATCACCCCGAAGCTTATTTAATGATTTTGCTTATCGATGAACGTCCTGAGGAAGTTACCGATATGCAAAGAAGTGTAAAAGCTGAAGTTATTGCCTCTACTTTTGATGAACCAGCAGATCGTCACGTAAAAATTGCCAATATTGTTTTAGAAAAAGCAAAACGTATGGTAGAATGTGGTCACGATGTGGTGATTTTACTGGACTCGATTACACGACTTGCACGTGCTTACAATACGGTTAGTCCTTCATCAGGAAAAGTATTATCCGGTGGTGTAGAAGCCAATGCTTTACAGAAACCAAAACGTTTTTTTGGTGCTGCTCGTCAAATCGAAAATGGAGGATCACTAACGATTATTGCCACAGCGCTAACCGATACCGGATCTAAAATGGATGAAGTTATTTTTGAAGAGTTTAAAGGAACCGGAAATATGGAACTCCAACTCGACAGAAAATTATCCAACAAACGTATTTTCCCAGCTATAGATATTGTGGCTTCCAGTACACGTCGCGATGATTTATTAGTGGATAAAGATATGTTGCAACGCATTTGGATTTTGCGTAACCATTTGGCCGATATGAATCCTATTGAAGCGATGGAATTTATTAAAGATAAAATTGCTTACACAAAAAGCAATGAGGAATTTTTAATTTCGATGAATAGTTAATCTATTAATCTTGATACAAAACCGCTGATTTTTATGAAATTAGCGGTTTTTTTATGCCTGAAAATTATATCGAATTTTCGAGTATGTCATCTGCAAGTGCGTGATAATCCAAGCCCCCAAAATTGCCTGAACTCATCAAAAGTAAATTCAATTGCGTCCATTTTTGATTAATTAAAAACAGACGCAGTTTTTCCGTATCCGTAAAAACAAGTAGATCTTTATTTTCAAAAGCATTATTTACGTCATCAACTGTTAAAGGAGCTAGTTTTTTGTGCGCAATAGTCTCCGGATTAAAATAAACGACCGGAATATCGGCATCGTTCATACTGCCTTTATATTGCGAAAGAAAGTCCTTGTTTAAACTGCTGAAGGTATGTAATTCCATACATGCCAGCAACATATATTTATCGAATTGATTCTTTACCGCCGAGGTTGTTGCTCTTAATTTTGATGGTGAATGCGCAAAGTCTTTAAAGATTTTTGTGTTTTTATTTTCACCAAGAAGTTCCAATCGATTCGAAGTTCCTGCAAAAGTGCTGATAGCTTTAAAAAAATCGAGTGGTTTTATTCCCAAAGCCTGACAAACATAGCGGGCACCATTGATATTTTGTAAATTATGATCGCCAAAAACTTTTAAAGGAAAGCGTTTGGCTTCAAAAACAATATACGTTTGTTTATTTATGATCATTGAATCGCAAGCACCATAAGCAAAAGCGCGTATGTCCTCTCTCCTATTCTTGGCAATTTCAAGCACATTTTGATCGGTTTTACAATACACCAGTGTGCCGTCTTTTTCAATCAGATCGATAAACTTTGCAAATTGAGCTTTATAAATTTCAAAAGTTGGAAAAACATTCATATGATCCCAGGCAATACCGCTCAATAAAGCTATATTGGGTTTATACAAATGAAATTTAGGTCGACGATCGATAGGCGAACTTAAGTATTCGTCTCCCTCCAAAACCATTATTTTAGCGTCATCGCTCAAGCGAACCATTACATCAAATCCGTCCAATTTTGAGCCCACCATATAATCGGGCGCGTAGCCTAATTCTTGTAAAACATGCAAGACCATAGCGGTAATCGTTGTTTTTCCGTGACTCCCACCTATAACCACTCGCGTTTTCGCCTTCGATTGCTCGTAAAGGTATTCGGGATATGAAAAAACGGGCAGATTTAAGGCTTTGGCTTTTAATAGTTCCGGATTATCCTCGCGGGCATGCATTCCCAAAATAACGGCATCCAGATTGCGTGATAATTTGTCTGGAAACCAACCAAACTCTTCAGGCAATAATGTATATTTTTCCAATCTCGATCTTGAAGGTTCAAATATTTCATCGTCAGAACCACTAATATTATTTCCTTTTAAATGCAATGCAATAGCCAGATTATGCATAGCGGCTCCTCCAATGGCAATAAAATGAATATTCATACTGTTTTAGATTTTATAGCTCTAATTTAGCGACAAAAAAAGGGTTAAAATCTT
>JAFGHU010000128.1 GCA_016929955.1 Bacteroidales bacterium | reverse complement strand
CGACTTTCTAAATAGTCATCATCCAATAACATATCGATGGGAATATCTACAAAATCAGAATCGCCCATATAGGTAGCTCTATCTGCATATACGCGTCGCTCCAATTCCGTCATTATATGAACACTTTGTGCTGAATTATGTCCAAATTTTTTAAAATTATAGGTTTCCGTTCCTTTTAAAAGTTGAAGCAAAGCCACGCCACCACTCGAAGGAGGAGGCATTGAAATAATGTGGTATTCTTTGTACTGACCTTCTACGGCATCGCGCCAAACAGATTGATATCCATCCAAATCCAATTGTGTAATTATGCCGCCTTTGCGCTTAATTTCGTCGAGCATAGCCTGACCTGTTTCTCCTGAATAGAAACCTTCACGTCCGTTCTCCTGAATCAATCGTAAAGTATGTGCCAGTTCGGGCAAAAAAATCGAATCTCCTGATTTCCAGTTTCCTCCATTGTAAAAATACGTTGTGCTATCGTTCGCTTTTAAAAAATCATTTTGATAGGCATTGAGTTTTTGCGCTTCTTTCTCGGTTAAGGGATAGCCCTTTTCTGCTAAATCGATAGCGGGTTGGATAAGATCGCCAAAAGGCATAGAACCCAATTTATGATGCAGTTTTATCATTCCGTCAACAGAACCGGGAACGCCTATCGAAAGGGCTCCGAAAGAGGACAAATTGGGGATTACATTTTCCTGCTCATCCAGATACATATCGCGCGATGCGGCAAGAGGCGCTTTTTCGCGAAAATCGAGTGTTCCTGTTTCTCCATCAGCTTGACGAAAAACGGCAAACCCGCCTCCCGCTATATTTCCTGCACGTGGATAAACCACCGCCAAGGCAAATTGAACGGCTACAGCAGCATCAAAGGCATTTCCTCCTTCTTCTAATATTTTGGCTCCTATTTCAGACGCCAAGGGATGCGCGCTGGCCACCATGCCGTTTTTTGTTAGTGCCGCTTTTTTAAAACTAAGGTTTTTTGTCAGTTCGGCCTGCTTGGACTGATCGGATTGCTTTGATGAGCACGAAAAAGCAAATATTAAAAGGAGGAGAACGCTTAATTTTTTCATTTGTGTTTATTCTTTAAAAGATGAGCCTAAAATAGTTGTAGACAAAATTAACTTATTTTAAGCATACTACAGCTTATTATCCCTAGCAAAGCATCAAAAAAAAGACCAGCCATCGCTATTCCATTTTCCTCGAAAATTCGTTCATTTGTAAAAACAAAATCGATTAACCAAAATACAATGATAATACTCGAAAAACCCTATGTTTCTAACTATTTAAAAGAGACTGCTGCAAAATTTAAATTCCCCGTTTTAGCCAATACATATAGCGAACAATTAAATTTAGATGCAAAAACGATCTTCTTTACAGATCAAGAAGCCGTTCGGTTTTATACGGCGAATAAAAATGCACGTATTTATACAAATTCAGAAAATGCGATACCATGGATAGCAAGCCATTTGCCGGAAAGTGATTTACCAAAAAAAATAAACTGGTTTAAAGATAAAGTAGCTTTTCGCCAGTTAACCCAAAAACTTTTTCCCGAAGTCTTTTATCAAGCTTTGCTTTTAAAAGATATCGATAGCATTTCTATTGCCGATTTCCCAAAATCTTTTGTAATAAAACCTGCCATTGGATTTTTTAGCTTGGCTGTTTATCATGTTCATACGCATAGTGAATGGCCAAAAATTAAAGAAAAACTCAAAAACGAAATTGAAAAAGCCGGCCGATTATTCCCCGCCGAAGTGTTAAATAGTACCGCGCTGATCATAGAGGGTTATATTTCAGGTGTGGAATTCGCGTTTGACGCTTATTATGATGAAAATGGCCAAGCTACAATTTTAAATATTCTTAAACACGAATTTGCCTCTTCTGATGATGTTAGCGATCGGGTATATAGTACTTCCAAAGAAGTTATGCAAACTTATTTGCCCCCGTTTACCGACTTTTTAAATGCGATGGGCAATCTGATTGATTTGCGCAATTTCCCTTTGCACGTAGAAGTGAGAATAGATGAAAATGGCAAATTGGTTCCGATTGAAGTTAATCCTTTGCGCTTTGGTGGTTTTTGTACAACGGCAGATTTAACGCCTTATGCCTGGGGATTTAATCCTTATGCCGCTTTTTTTCAAAACCATAAACCCGACTGGAATCAAATTTTAAAAGACAAAGCCGGAAAATTATTTGGATTGATTGTGCTGGATAATTCTACAGGTTTTGCGGCTGACGAAATCAAAGCATTCGATTATGAAAAACTGCTATCGCGATTTGAAAAACCTTTGGAATTGCGCAAACTTGATTATCATGAATATCCACTCTTTGGTTTTGTTTTTACGGAAACAAGAGAAGAAAATACTACCGAGTTGCAAACTATTTTGCAGTCTGATTTAAAGGAGTTTATTCTTGATTAATGCTTTTCAACGCCACTTCCAAAGGAATGCCTTTGGCAGAATACACGAATTAAAGCATTTACTTATGGTCAGGTTTTATTCGTGCATTAGTGGCTACTAACAAAAAAGAAAAAATTACCCGGTAACTCGTTTTGTCAGCTTAAAGCCGGATTAAAAATCTGTCAACTTTTTTTGGGACGACTTATTGCCACGTATTCTCGAATCGGCTTTTAGAAAAACACTCAGTAAAATGAGATCTATTAATTTGCACATTCTATCCAATTCATTTTTTCGAAAGAGGCTGCTAACAAATTCGTTTAGATGTTCTTATATTGTTCAAAATGCTTTCTATAATACGTCGAATCCGCTAAGCTTGTGAAAACTCTTTTTCGCGTTGAAGCACTAAAAAATAACATCAGAACGGTTGAAATATAGCGATAAAGCCTAAAGAAAAGAAAACTTACAAGCCTTCCCATTCGTGCTAATTTAGGATATTTCCAGATCATTTCCATTCGCTTCAGATAGCGTTTGGCCAATTTATTTTTTTCAAAAGGTAGGATTTGGGGATAACCAAATAAGTAAGCCGAAAAAGACAGATAATTATTAATGATCTCAAAATAAGGAATAAACGCTTTACTTACAGCTAGTGGATTCGCTCTTTTCGAAAGCAAGAGTAAGTCATAAGATTGACGCAAAAAAGTCTTGTATCTCTTATTTCCCTTGTCGTTTAATTGAACGTTTAAAGCATTGCTCAAAATCAAATTTGAATCTGACAGTACAAAAGCACCCGACAAGTTTGTTGCTTGTTTGCAAGTTGGAAAAACCTGATCCCAACCGAAATTTTGCGCAGGCTTTCCATTAAGCATACGTCCGTGAACTTCAACACCTGCAATTTCATTGTCGTCAACCAAACGTGGAAAATGGCGACTTTTGCCCAATTTAGGCTCTCCGTAGCCATAAAGAGGATGGTATCCATTATCCTTTAAAATTTGAAACGCTTTTAACGCATCTTCCATTTTCAAAATAAAATCAATATCTCCAATCATTCTTTCGCCAATATCCTGATACAATCCATCAATTAAATGTGCCGTTCCTTTTAGGAAAATAGGAGATAAGCCCGCCTTATTTAATAAAGCCGTAATGTTTTTGACCTGACTTAAAATTTGTTGGTTACGTTCGCAATTGGCATTTGTAATTTCTTCGAAATAAGAAATTAAATCTTCGGGCAGATCCGATAAAAGCTTGTTTCGTTTTAAATTGAGATAAAGCGCCGGAACAACAAGCTGATTACTGCTTTCATAAACAACTAAGCCCCAATCAATACGGCTCGATTGAATTCTTTTTTGGATTTCATCGACGCTATTTGGCTCCGTTGCAAGAGACAAACATTTTCCAACAAACAAGAGCGCTTCCGTATTTGTCATACAAGTAATTCCTTTATTTTTTTTATCATTTTTTCGTTGTTCGAATAGCTCAAAATATAGCAAGGTAAACCGGCAATCCAATCCATAAAAAATTGTGCATTTTCCTCTATTGGCGATAACCAGGAATCGACAACCAAATGTTGAAAAGCCACATGTTTATCCAAAACGCTAAATTCAAAATCAATGGTAGCATCGTATTTGATAAAGACCAGACTTTTTACCTTGACTGGCAGCGCATTAGAAGTCATTTTGGGCGCTAAATAGCGAACTGTTTTATTCATCGCTTTTAGCTCATATTCTTTAGCGCGCTCTAATTCAGGAAAATGCGGACTTAAAAACGACAGGGCTTGCTTTTTAACAGAAATGGCTGCAGGAAAAGCAAGAACCCGCCCTCTGATGTCTATGGGGACAAAATCATCAGCAATAAGCGATAATCCACTTGCCAATGCAATAGCCGAAGCGGTGCTTTTTCCATTCCCCGAATCGCCTAAAAACAATACGCTATTTTGTTTATTTCCAATAGCCGACGCATGCATAACGCCCAACCAATCGTTTTCTTTCTTTGCATAAGCCGCATTTAAAAAAGCCATAAAAACCTGTCCCTTAAGCAAATGATCTTCGGCTTTAGTCCAAACGCTAATTTTATCGTTATTGATTTGTAAACCATATTGATTCTGATCAGAAAACAAACGAATCTGAATTATATTACCATCTGCTTTATCCACGCCTAAATGTGCAAAAAGTGGATGAAACATAGTTTCTAAAGCTGCATCTTCGTAAAAAAGATGAAAAAAAGACGACTGAAATTTATAAACTTTAGTACTATAAAAAGAGTCAGGAACACTTCGTATAAACGTATCTTTACTCGCTTGGTTAGCATAATTTATTTTAGTACTGATAAGTGTATTAACCTGCATAACTGCATCTTGCGCTTGTTCGCGTGTTAAATTATAGGTATGTATACACCAATCTATACTATCTGCAATCGAATGTCCATTATGAAGCCTTTCAAAAACACGAAAAACGCCTTCCTCTAATTGTAAATATTGATTCGTTTTTT
>JAFGHU010000127.1 GCA_016929955.1 Bacteroidales bacterium | reverse complement strand
GGGGCGGGACTTGAACCCGCACGACCGCAATGGTCATTGGATTTTAAGTCCAACGTGTCTACCAATTCCACCACCTGGGCTTCATTATCATTCCGCCCATTTGGATGGGAGCTTTTCGTCTTTCGACGAATACGGTTCCACCACCTAGGCTTCATTTAAACTGAGCGAAAGACGGGATTCGGACCCGCGACCCCGACCTTGGCAAGGTCGTGCTCTACCAGCTGAGCTACTTTCGCAATTTTAAAGAACTTGTTTGGGAATCCTATTTCCCGTTGAGGCTGCAAATATACATATATTTTTTTTTGTCGTGCAAGCTTTAAATAAAAATTATTTTCCCAAAAGTTTTTTAATTTCATTCAGCTTCATTAAGGCCTCCACCGGTGTAAGCGTATTGATATCGGTACTTAAAATGTCGTCTCTGATTTGAAATAAAAGCGGATCGTCTAACTGTATAAAACTCAATTGAAAATCATCTGCTTTATCACTTTTGTTTTTCAGCGCATTGGCTTTGCTAAAATCACCTTTTCGGTGCGCCTCTTCCAAGGTTTGCAGCATTTCTTGGCTTCTATCTACAATAGATTGTGGAATGCCGGCCATTTTTGCTACATGAATTCCAAAACTATGGGCACTTCCGCCTTCCTCTAATTTGCGTAAAAACAGAACCTTGTTTTGGATTTCTTTTACAGAGATATGATAATTTTTTATCCGCTTAAATAGCTTTGCCATCTCATTTAATTCGTGATAATGGGTGGCGAACAATACTTTTGCTTTAAAGGCAGGATGTTCGTGCAAATATTCGGCAATCGACCATGCAATTGAAATTCCATCATAGGTACTTGTTCCTCGGCCAATTTCATCAAGCAAAATCAAGCTTCGGTTCGATATATTATTTAAAATACTTGCTGTTTCATTCATTTCTACCATAAAAGTAGATTCGCCCGAAGAAATATTATCACTGGCTCCTACCCGCGTAAAAAGCTTATCTACCAAACCTATTTTAGCTCTTGATGCCGGTACAAAACTCCCCATTTGAGCAAGCAAGACTATCAATGCTGTTTGACGCAATAGTGCCGATTTTCCCGACATATTTGGTCCGGTAATAATGATAATTTGCTGCTTTTCCGTATCGAGTTTTACATTATTGGCCACATAAGTCTCGCCGGGCTCGAGTTGCTGTTCAATAACCGGATGACGTCCGTTTTCGATAGCCAGTGCAAAGCGGTTATCAATTTCAGGTCTTACATAGTTATAGGCATTGGCAATGGCAGAAAACGACAATAGCACATCCAATTTAGCAATTAAAGCAGCATTGGTTTGAATCGGAATGATATAGTCGGTCATACTTAAAACCAAATCAGCGTATAGCTGCTGTTCAAGCGCTAGAATTTTATCTGCAGCTCCCAAAATCTTGGATTCAAGAATTTTTAATTCTTCGGTAATATAGCGCTCAGAACCTGTTAATGTTTGTTTGCGATGCCACTCTTCAGGAACCTTGTCTTTATGTACATTGGTTACTTCCAAATAATAGCCAAACACATTATTAAAACCTATTTTCAAAGATGATATTCCGGTTTTTTCGCTTTCCCGTTTCTGAATATCCTTTAAAATCTCTTTGCTGGAGCTTGTTATTTTCCGAAGATCATCCAATTCTTCTGAAACTCCACCGGCAATAACACCTCCTTTTGCCACAGCTACAGGCGCATCTTCTTGCAATTCGGCTTCTATTTTTTGTCGGATAAAACCACAGAAATTTAATTGTTCGGCGATGCGCTGCAAAAGTTCTTCTTTGCTCTCAAACAGTACTTTTTGAATGGCCTCAATATGATACAGGGCTCTTTTAAGCTGAAGCGTTTCTCTTGGGTTTACTTTACCCGTGGCTACTTTAGAAATAAGGCGCTCGAGATCGCCTAAATTTTTGATCTCCGAAATTAAAACATCCCGAACTGCTGTTTTCTTTACAAAAAAACTTACAATATCATGCCGCTCTCTTATGGGCTGAATCTCCTTTAAAGGCAATACCATCCATCTTTTCAATAAACGCGAACCCATTGGCGAAACAGTTTTATCGATAATATCCAATAAGGTTTTCGCATTTTCGTTGGGCGAATGCAGAAGTTCCAGATTTCGAATCGTAAATCGATCGAGCCAAACGTAATGATCTTCTTCTATACGCGACAATTTATTAATGTGTTTAAGCTGATGGTGTTGTGTTTCGCTAAGGTAATGCAAGGCAGCTCCAGCAGCAATTAATCCTTTTTGCAAATGTTCTACCCCAAATCCTTTAAACGATAATGTATTGAAATGCTTAAGTAGAATATCATTTCCAAATTCGCTGGTAAAAACCCAGTCGTCGAAAGTGGTCGTAAAAAACTTATCGCCAAATGCTGCGGAAAAATCTGCCAATTTATTTCGCTGAACAATAACTTCGTTTGGCTTAAAACTCTGTAGTAATTTATCTATATAGGCTGTCGATCCTTGCGCTACCAAAAATTCTCCTGTAGAAATATCAAGAAAAGAAACTCCACAAATTTGCGAATGAAAATCAATGCTGGCTAAAAAATTATTTACCTTGTGCTCAAGTACATTATCGTTATACGAAACACCAGGCGTAACCAGCTCAGTAACACCGCGTTTTACTATGGTTTTGGTCGTTTTCGGATCTTCCAACTGATCGCAAATGGCCACACGCTGTCCGGCTTTTACTAATTTAGGAAGATAGGTGTCGAGGGCATGATGCGGAAAACCGGCCAATTCAACAGAGCTGGCTGAACCATTAGCACGTTTCGTTAAAACGATCCCTAAAATTTTAGCTGTTAAAATAGCATCTGTACTAAAGGTTTCGTAAAAATCGCCAACACGGAACAATAATAAAGCATTAGGATATTTCGCCTTTATGCTATTGTATTGTTTCATTAACGGGGTTTCGGCAATTTTTTTGACTGACATCTTTGTACACGACATTTAATTAACCGGTAAAATTACAGAAACTCTATAATATTAATGCCTATTTCCTGTATTGTTGAAAACTTCTTAAAAAAAAGAGCCTCAAGCTATTCATTTTCAACAGATTTTTTCGGTCTGTTATTTTAATTTAACTTCTTGTTTTTGCGAACGTTAATTTCATAATTTCATATATTATTTTTGATTTGTTTGTAAATAATAACTAACTTTTGCAAAATTACTTTGTTAACTAAAGTTAAAACGCTTAGATTTGCTAACATATTTATATGAGTATTTATTTAATTATTTAACTAAACCTAAGAAATAATGAAAAGAAAAATTTTATCATTACTTTTTATTGCAATGGTAATGGCCTTGCCCGCTGTATTTGGACAGGGGGTAACAACCTCTTCCATTTCAGGAAAAGTGGTTGACAATTCAGGAGAAGTTGTTCCTATGGCAAACGTAGTGGCAATTCACACCCCTTCCGGCACGCAATACGGTACAACTTCTATGGAAGATGGAAGTTTCCAGATTCGTAATATGCGTGTTGGTGGCCCATATTCTGTAATTGTTACGTTTGTTGGTTATCAGAATGCTGAGGAAACCGGTATTTATCTTCAATTGAACAAAACTGCAAACGTTTCCATTACACTACAACCGAGTTCAACGGAATTAGCAGAAGTAGAAATTTTATCCAAAACAGAAGGAGAGCTTAGTGCAGAGCAAACCGGAGCTATGACAAATATTGACAGTAAACAAATACAAAGTTTACCAACGATTTCTCGTAGTTCTCAAGATTTGACACGACTTACTCCACAAAGTGACGGTAACAGTTTTGGAGGTCGTAACAATCTGTATAATAACTTCTCTTTAGATGGATCTATTTTTAATAATTCATTTGGATTGGATTATGCAACTCCGGGCGGACAAGCAGATGCTCAACCCGTGTCATTAGATGCCATCGAGCAAATTCAAGTTTCTTTAGCGCCATTCGATGTTCGCGAAGGTGGTTTTACCGGTGCCGGTGTTAATGCCGTAACTAAATCAGGAACCAACGAATTTAAAGCTACTGTTTATACCTATTTAAGAAATGAAAATATGATTGGAACAAAAATCAGTGGTGTTGATGTTCCTAACCTTGATTTTAGTACAAGTCAAACCGGTATTAGTGTTGGTGGTCCTATAATCAAAAATAAATTATTCTTTTTTATTAATGCCGAAGCTGAACGCAGAGATCAACTGGCTCATGGTTTTGTAGCTGATGACGGAACCAATTCCGGTGCTAATGTTACCAGTGTTAATGCCACTGATATTCAAGCTGTTCACGACCATTTATTAAACGAGTGGGGTTATGAAGCCGGTGCTTACGAAGGCTATAATCACGAAACGTATAACAACAAATTCTTAGCTAAATTAGACTGGAATATTGCTAAAAATCATACCTTAACGCTACGTTATAATATGTTGGATGCATGGAAAGATATTTTACCTCATCCTGAAGCAATTATTGGACGCGGACCAACCAGTTATCGTCTTCCTTTTGAAAATTCATCGTATAGGATTAACAATAAAATCCATTCGTTTGTTGGCGAATTGAATTCTATATTTTCAAATAAATTTGCCAATAAATTGATGATTGGTTATACCTCATTCAGAGATACACGCGATCCTCATTCTGAGCCATTTCCTGTTATCGATATTTTTGATGAAAACGGAAATTTGGCAATTACTGCCGGTTCTGAGATGTTCTCAACAAATAATTTGTTAGACCAGGATGTTTTTCAATTTATGGATAACCTAACTTATTATGCCAATAAGCACACCATTACTGCTGGTTTCAACGTCGAAATATTTAAGTTTAACAACTCCTTTAACTTGTTCTACTACCCTTGGCATATGTTCTTTGGTGGCGTGGATGACTTCTTAGCAACAACTTCTGATGATATTGATTTTAATCAAGAAGTTACCGACGCACAACAAAAACCTTTTGCAATGGCTGAGGTTGATGTAGCTCAAATTGGAGTCTATATTCAAGATGAGTTTGAAGTAAGTGATAAATTAAATCTTACTTATGGTTTACGTATAGACGCTCCTATGTATTTGAATACAATTGCAGTATCTGATGCCACTTTAGAAGCTGCTAATTTCGACGGCTTTGTGGATGAAAATGGCAATTCAGTTACGGTTGACCCATCTGTTTGGCCTTCTTCGCGCTTGATGTGGTCTCCACGTCTTGGATTTAACTACGATGTTAAAGGTGATAATAGTTTACGCGTACGAGGAGGAACTGGAATTTTTACAGGGCGTATTCCTTTTGTATGGCTAGGAAATCAAGCCTCTAACCCAGGCATTTACCCCGGTTATACTTTCCAGGTAAATACAACTTCAGAAGATTTCCATTTTCCACAAGTTTGGAAAAGCAACTTAGC
>JAFGHU010000126.1 GCA_016929955.1 Bacteroidales bacterium | reverse complement strand
CATTAGTTATTAACTATATTTGAAATAAAAATCATTTACAATGCATATCGCAATAGCAGGAAATATTGGATCAGGAAAAACAACGCTAACAGGTTTGTTGGCCAAACAAATGGGCTGGAAAGCATTGTTTGAAAGTGTTGATGACAATCCTTATTTAGATAGTTTTTACGAAGATATGAAACGCTGGTCTTTCAATCTTCAAGTGTACTTTCTAAACAGTCGCTTTAGGCAAGTGGTTGATATCCGCAAAAGCGATAAAACCATTATTCAAGATAGAACCATCTACGAAGATGCGTATATATTTGCCCCGAATTTGCATGCCATGAACCTAATGACAACGCGTGATTTCGATAATTATTTATCACTTTTCGAGTTGATGAGTTCCTTTATTCAACCTCCTGATTTGCTTATTTATTTGCGTGCCAGCGTTCCTACTTTAGTTAATCAAATTCAAAAAAGAGGACGCGATTATGAAGAAACCATTCGCATTGATTATCTGAAAAAGCTAAACGAAAGATACGAAGAGTGGATTAATTCATACACCATTGGTAAATTACTTATTGTTGATGTGGATAATACCGATTTTACGGAAAACCCCGAAGATCTTGGCGATGTAATAGAAAAAATAAACGCCGAAATTCATGGGTTGTTTTAAATCCGAATAGCTAAGATTATGCGTATTTTAGGCATTATTCCTGCACGTTACGAGTCGAGCCGATTTCCCGGAAAACCTTTGGCAATGATTCAAGGGAAGTCGATGATACAGCGTGTTTACGAACAAGCATCCAAAGCAAAATCTTTAAATCAGCTTCTTGTGGCTACCGACGATGAGCGCATCTTTAAACATGTTCAAAGTTTTGGAGCTAAGGTGCTTATGACCAGTTCGGCGCATTTGTCGGGTACCGATCGATGCAACGAGGTTGTGGAGAAGCTTCAGGCAGATACTGATATGTTTGATATCGTTGTGAATATTCAAGGTGACGAACCTTTTATAAATCCCCTGCAAATCGATCAACTATCCGCTGCATTTGAACAGAAAACTACCGAAATAGCAACACTCATTAAACCAATTAAGGATAAAGAAGTATTGAATAATCCAAATGTGGTTAAAGTAGTTCGACAGCTTAACGGAAAAGCGCTCTATTTTAGTCGTTTTCCAATTCCTTATTTTCGCGGAATGCCAGACGAGGATGTGTTTACAAAAGCAATTTATTTTAAACACTTGGGAATTTATGCCTATAGAACGGAAATTCTGCATCGTATTTGCGCCTTAGACAAAAGTATTTTGGAAGATACCGAATCTTTGGAGCAGCTGAGGTGGCTCGAAAATGGATTTAGCATCCATACAGAAATTACCACTTTTGAGTCGATGGCTGTGGATACGCCTGAAGACTTATTAAAACTTACGAACAATTCTTGATTTATTCTGCATTCAACGCTACATTTGACTTTCTAAAAATTATTAATGGATATTGCTGCACATATTAGTCGATTGGTTCTCGAACACGAATGCGTTATCATTCCCGGATTGGGGGCATTCCTTACCAATTATCATGCAGCTCAAATAAACGAAAGCCAACATCAAATAAAGCCGGCATCGCGAAGCTTAGTGTTTAATTCACAGTTGAATACAAATGATGGATTGCTTGCAAATCATCTGGCACAACGCTTAAATATTTCGTATAAAACCGCATTGCAGGTTTTAAATGTATTTGTGAGCTACTGTCGGAGAGATCTTGCTGAAGGAAAGCAAATTGCTTTTGGCGAACTTGGAATTTTGGAGATGAATTCGCATTTTAAACTCGAATTCCACCCCAATACCACTATTAATTACAATGAAGATGCTTTTGGATTAAAAGCAATTGCACTCAAGCGGATAGTGCGTAAACCCGACTTTAGTTTGCAAGCTCCACTTCAGAAAACCGTAGTTAAACCAAAAACTACCAGGGTCATCAAATTAAATACACAAACGCTTCAAAAAATTGCCGCTGTGCTTATTCCGATAGCTGTTTTGATAGGCGCCGTATTTTATTTACCCTATTTAACGCAGCAAGGTGCTAATTTGCAGCAAACATCTGTGCTTTCATTCTTAGATAGCTCGCAAACAAACAAATCGTCAGAAAATAGTAAGCCTGACCAAATTTTTGATAATGAGTCTGTTGAAGAATCTGCTCCGGTTTTGGATTTGGAAGCTAAAAATGAATTAGATAGTAAGGCAGCGGAACCGGCCAATACAAATGGTTTTATTGTAAAAGAAAGTGCTATTGAACAACCCAAGGGACAGTATCATATTATTTGTGGCTCCTTTATCGAAAAAGAGAGAGCTGAAGCTTTAGTAGGTCGTTTACGTGCCGAAGGATTTGATGCTTTTGTTGCCGGACAAAGTAATATGGGAACTTATCGCGTTAGCATGCAGTCTTTTAACAATGCACAGGATGCTACAAAACAGGTTCAATGGCTTCGGCATCAAGGATATAGCATGGCCTGGATTCTGAATAAAAATTTTTAAGCCTGTCTGCTTTTATTCTTCCATTTAGAAGTATTTTATATTTTCGTAATAAAAAAGGATTATGGCTATTAATCGTAGATCATTTATACGGAATTCGGCAGTGGCCGGACTGGGTGTTTCTTTATTACCAAGTTTTAGTTTTGCTGCAGTATCAAAACAAGTTTTAAACCTGGGCTTTATAGGTATGGGTTTGCGCGGCGAGGAGCATTTAAGAAATGCACTCGATCGTAGCGATGTCGAAATTAAAGCGATTTGTGATATTGATAAAGATCGACTAAAATTTGCCCGTGAGCTATTGAAAGAAAAAGGAAAATCGCCTGCTTTAGAATTTGGAGAAGATGATTACGATTATCGTAATTTATTGAAAATAAAAGAGATAGACGCTATAATTATAGCTACCCCCTGGTTGTGGCATACTCCGATGAGTGTGGAAGCTATGCAGGCGGGTAAGTATACCGGTGTAGAAGTATCAGCGGCAATGACGGTGGAAGAATGTTGGGATTTGGTAAATACGCACGAAGAAACAGGTGCGCATTTAATGATCCTCGAAAATGTAAATTATCGGCGCGATGTTATGGCGGTCTTAAATATGGTTCGGCAAAATGTTTTTGGTGAGCTTTTGCATTTTCGCTGTGGTTATCAACACGATTTGCGCGAAGTTAAGTTTAATGATGGTATTCATCCTTACGGACATGGCGTTGAATTTGGCGAGAAAGGATATAGCGAAGCCCGTTGGCGTACGCAACACAGTTTAAAAAGAAATGCGGATATTTATCCCACACATGGACTCGGTCCGGTAGCCACTTATGCCAATATCAACAGAGGAAATCGATTTGTATCCTTAACTTCTCACGCTACAAAAGCACGTGGATTGCATAAACATATTGTCGCAGGTGGAGGCGAAAATCATCGGAATGCCAATTTAAAGTGGAAATTGGGTGATATTATAACAACAACAATAGATACAGCCAATGGTGAAACAATTATAGTTACTCACGATACAAACTCACCCCGACCTTATTCCTTAGGATTTAGAGTGCAAGGAACGGAAGGGATTTGGGAGGCCGATGGCAATAGAATTTATATCGAAGGCGAAGCAAACAAGCCTCACCGCTGGGATGATGCAAGGCCTTGGTTAGAAAAATATGATCATCCTCTTTGGAAACGATTCGAAAAAGAAGCAACAGGTTCCGGACATGGGGGAATGGATTTTTTTGTGATGCATGCTTTCGTAGAATCGGCTAAAAGACAAATTGCTCCACCCATCGATGTTTACGATGCTGCTTCGTGGAGCTCCGTAACGCCCTTATCTGAAACATCAATTGCCGGTGGGGGACAAGTCCAATATTTTCCCGACTTTACACGAGGAAAATAGATCAATCGTAAACCTTACCATTGGATAAAAGAGTGTTATTAAAAAATGGGTAAGTCGCTGTTTATGCTTTAGTTATTCTTAAGCTTGTTGTTTAGGAATAATAACTTCAAAAATACTTCCTTTTCCGAGTTCGCTGCTCGCTTTTATATGTCCCTGATGGAGATGGATTAATTCGGCCACGATTAAGTGACCTAATCCTGTTCCTTTTTCTTTTCTTAAACCATCCACACTTTGTACTTTTTGTTGCGTATTAAAAAGATTTTTTAAAATTTCCGGCGCAATTCCTATACCCGTATCGCTTACTTTAAGGACGATATGCGAATTGGTTTCAGCCGCTTGTATTTGTATTCGTCCTCCTTGTTTTGTGTATTTTAGCGAATTGGAAATTAAATTAAGGAGAACAATTTGCAGAAGATCAATATCGGCTATCACCTTGTGCTTAATCGTATTTGTAAATTGGAGTTCTATAAAATGCTTTTTTGCATCTATCTCAAAGAATTGATATAAATCGTGGAAAAGCGCATCGAAAAACATCGCTTTTGGGTTAAAAGCAATTCTGCCTGTTTGCGATCGTGACCAGGTTAATAAATTGGAAAGCAGGCTCAAGCTATCTTTAGATTTTCGATTGATAATTTCGGTGTATTTCAGAGCATTATCATATTTGTTTTCTTTCAATTCTTCGATCAAGAGATTGCTAAAACCAAGTAATGCATTAAAGGGGGTTTTTAAATCGTGCGAAATAACAGAGAACATTTTGTCTTTATCAAAATTGATTTCTTGCAATTTAAGATTCAATTTATGTTTATTCCGTAAACGCAAAATCCCCAAGATAAGCAGTGGAATTAATAATGCGATAATAATCAAAAGATAAATAAGTTCCTTTCTGTTTGTTTCTAATTCGTTTTGCGCTTTATTCAAATTCTGACGAATAGTGAAATTTTCTTGCAGTTCTTCTAAAGTCTCAACCTGTTGATTGGCCAAAATATCATCGTATAATTCGATAAAATTTGTCAGACTAGTGGCCGCTTGTTTATAATCGCCTAACAGATTATAAAATTGACCATAAGTTTTATGGATAAGCAATGTTTGTGCAGGAACCTTAAGCAATTTAGAAAGCGATAAGGCTTCAGCAAGTGCAGCTTCGCCTTCTGCTTTCTTTTTTTGTTCGGCACACACGAGCGCCAGTCCTGTATAATTATCAATTAAACCATAATAATTGTCGCGCGTTTTGTTTAATTCAATGGATTGATTAAAAAGAGCATAGGCATCAGCCAGTTCTTTTCTTTTATAATGGATAGTTGCAATGCCATTTAAGCAATGTGCTGTATAAACTATATTGTAAATATCCAGATGCCGTTGATAGGAGTCTTGAAAACAAAGCAGTGCACTATCCAGCTTATCTTGCATTAAATAGGTTTTTCCGATTTCGTAAATATCGGATGCAATGCCCTGTTGATCTCCTCTTGCTTCTCGGATATTTTTTGATTTATTAAAATAGTCAATGGCAGCAGAAAAATCTTTATCAATTCTAGCGATTAAACCCAAATTTACATAGCCATAGGCAATGCCCGAAGGATTATTCAATAGCTTGAAGAATTGAAGCGATTTTTCAGAGTAATACTTCGATAAGGGAACATTGCCATTTAATAAATAGGCGTCGCCGAGATTATTATAGGCATAGGCAATTTGTATAGAATCGTTCAAAAGCAGGCCGTATTCAAGCGCTTTGTGAAAGTTAGGAATGGCCTTACTTATTTCGTGTAAAAAATGGATATAAACAACGCCTACATAATTACTCAGACGTGGAATTGGCTCCAAAATAGTATATTCAAAAGCCAGATCCAATGCTCTTTCGCCCAGCATTGCAGCAGAATCTGAATTTGAAATTCTAAGCTCCCAACAAGAAGCGCCAAGCTCTTGAATCGTATCTTTGGCTTCAGCGTAAGTCAATTTATTCGCCGAAATTGCCGATTGGGCATCACTGAAAAACGGGGAACAAAAGCTCAATACGAAAATGAAACAAAAAATGCGCATAGTATAGAACATGAAATAGTATAAATTGCGTTTACGAATTTAGTAAATTAAATAAGTTCTATCCAAGATATTTGTTTTTATTCGCTCATCACAATTCGCTAACGTATTATAAAAGAACAAATAATAAATAAGCACTGTATTTCTGCTAAACAATTCGTGCTTGTTTAAGAATAATAGATTCGTATTTTAGAGGATAGCACTAATAAACCATAACTCTAACCTGCGGAATTTCGCCTTCGGCCACTCTAATATTATAAACTTTACTCATAGTCGATCCGGAAACGAATTCGGTTCCAATAATTACTGATTTTGTATAGTGATCATAAGGATCTTCGTCTTTTTTTATCGGAGGACATTTTTTACATTTATACGGAACCCGGATGTATTTAGGTTTGGGATAAAAATGTGCATTGGTTGCCGACATTGCTTTTCCGGTGGCATTTGTAAATTGAAAATAAGCCAGTGCATTTTCTGGTTTTTCAACAAAGAGCTCCGGTGAAACATCGAAAATACGTATATAATCACCTCCGCGGTTAGTAATAGTGGCAGTAAGTTTATAAAGATCAGCACCCTTTTTCGTTTCTTTTTTTACAACGTTAAATCCAACTAATAATCCGTTTATAACCACATCGTCGCCGCTTTGAAGATCTACAAATTCTTGACTGTAGGAAGTGAAAACGATTAGACTGAATGCAAATAATAAGATACGTTTAAATTTTTTCATAAGACAAATTGTATTGATTTATTCTTGAATTGCAATAAAAGTACAAAGGTTTTTTTAATTTAGCAGGGAAAACATCAAGCTATTCATGTTTAACCTAAAAAACCAACCTAATTCTTAAATTTAAAATTATGAAAAAGAAGTATTTAGCATTTTTCGCTATCGTTTTTGTTTTGGCGAATATTTTTGCTGCTCAAGCCCAAAAGGTGTCGGATTTGGTAACACCTAAAGATTATTTTGGCTTTCAACCCGGAAGTGAAGGAAATCTTTATACCTATAGTCAGTTAATTGACTATTTAAAATTACTCGATAAGGATTCTCCACGCTTAAAAATGGAGCAAATAGGAGAGAGCCCAATGGGACAAGCCATGTATATTCTTTTTATCTCCTCCGAAGAAAATATCAGGAATTTGGAGAGCTATAAGGCGATGAACAAGGAATTGATGCTAAATCCTAATCTGAATAAAAAAGAGCAAACCCAATTGATTGAAAAAGCAAAAGTGTTTTTTTTAGCCACTTTATCTATGCATTCCAGCGAAGTTGGACCCTCTCAGGCAGCTTCGCTCATTGCTTATGATTATGCAACGACTTCCGATCCTGAATTGCTTTCTTATTTTGATAATGTCGTTTATATGATGGTTCCAAATCATAATCCTGATGGTATGGATATGGTTGTGAACAATTACAAAAAATACAAAGGCACTAAATACGAAGGAGCTACATTGCCCGGCTTATATCATAAATATGTAGGCCATGATAATAACCGCGATTTTATTACGCTCTCTCAAACAGATACCAAAGCAATTTCTGCCATAACCAGTACAACTTGGTTCCCTCAGGTTATGGTCGAAAAACATCAAATGGGATCGCGTGGGCCACGGTATTTTGTTCCTCCCAATCACGATCCGATTGCAGAAAACATTGATCCGGGATTATGGAACTGGACGGGTTTATTTGGTACGAATATGATCAAAGACCTTACAGGGGCTGGATTAAAAGGGGTATCGCAAGGTTATGCCTTTGATAATTATTGGCCGGGATCAACAGAAACTTGCCTTTGGAAAAATGTGATGTCTTTTCTTACTGAGGCAGCAAGTGTCGCAACTGCTACTTCTATCTATATAGAACCCAATGAATTATCCGTTAGTGGCAAAGGAATGGCTGAATATGCTATTAGTGCCAATATGCCCGATCCTTGGATGGGCGGATGGTGGAAACTTAGCGATATCATTGATTTAGAATTGGTTTCAACAAAATCAATCATTAAAACAGCTTCGTTTCATAAAAAAGAAATATTGACCTATACAAATAATTTATGCAAGAAAGAAGTTCTTTTGGGTGCTTCTGAAGCGCCTTATTATTATATTTTACCTGCAAAACAACATGATCAGGGTCAGTTACTTGCATTTGTTAATCTGATGTTGGAACACGGAATTCAGCTGAATACGCTAAAAGAAGATATTGTAATTAATCAAACGCTTTTCTCAAAAGGTTCTGTAGTTGTTTCGCTTGCTCAGCCTTTCCGCGCTTTTGTTAAGGAAGTGATGGAAAATCAAAAGTTTCCCGTTCGTCATTATTCTAAAGATGGCCCTTTAATCGAGCCTTATGATATTACGTCCTGGTCGCTGCCATTGCATATGGGATTAAAATCGGTTGAGATAAACAATCCGGTAGATCATTTAATCGCGAAACTTGAACCTATTACGGCACCTGCTGATGCGATAAATAGTATTCCTTCAGATGCCGAATATGTAGTTTTACCGGTTGATCAAAATAAAAGTTTTGCTCTTGCTTTTGAATTAATGGATAAAGGGCAAGATATATTTCGCCTCTCGGCGGATACCGAAAAGGCAAAACAAGGAAGTTTTGCACTTAAACTCAATACAAAAAACAGAACACTTGTTCAGAATCTTTTAAAAGAAAATGGTGTTTTTGCTGAATTTACAAGTAAAAAATTGGATGGACTTAAGAAATTAAGTAATCCGAAAATCGGTTTTGTCGAAACCTGGAATCACGATATGGATGCAGGTTGGACACGTTATGTATTGGATACGCATCATATTCCTTTTCAGTTAATTCGGCCTGATGAATTTAAAACACTCGATTTATCCTCTTTTGATGTGTTGGTATTCCCGTCTTCCTCAAAAGATATTTTGCTTGAAGGTAAGAGAAAAGGATCTTCAGGAAATTATAATCCGAGTAGTTTACCTCCTGAATATGCAAAAGGAATGGGAAAAGAAGGCCTTAAACGAATTATGGAGTTTGTGGATAATGGAGGAAATGTAATTACTTGGGGATCTTCTACTGATTTATTTATGGGACCAATGAAAATTAATAAGGGAAAAGAGGAAGAGGACTTTAGCTTGCCCATTTCTAATATTGCTAATCGGTTGGAAAAGAAAGGTTTGTATGTTGCAGGTTCTTTAGCCACAGTTCGTGTTTTGGAAAATCACCCCTTAACTTATGGTTTAGAAGCGACTGCAAATATTTTTTATAGAGGCGATCCAACTTTTCAGACCAATATTCCGGGTTTTGATATCGACCGGCGCGTAATTGCCACTTTTCCCGAAGATCATATTTGTCCGAGTGGATATATGGAGAATGAGGAATTATTGGCAAAATTACCGGCTGCCGTTTGGATTAAAAAAGGAAAAGGACAAATGGTTTTCTATTCTTTCAGTCCGCAGTTTCGATCTTCGACAAGTGGCGTATATAAGTTCTTGTTTAATGCGCTATTATTGGATTAGTTGGAATATCTTAAATATTTTCAGAACCCTATGCGTATTTTAAACGCTCGTAGGGTTCTGTGGTTTAAGGTTTTAATGCTTATTTAGTCGATCTTTGAACGGCAAAGGAGTGCAATCTTTTGCCGTTTTTTATGTTTATTAAGGTGCAGAGCTAGAGTAACAATTGCCTCAATTCTTCAACGGAACGACAAATGTATTCAGGCTTTTCTTTTTGCACGATGCTTTCTTTACCATAGCCATAACGTACCCAGCAGCCGGGTATATGATTAAAATGCGCTCCTTGAATGTCAAATTCCCGATCGCCAATCATTAAATAGTTTTCGTTTGCTTTGTTTCCGGTAATTTCTTTTGCATATGCCACAACCTCTTTTTTATCTGTTCTGCTCCCATCGCTATTGGCACCGGCGATAAAATCGATAAAAGGATCAATTTTAAAATATTCGATCACTTTTTTTGCAAAATGAGTTGGCTTGGAAGTGGCAAGCGAAATGATTTTGTTTTGGTTTTTTAATGCTTTCAATAACTCAAAAATACCCGGATAAATCTCATTTTCGTAAATGCCTTTGGCCGAGAAATATTCGCGAAAAATGCGCACCATTTCAAATGCTTCTTCTTCACTGAGGTGATATCTGTTTTTAAAAGAAAGGTGTAAAGGCGGTCCAATAAAGCAATGCAACTCTTCAGGATGTTTTTCAATAATGCCCTTTTGTTTTAAAGCATAATGGACAGAATTTAGTATGCCTTCTTTTGGATCGCTAAGCGTTCCGTCTAAATCAAATAAGAGAATAGATGCTTTAGTAATCATCAGAAAAAGAAAATTGATAACTTAGATAGAACGCCATTGTCTTTAGATTGGAGTAATCCAGGTTAGAGGCATCAACATCGTATACATTTTGAAAACCGTAAGTATAGCGCCCTTCAATTTGAAATAAACCAATTTTTGTTTGTAAACGAAATCCGGCGCCTCCGGTCATACCAAAATCTCCTTTTCTGGCCGTTCGGTTTTCATAAAAAGGATAATAATCAGACTCTTGGGCTATATTATGACTGCTTTCCTCATGCAATAAAATAGAGATATAAGGGCCAAAATTAATGAGGAACTTAAATCGATTTCCAAAATGCAAAGTTGTGAGCATAGGAATTTCGATATAATTAAGTTTTGTATTAAAGGTATAATCACTGATAGGGTTTTCTTCCCAGCTTTTGCTTATATAATTGGCCTCCAGTTGAATTCCAACTGTTTTTGCGTGAATATAAGTAAATATGAATCCTACAGTTGGAACAAAAGTACTGCTCATTTGTTGTACCGGAATTCCAACATCAATAAGGCTTGATGTGATGCCTGATTTTAGCCCAATACCTATTTGCTTCGGGTAGCTTTGTTCTACATCCTGACTAAAGCTGCGGTCTGGAATCAGCAAAAGTAAAATCAGGAGCAAAGAGAGATATTGTATTTTATTATTTTGCACGTTATTTATTTTTTTTCGAATAATTGAACGGTAAATTATAATAGACATTGTAATTGAATCCCATAATTAAAGTTCCGGAAGTTTTACCATAACCCGGAATATAAACAGCAGGGCTTATTGTTTTATCGCCCGATTGATAAATCAGAATTTTCATGCGCAGTCCTAATCCCAAATAGACATTTTTCATTACTTCTACTTTAAAACCGGCTATAGCTTCACCCCAATGCGCCGAATTATCAAAACTGACTTCCGCTTGTGTTACACTGGGCCAGTAGCCGGAACTTAGTTGTGCATTTTCGAGTCTTTGCGTATAAGTTGCAAAAGCATAGCGAAGGCCTAAATAAAACATATCGCGACTGCTATTCGATTTTTCTTTGCGCGTATCAGAGTCAAAACCAATACGAACATATGATCCTTTAGAGAAATAATCCAAAACATCGCTCGATTCATTATACGAATTATGTCCAAACTCAATAATGGCATAGCGTTTTTTATCAAGCGTATAATCAACCGAAAAATCTAAACCGTCGATATTAGTAGTTACGGCTCCGATTAAAAAATTACTGATATCCATGCCAAGTTTCAAGTCACGGTCTATATGGATTTTTGGTGATTTTTTTTTCTTCTCCTTGCTTGAAGTAGTAGCCGATTCTTTCATCCTGTTGGCATCTTCGCCAACCTTGATTTCTTGTGCCAGCGCCGAAGTTGAAACGAGAATAAGCAGACTAAAAAATAAATTGAATATTTTCTTTTGAGATGACATCAATTTCGGGGTTGATTAAAACTAAAGCTTTTAATGAGTGCGTGCTATAATGGAAACTTGTAATCGTGTATGTATTTGTAATACCGCATTTTACTGAATTAAAGAGGATGTGTTTTTCGTAGCTAAAGGTAACGGTATCTTTTACGCCGTCAATACTCAAAACAAAACTTGATTCGTTGTTTGCATTATCTAAAGGGAAATTTAAGGATGCGATGTCCACTTCGTTGCCTAATAAATTAACGCTATCTATATAGGGTGCATATATGGAGTCTATATTAATGGCATAAGGAATTGTGTCGAAAAGTCCGTCGTTTTCGTTTTCGATCAAGGTGTAGATAACAGCATTGAGTTCAATAGCATAGGGACTGCAAATTTCATTTTTTAAACAGGAAGATGAAATTCCCAACACGATTAAACTGATAAGTAAGCAACTAATTTTTTTCAATTTTATTTCTTTTATTAGCCACAAAGGTAGCAAAGAGCAAGCAATTGACAAACAACTTAAAACTTAAATCCTTATTGTCCGAATCCTGCACAACGCACACATTTTCTGCTTTCAGGCATCACAAATAACCGACCGCTTGGAATTAAATCGCCACAATTAATACAATGATCGAATTCAGCTTCATCGAAAATGGAAAGTGCATATTCCAAGCCATTGACTTGGTCAATCTTTTTTCGTAATCCCGATTCGTTCACACTTTTGTTGTTGATAGCATCCATACGGCTTACTCTGCCTATGGCACAATCGGGTTCGATGGGTTGCGTCAGCTCTTTTAAATCAGCGATTTGTAAATTCAGACGCTCAATCTTGAGTTCGATCAGTGCTTTTAACTTTATTTTCTCTTCTGTAGTCATCTATAAATTTTAACAAATGTACATTTTCTAAGAATTCATACGGCAAATTCAATGGTTAAGTTTATTTTTGCTAATAATCCATAAAATTTCAAATGTCCTATGCCTATTTCAGTTGAGGAAATGAACAAAACAAGCAAGGGTACTTTAATGGAAGTGCTTGGTATTGAATATTTAATTGTTGAGTCTGGTTATATTAAAGCCAAAATGCCGGTGGATGAACGCACACGGCAGCCCTTTGGAATTTTGCATGGCGGAGCAAGTGTAGCCCTGGCCGAAACCATTGGCAGTATTGGTTCTGCCATACTAATGGGCGATGTGAAAGCCGATGTGCGAGGTGCAGGGATAACGGCCAATCATATAAAAGCAAAAAAAGACGGGTGGGTTTATGGCGAAGCAAGAACTATCCATGTGGGAAAAAATACGCATATTTGGGATATTCAAATAAGCGATGAGGTCGGCGATTTAGTTTCTACAGCGCGTTTAACCAATTTTATTCTTCTAAAATAAATGAATGCTTCTTTAAATAGAATTCATCAGTTATTGCTGCAGAAAGGGATGGCATTTGTGCGCTATAGTTTGCCCGAGAGTACCGAAAGTACAACTTTAATTTCTTATCATCCACAATCTTTTCAAGACCTAAATACTTTGGCAGATACGGAAGAAGAAGGTTTTGTTTTTGCACCCTTTGTAGCCGATAAAGCATTTCCTATTTGGTATTATAAAACGGATGATATACTTAATGAATCTACAGATAATCAGAATATTATAGATTATTTATCAGGCTTGGCCGATCGTAAAAAGCGAGGTCCTGTTTATCCGGAATCCACACCTAAATCAGAATACCACAGCGCTTTTAATACTTATCTTTTCGCTTTGAATTCCGGTCGCTTAGATAAGGCAATTTTATCTAAAATCGTAACGCATCCAAAATCGAAAACATCGCCTTTGGCCATTTATACTAAACTGGTCGAAACTTATCCTACGGCTTTTGTTTATATGATTAATTTACCCTCCGGTGAGCTGTGGATGGGCGCTACGCCAGAGCGTTTATTAGAACAAGATAAGGAGGGAATAAAGACGATGGCACTGGCTGGGACTCAACAACTTGATTATCGAAAAGTGAAGGCGATTGTTTGGAAAAAAAAGGAAATAGAAGAACAAGCCTATGTAAAAAATTATGTTTTGAAACAACTTAATGCGTTTTCAGATCGTGTTCAAGTTTCTGAAAATTATACGGTTGCCGCCGGAAATTTGGCGCATTTAAGAACCGATTTTGTTGTTAATCAAGATTTTGATCGGGCTGAAATAGTTAAGATGATAAGCTTATTGCATCCAACACCGGCGGTTTGCGGAATTCCTCTTGATGCTTCTAAAGCTTTGATCTTGGATACTGAAAAACATCATCGTGAATATTATACGGGTTTTTTAGGCCCGATAAATAGCCATTCTCTAGCGCTCTATGTAAATTTACGCTGTATGAAAATTGAACAAGAGAAATTCGCTTTGTATGTTGGTGGTGGAATTACGCGCGATTCGAAATTGGAAAAAGAATGGAACGAAACCGAAGCTAAAGCGCAGACGCTTTTATCGGTTCTTACTTTTTAACACAGTTTGTTTCGAGTCTAAACACCTTAAAAAAGCGCGTAAAGTGATAGGTCAATAGAGAAAAACGATTAACGATCGGAAGGATTTTACTCCTCCATTTTTTTCTAGATGATTAATTGTAAAAATTGATTTTAGAACCTTAT
>JAFGHU010000012.1 GCA_016929955.1 Bacteroidales bacterium | reverse complement strand
AGGACGAAATGTTTTTTTAAAATCTTCGGAAATCTTAGTTGGAATCTGTAAAGCATTTAATTCACTTGTTTCTTTTTTGGTTGTAATATCTTCAATAATTGTATGTGATAGAAAGCGCATCATAACTTCAATAATATCGCTTAAGCTTGCAGGTTTACGCACAAAAGCATCAAAGCCTGCATCGATAATATCCTTATCGTTACCCGTAAATGCTGACGCCGATAATGCCACTATGGGAATGGATTTAATTTTAGGATTACTTCTAATTATGTCCGCCGTATTTTTTCCGTCAATTTTGGGCATGTGTAAATCCATAAATATCAAGTTCGGTGGGTTTTCGCTTATCTTTTTAAAAGCAAGCAAACCGTTTTTAGCTTCGATACAACGAATTGCGTAAGGATTGAGATAGCCTTTTATCAGTTTGCGGTTATCTTCAACATCATCAACAATTAAAATTGTTGCAGGTGAAAATCGGACTCGATCGGGATCTAATTTAGACTCGGTTGATTTTTCTGAGACAGTGGTTTTGCTGATGGCAATATTCTTAAAATGAACGCTAAATGTGCTCCCTTTGTTTATTTTGCTTTCTAAAGTAATTTGCCCACCCATCATTTGAATGATTCTGTTGGTAATGGCAAGTCCTAGGCCAGTTCCTCCATATTTTTTATTGTCTTGCCCTTCTTGTTGTTCAAAAGCTTCAAAAATGCGTTCCTTAAATTTTTCGGATATCCCAATTCCGGTATCCTTAATAATCAAGTCGAAATCAATTTTCTCTGATTCTATTTTCCTGATTTTAAGCTCCAGAATAACTGAGCCTTTATCTGTAAATTTTAGGGCATTACTGAGTAAATTTAAGAGCACTTGCTTTAAACGTAGTTCATCTAAAATGAAATATTTAGGCGTATTATCAGGTATAATTAATTGAAGATCGATGCCTTTATCATTAGCTCGAAGTTGGAATGAATTTTGAATTTCATGCAATAGCGAAGTCAGATTTACCTCTTCCTTTAACAAAGTTAATTTTCCGGCTTCTATTTTAGAAAGATCAAGTATGTCGTTTATTAATTTCAGCAATGTTTTTCCACTCGATTGTATCGAATTCAAATAATCTTTTTGTGTTGGATGATCAATCATGCGATTGAGTATTTCAGAAAAACCAAGCACGGCATTTAAAGGTGTTCTAATTTCGTGACTCATATTGGCCAAAAAGATACTTTTTGATAATGTTGCAGCTTCGGCTTTTTCTTTAGCCAATATAAGCTGAGCCTGATTATTTTTATTCAGAAATGCATTTTCAAGTATCGTGCAAAATGCCGATAGTAAGCTAATCTCATTTTGCTCGATTTCGATTTCTTTTTCGGTGGAGAAAAAGCAAAGACTCGCCGTATTTTCTCTTAAATTATCTTTGATGGGGAATCTTATTCCTGAACGAATACCTAGATTATACAAATAGTCTTTCGATAAAGTTTCGCTATTGAGCGTACTATTAGCGTAAGAAAACATATTCACATCCTTTTCAAACATCGCTTTTCTAGTAGCTATAAGCTGAGGAAATTTTTCTTTAAATTCATGTTCGTAAGGTTTTAATAGGTCAGAAAACCACACATGCCGGGTGGAATATTGAACAGGTGTTTTTTGTTCGAGATAAGTAATAGAGGCTCCTGTCATTTGCAAATGCTGAACTAATAATTTTAGCGAATGCTCGATTTCGGTATCCAATAAGTCTACAGGAATATTAATAAATTTAGAAGCGATTGAAGCAAGTAGGTTTTGTAGTTGAGTAAATTTAAGAAGTGCCTTTTGCGATTCTTTTCTGTTGTTATTACTAATTATCAAAGCAATAAAATCACTAATTGATCGCGCAAAATTTTCTTCCTCAATAGACCAGATACGTTCTTGGCCAACAGATTCTATGCACACTATGCCTAATACTTCGCCTTCTAGATTAATGGTTACATTTACCACAGACGCAATATTATTTGGTGCTAAATAATGCTCAACTAGTTCTTTTGTTCTTTCATCGATAAGGGGATTAGGTGCACTAATAATTTTTTGAGCCTTTAGCGTTTCAAAGTAAATAGGATAATCAGCTTGTTTTAGCTCGAAACCTGGTGCAATTTTTTTAGCGCCCTTAATATGCACAGCGCTCATGCGAAGTTTGGTTTTTTTCTCATCCGTAAATAGCCAAACACTGGTTCTCTTAACATCAAGCCCTCTGGCTGCATTTTCGGTTAAAGATTGAATGGCGTCGTTAAAATCTGGATTTATAAAGATATTCCCCTGTGCAATATTGTTTAATGCATTTTGATGGCGTAATAAACGAATTCGATTGAGTAAAGCACTCTCCTCAAGCTCTTTTCTTACTGTAATATCTTCGTTTATAGCAATATAATGACTAATTTTATTGTTAGAGAAAACAGGCGAAATAGTTACAGAGTCCCAATACAATTCACCACTTTTCTTTTTATTGTGAATTTCACCTTTCCAGGAAGCCCCCGAAATTAAGGTCTCCCATAAATTTTTAAAAAAACCGGAAGGGTGCGTATTCGATTTCAGAAAACGCGGATTTTTTCCTAATACTTCTTCGGGTGTATAGCCTGTTGTAATAGAAAAATAGGGATTAACATATTCAATCTCGCCTTTACTGTTAGTGATCAAAACGGTGATAGGGCTTTGCTCGATTGCAACCGTAAGTTTTCTTAACTCTTTCTGAGTTTCTTCTAATTCTTTAAGGGCTTTTTGGGTTTCCTCCTTTTGGATATTGGCATCTTGCATTAAACTTAATGCAGCTTTCCGACTTTTTTCTAATATAGCAGCGTTTTGAATCAATTTTTCTTCCATTGCAACTCTTTCCGAAATGTCGATTTGTGATGATACAAAATGGCTTATCTCGCCATTTTCATCACGAATTACCGACATCGATACATCCTGCCACATATGTTCTCCGGCTTTATTTTTATCGCGTATTTGCCCTCTCCAAAAGCCTTTGTTCAAAAGTGCAGCCCACATCTCTTTATAAAATTGAGCAGGATGATATCCGCTGCTTAATATATTGGGGTTTTTACCAATCACTTCTTCTTGTTTATAGCCCGTGGAATCTTCAAATTTTTTATTTACATAGGTTATTTCGCCATTCTTATCCGTAATTATTTTTACTACAGGACTATTTTCAATGGCTCTGGTAAGTAAACTCACTTGCCCCTCTACTTTTTGTCTGGCTTTTATTTCTTCATTTAATTTATCGCGTGATATTGTAATCGTACGCAGATTCGTGGTCATTTCATTAAAAGCAAGATTTAATTCGCCAATTTCGTCTTTCAGATTGTCAGGTAGTTGTATATTAAAATTGCCTTTACCGGCGTTAATCAAAGCTTTCTTTAAATCGAGGATTGGGCGTGTAAATGCATTCGCAAAGACAAATGCGGATATTAAGGTAATGATTAATATTAGTAGACCAGAAAAGGCTAGTTTCTTTCGCATAGCGCGAATGGGAGCTAAAACTTCATCTTGGTCCATTTTTACTACTATTCCCCAATTAAGTATTTCTATAAACTTCCATTCCGCTATTACTTTTTTTCCTCTATAGTCAATCGAAACTCCATAACCTTCATTTCCCGCTAGAGCTTCTTGTATTGGTAGCGCAATATTTGATCCGAGTTTAAGTTTAAAATCAAAAGGGTTTTCAGCGGCAAAGCGCAGCGTATTCATAAATTCTATCGTGTCGCCTTTTAGTTGAGCAACTAACATTTCGCCGGTTTGGCCCATTAAATATTCGCTGGCCAGATCGGTTAAAATACCGGTTAAATTGACCAATTTAGCGTATGAACCAATGAACTTTCCTCTGTGGGTAGCCGGTTTAATAATAATTAGCGCCGGTGTTTGGTTGATCCGATCAAAAAAAGTAGGTGAGATATAAATAGACTTTTGCTGAACAAATTTGTTGTAGTTATTCTTAAAATCCTGATTAGTATCTTTAAATTCTGTAATTTTTTGCCCAACAAGTGCATCATTGGCGGAATATATTATTTGTGAGCTCGAATCAATCAATAAAAAATCTGATATAAAATGGTCTTCAGCACTATGGAATTGGCGTTTATAAAAAGATTTATTGTCTGCTTCTAAACTGTGCGATTGTTGAGTAGTTTGTATAGCTTTAGGATTTGCATTTGACTTAATAATGGGTTCGATAATTCTTTGCTCCTCGCTCAGCGATTCCATTTCATCAATTAAATGATCACGAAAAATTACCACTTTTTGTACTTGAAAAGCAGTTAGCGCCTCAAAATGGCTTATTTGTAGTTCTCTTAAAGTTTTTTCTGTATTTGGCCGGGCATAAAAAGTAATAATTAAGACAGGCAAGAAGGTTAATGTGATAAACCAAACCAAAAATTGACTTCTAATCTTTTTTGGTTTTATGGCGTATACTATTTTTAAAAGAAAGCGCTTCATAAGGTGTTTTTTCAAATATTTTTATTTCCAGCTTTCAGGATAACGTAGCTCTATATTGAGCGATCTACACAATGCATTAACTTCTTCTTTCATCTCAATAATGCGCATTTCCCTATCGACCATAGCATTGTTGAAAAGCTCAAGTTCTTTTGCATGTTTTATCAAATCAGCCTCTGCTTGCTTTTTTTCGGTAATATTAATCGTGGAACCCATATATCCTTTTAATTGTCCTGATTCATCAATAATTGGAATACCCTTTGTTTCTATACTAATTTCGCGGCCATCCTTATGCATAATCTTATCTTCAATTCCACTAAAACTTTTCATCGCTTTAAATAGCTCGGCAGCCTCCTGCATTTTAGTCTGATGAAGCTCTTTAGCATAAAAATCGAAATAATGTTTTTTCCCAACAATTTCATCAGCAGTATATCCGTTTATTTCTTTAACCACATGACTGGAATAAGTAAATAAACCTTTGGCATCCACTTCCCAAATCCATTCTCCCGAATTTTCAGCAACGGTTTTAAATCGTTTTTCGCTACTTTTTATTTTTTCAGATGCCCTATGGCGTTGGATAGCTAAAGACATATATTCGGCCAAATGCTCAATGGTCTTTAAGTCTTCTTGTGTATAATCGTTTTCGGGGTTTGCAAGGGCTATTTGCCCTACCAATTCCTGATTCAACAGCACAGGTACGGATAAAAATTTATCAATTTTTTTATGGCCTTCAGGAACGCCTGTTGATTCAAGAAGTTCACTTGCTTTATTAGTAAAAAAAGACTCCTTTTTATTTAACGAGTAGCCGAAAAGTACCGGGAATTTGCCGTCTATTGCGCGACTAAAAACTGTTTTGCTCATTTCTTGTTGGGTGACCGTTGAGTCTTCTTTTTTAAGCATATCCGTAGATGTGTAGGCGATCAGATTATCAGGATACTCTTGGTCAATAATTGCAATATAGCATATGGAGCTATTTGTCAATGCTAGTGCCTCATTATAAACTGAATGTGCAATTTCATTTATCGAAATATTGTCCTTAATTAATGGCACAAATAATTTGGCTAAGCTTGCATCCAGTTTATGGTTCTGGGCAAGAAGTCTTTCAGATATCTTGCGCGAGGTAATATCGTGGATTACAGCATGTATACATTTCCTTCCATCGATAATTACTTTTCCTACATAAACTTCTACATCTTTAATACTTCCATTGGCGCACCTATGTTTAAATTCAAAATACTTTTGCTTTTTAGTGTTTATCACATTCATTATGTTTTTGAATTCTTCAGGAGATAAAAGATTAATCTGCCTAATATTCATGCGCTTAAGCTCATTCTTCGACCAGCCATAAAATTCAGTAGCCGCCTGATTGCAATCAATAATACGACCTGTTTCCATCTCTACAATCAGCTTAGGAGCAGAATGATTTTCGAAAAGGTCGTAGTATTTTTGTTCGCTTACTTTCAGCTTTTCTTCTGATTGGCGCTTCCAGGTAATTTCTTCGCCTGAAGATATAAGCTTTTCTATTTTGCCTGCCTCGTTTCGTATAAAACTGTTTTTCCAGGCAATAAGCTTTTTTTCTCCGGTTTTAGTGAGAATATAGTTTTCGAAATATTCCGGAGCATCTATTTTTTCAGCCACAAATGCGTCAAATACTTCTTTAACAACTATACGTTCATTTTCAGGGATTACAATATCAAACCAATTTTTACCTATAAGTTCATTTTCAGTATATCCTAAAATTTTTAAACCCTCCTTGTTGCAAAGAACAACTTTTTGGTTTGTATCAAGCACAACTAGCATTACCGCTGCAATATCAAGGTAAGCCTGCGTTTGCTTTTTTTCTTTTTGAATAATCTCAGAATTTTGTTTTTTTTCTGTGATATCTATAGCATGCTCAATAATTTGTGTTATTTGATTTTCTTTATTAAAAATAGGATATCCTCTTATTTCTATATATTTAGCTATTCCATTTTTATCATAGTGAATATGTTCCGTAATGCAAGGCTTTCGTGTTTTAAGTATATTTTTTATT
>JAFGHU010000125.1 GCA_016929955.1 Bacteroidales bacterium | reverse complement strand
GAGATTATCAAATTCCACTTGCCTTAGGAAGTGATGTAGGTGGCGGAAATAGTTTTTCGATGCTAAAAACAGCTGCAGAAGCTTATAAGGTTGCATCGCTGCAAAGCATTGATTTTACAGCACGTAATGCATTTTATTTATTGACTTTGGGCGGTGCAAAAGCGCTTAATCTGGATGCTTTTATCGGAAATTTTGAACAAGGAAAAGAAGCCGATTTTATTGTGGTTGATCCTGCTGCTACGGCATTAATGCGAGAGCGATTAGAAGTGGCAAATACAATCGATGAAATAATGTTTGTACTTATGATGTTAGGCGATGAACGTAATATCAAGCAGGTTTTTTTGCAGGGTAAAGAACTGATTTTATAATTCGGCTTTTTTTAAAAACTATTTCATACAAAAAAATTAAATAATATATTTTTTTATAGGTTTGTTGTTAAACATTAAAACTATCGATATGAGAAAATCAATAATTATCTTCTGTGCATTACTTTTTTCTATGCCCGTTATTTCGCAAGAATTGGTTGAGAAAAGTAAAGACTTTCAAAAGCAATTTAAAGAGGTAGCCAAAGATTTACCGCTTAAAAAAGACACCACGTATTGGTTAAACGAAGGGGAGTTTTCCATTCAGTTTAATCAAGTCAGCTTTAGTAATTGGGCCGCCGGAGGCGATAATTCTTATGCAGCGGTAGTTGGTTTGAATTATGCTATGAATTACACCAAAGATAAAAGTGTTTGGGCCAATCAGTTTGTGTTTTCTTATGGTATGCAAAATCAGGATGGTGATCTTCGAAAAACGGACGATAAGATAGACATCGCAAGTAAATATGGATATCGCATCAATAAAAAGGCGAATTTAGGGGTGCTGTTTAGTTTGAGGTCTCAATTTACTAAGGGTTATAATTATCCGAATACCGATACATACGTTTCGAAATTTGCGGCTCCGCTTTATATAGGATTAGGTCCCGGTATCGATTATAAGCCCAATAAGTATTTATCTATGTTTTTTGCTCCCACAACTATGCAATGGGTGATTATTTCGGATGATTATCTATCAAACTTAGGTGTTTTCGGAAATGCACCCGGAGAAAAAGTGCGCACGCAGTTTGGCGCTGCCCTCACCATGCAATTGAACAAAGAAATTGCTAAAAATATGAAAGTGAATACAAAGTTGGTTTTGTTTTCGGATTACTTAAATAATCCTCAGAACATAATCGTTAACTGGGATTTTGTTCTAGACATGAAAGTGAATAGTTTTATATCGGCCAAAATAACAACCGGCTTAATTTACGATGACAATATAATCATTAATGATGAGGATGGGAATCCTTTAGGGCCAAGAATTCAATTTAAAGAAATGTTTGGCGCCGGTTTGTCGGTGAAACTATAAATATTCCTGATACTTATTAAAAACCCTGAAACTTATAAAAGTTTCGGGGTTTTTTATACCAAACAAAATGTATTTTTGTACGAATGAATCGAGCAGATAGTTTAAATATTAGCCTTATTTCTGTTGAGGATACTGTGGCCGTGCAAAAACAGAGCACACCTCGTTTTTTCAGACAAAAAGGAGAAATCCAAATGAATGAAATTATACGCGTTGAACCCATTAGTAACCCAATCTGGGTACATCTTAGCTTGTTGTTTTGGGTTTTTGCCATAGTTTTTGCGCGCCAATCGTATACTTTGCGCTTGAAACAAATTATTACAGCCACTTTAAACGCGCAGCAAGTAAAACAGCTATTGCGTGAAGGAAGTATTTTAAAACAAGGCTTTCCGGTAGTTTTTATGCTAATGAATTATTTTACGATAGCGCTATTTTTATTTATTTTTATCAATGAGCAGTTTCCCAATTCGTTTTATTTTTCTTTAGGACAAGGCTTTCTTTTGTTGTTTGGAGGAGTGATTATGTATAACGGCTTAAAGTTCGTTGCCATATGGCTTATTGGGTTTTTATTCGACAACCAGTCTGTTAGTCTATGGTATTTAATCGATTATTTTTTGTTTCAGATTAGCGAGGGATTTGCCCTTTTTCCGCTGCTTATTCTGTTTGTTTACGCCAAATATTCTATTTTTTTATATTTGGCACTTATCGTGCTGTTATTGTTTTGGTTATTTCGGTTAAAGCGGGCATTAGTTATTGGTTTAGCCGACACAAATTTTTCATCGTCTTATTTATTTTTATACCTTTGCACGCTCGAAGTTATACCCTTTATTCTTTTATATAAACTGGGATTAGAGTTTATATAGGAAAAAGGTAAACGTGCTGTTGTTTAATAAATTTTTATACTCGTGAAAATTAAAAACGTATTAGTCTCGCAACCCAAACCCGCAGAGGTAGAAAAATCGCCTTATTTTCTGTTAGCAAAAAAATACAAGGTGAATATCGATTTTCATAAATTTATTAAAATTGAAGGTATTAAAGCCATCGATTTTCGTAAAGATCGCATCGCTATCCTTGATCATACAGCCGTTATCTTTACCAGTCGACATGCGGTAGATCATTTCTTTCGTTTGGCTAAAGAAATGCGCGCCGAAGTTCCGGATACTATGAAATATTTTTGCGTATCAGAAGCCATTGCTTTTTATCTTCAAAAATATGTTCAGTACCGCAAGCGTAAGATTTTTTATGGCCGACAAAGTTTCGCACAATTAATGGAGATTATTGTCAAGCATAAAGGCGAAAATTTCTTGCTTCCTTGTTCTGATGTGGCTGAAGTTGATTTATCTAAAATACTGAAAGACAATAAAATAAATCATAGCAAAGCGATTATGTATCAAACAGTGGCGAGTGATTTGTTGGATGTAGAAATTGATAAATACGATTTGCTTGTATTCTTTAGTCCGTCGGGTGTAAAATCTTTGTTTACCAATTTCCCGAAATATAAGCAAGGCGAAACACTGATTGGTGCTTTTGGCCCATCGACTTGTAAAGCCGTTGAAGAAGCCGGACTAAAACTAAGTATAGAAGCTCCAACTAAATCGGCACCTTCAATGACTATGGCTTTGGAGCAATACATCGAAAATTTAATGAAGACAAAATAAGGGATCTTCACTTAAAAGACCCTAAACAATGTACACCTTTACAAAAAAGGAGCGCCTTAACAGTAAAAAACAGATTGCTCAGCTTTTTGAGCAAGGGCATTCTTTTTTCAGTCATCCCTTTAAAGTGTATTATCAATTTAATAATGCAGAAGAAAGTGAAGCAAATGCTGCAGTGCTTTTTAGTGTTGGAAAAAAACAATTTAAATTGGCTGTAGACCGAAATCGTGTAAAACGCTTGTGTAGAGAGGTATACTGTTTAAATAAACAGATTCTTTATAGCGCGCTTCGCGAAAAGCAAGTCAAGGCAGATATCGCCTTTGTATATGTTGGAAAAGAGCTTCCCGAATTTAAAACGCTGGAATTAAAAATGCAGAAAGCGCTAAAGCAATTGGCTCTTATCGACTTAAAATAAATTTTAAGAGTGCCCTCTTACTACCATGAGCATTATTTTCAGATTTAATCTAAAAAATTGATAAATCTGCACAAAAATATTGCGTCGCCAATGCATAGTCCATCTTGTAGGGCGTGTTGCAAAAGCTTGTCCCGAGTAAGGGATATTTTTCAATCGATCATGTATGTTTGTCATAATTCTAATTTTTTAGTTTTTATTCAGGAATAAACGACCAGCCTAATTTTGCTTTGGCTTTGTAAAGGAACATATAGTGCATAAACAATTTCATCCAATGTCCTGCAAGTCCAATTACACCAACGGTTTTGGAGATATCTCTTCCGTATTTCGGAAATTTGTTCCAATCGGGAACAATTGGGGCTACGGTCATAGTGGCTGCTTGCCCCGATAGTGGCCCATATCCTGCTGACACAATGCAGGCGGCTCCCATTTTGGCCATAGTTGCATGATGGGGATGATCTTCTTTTCCTGATTTAATGCGGTAAGCTACATTAGAAGCCACAACTTTTCCAATCACTCCCGAAGGCATTCCTGTTCGTGGTGGTGTAGGGAAAATGGGCGTACCATTTTTGCTTTTTTGAGGTTTGGACATGCCATGAGGAGGTGCAAAAGCAATTCCGCTGGCATATAAATTCGAATAGGCCGGGCTTTGATAGATCGAGGGCCAATCTGTTGCCGACCACTCCTCATAAGGTTTGGCCGTGTAATCTGCATCCACTTTCATCATTCCGTTAGCGGCAAATACAGTGCTTGTAATATCTTCGCCCGTTTTGTTATAAGCTTTCATATCTGCACCTTTAAAACCGGGAATAAGCATGGCAAAATCGAAAATTTGTTCCAAGTATTCTCCATCTAACGTTTCGTAAAAAGCTATGCCTTTTTCTATTTTGTAAACTCCGGCACGTTTTATCCAACGAATACCATATTCGGCCAAAATGGATTCTGTAAATATTTTAGTAGGTGTTATATAACCGCCTCGTTTAATATAAGCGCCTCCCATGCCAAAATCGCCCAGTTCGTATTCGTTGCTTATCCATACAATTTCGGCAAATTTGTTTAGTTTTCGTTTATTGATTTCGAAAGCGATGTTTAAGGCATATTCAAAAGCGGCTCCCTGACAGGTGGCCAAAGCATGCCCCGTTCCGATGAGGAAGGTTTGGTGTTCGCCTTTTTCCATCCTCTCTAATGCTATTTGCAAGTTTTCCCAGGCATGAGCAGCATGATCGTAGGTGCAAACCGATTGTGTAAATTTATCAGGTCCTAAGCCTTCAGTAGCAGCAAAATTTAGCTTTGGTCCGGTAGAATTGATAAGAAAATCGTAAGTAACAATTTCTTCTTCGCCTTCTCTGCCTTTTTCTACATAATTAATTTTTACAAAAGGACTCTTGTTTTCTTTATCGCCTTCGGGATGGATAGCTATTCCCATAGCTTGTTTATAGACAATTCCTTTTTTGTCGTAAACGGGTTTGAGTTTGAATTTTACTTGATCGGGAGTCATAAGCCCTACGCCGACCCAAATATTCGATGGCACCCACTGATAATTGCTGTTTGGACTAATCATCACGACCTCGTGTTTTTTGCCCAGTAATTTTTTTAAATACAAAACTGCCGTGTGACCAGAGATGCCGGCACCTAGCACTACAACTTTTGCCATAATTGATGTTTATTTAGTTTATGTTTTTAAGGCATTTAAATACCTATTTTGATTTACTCATTATGAGTGAATTACAAATCTAGCGATTATTTTCACTTTTGCAAATTATTTGTTAATATTATTCGCGGTTATACTTTTAACTCGTGCTGACAATTGATTTTTCGAGAAGAAAAAAAGTATTCCTTTTGATTAAAACCTATTGCCACAAACGAATAAAAGGTGGATTGGACTAGAAAAACAATTTTAAAACTTAGATTTGTTATAAAGTGCCTTTTTCTGCGTTATCTAAATGAATATGAACAGCAAAGAATTTAAAGACAATATACTTCCGCTAGCCGATAAGATTTTTCCTATGGTTTTGCGTTTTTTAGGCAACGATGCCGAAGCCCAAGATGCGGTTCAGGAAATTATCATCAAATTATGGATGAAGAAAAACAAGCTCGATCATCATCCGAATTTAATGGGTTTTGTTTTTCTAACGGCGCGCAATTTTTGCCTCGATCTTTTAAGACAAAAGCAGAAAGAAATACTGGTTAGGACAAATAAGGATCTAATTGCTGATTTTTATATTGATGAAGATAGAAATGAACTGGAAAATTTGCTGATTCTTATTCGGAAAAGTATTGATAAACTGCCTGAAAATCAAAGGGAAATTATTTTACTGCGTGATATCGATGGCTTTACTTTTGAGGAAATTGTGGCAATTACAAATTTAAAGATTGAGCATATCAGAGTCTTGTTATCACGAGCCAGAAAACAAGTGCGATTACAACTAAAAAATACAGCATAATGAAGAGGGAAAACATAAAAAATAAATTATACCTCTACGAGAATGGAAATACATCGCTTAAAGAGGAAAATGATTTGGTAGAAGAGCTAGGAAATTCAAAAAGTGGCGAAAATGTATGGTTTAGGTTTCTGAAGGAATCGAAAAAGTCAGCTCCAAAAGATTTGAAAAACGACATTTGGGAATCGATCCAACATATAGAAAAACGAAGAAAGTTATTTAGGATAGGTTTTGGCACAGCCGCCGCATCTATTGTATTGGCGGTATCTTTAATAATAAGTATCGATTTTTATCCTCAAAAACAGATGAGTAGAGAAGAGAAAGAAGCGGCATTAGATGAGGCATTTGCTATACTTTCAAACGCTTCTGATAAACCTGTTTTGGGTGAAATTATGTATGAAGACGAAAAATTAATTATTTATTTAAAATAGAGATCATGAAAAAAATCATTCTAATCATTTGTGTGTTGGGTTTATTTACGATGTCGAGTAAGGCTCAGGAGGGGAAAGTATTTATTAAATCTGTAGTTGATACTTGTAGCTCTACGGCCAATGTTCAAACAGAAAAGCAGGACAAAAATCTGTATATAAAAGTAAAAGAGGGCGCTGATGTAAAAATTATTATAAATGGGAAGAAATACGATGCTGATATTATTGATATTTTAGATCAAGATATCATTGCTTCGGCATTTATCCCGAATAAGGAGACGGCTATGAAAAAGTATAATGAGCCCAATGTTGTCGTAATTCTAACTAAAACAGAAAAGGAAGAATGGGCGAAACAACGAATAGAAAAAGGAACAAAAGATCCCATTGTCCTAGTTGATGGAAAACAAATTAGCAACGCGGAATTTAAAGCCTATAATGTAGATGATATTGAGTCGGTTAATGTACTTAAAGATGAGAAATCATTAAAAAAATACAATACTGAAGTTGGTGTAATACTAATTACAACGAAAAAGAAAAAAGAGCAGAAATAAAGGTTGGTCGCTAAAAAAGCAAAGCCGAAGGAAATTCAATTTCCTTCGGCTTTTTTGTTTCATTTTCAGTGCTTTTTAAACCAAGATATTCCCGTCCATTTCCTTTGGAATAGGAAGTTCCATCATCGTTAAAATGGTTGGAGCAATATCGGCCAATTTTCCGTCTTTTATTTTTTTGTACTGATCATCCAAAAGGAAAATAGGCACGGGATTCATCGAATGTGCGGTATTTGGACTTCCATCATTGTTAAGGGCATTGTCCGAATTTCCGTGATCGGCAGTTATCAATACCGAATAACCCAGATCTCTTGCTGTTTTAGCCACTTTTTCTACGGATTGGTCTACCGTTTCAACAGCCTTTGTAATGGCTGAATAAACACCGGTATGACCCACCATATCCGAATTGGCAAAGTTGAGCACAACTAAATCGGGTTTATTTGCATTTAATTCTTTTACAATAGCCGCTGTAACTTCGGGAGCGCTCATTTCGGGTTGCAAATCGTAAGTCGCTACTTTTGGAGAGGGAATGAGAATGCGTTTTTCACCTTTAAACTCATTTTCTCTTCCTCCGCTAAAAAAGAAGGTTACATGGGCGTATTTTTCTGTTTCAGCAATTCGGACTTGTGTTTTTCCTTGCTGCTCCATTATTTCACCTAAGGTATTTTTTAAATCGTCTTTATCGTAAGCCAGATGAATATTTTTGAAAGTTTCGTCGTATTTGGTCATCGTAACAAAATACAGAGGTAAGGTTTTCATTCCTGCTTCGGGCATATCTTTTTGCGAAAGAACTGTGGTAATTTCGCGCAAACGATCGGTACGGAAATTGAAACAAAAAACAACATCATCCGCTTCTATTTTTGCTAAGGGTTTTCCGGTTTCATCAACCACAACCTGAGGTTCGATAAACTCATCGGTTTTCCCTTCTTTATAGGATGTTTTAATGGCCTCAACTGCCGAATGCACAGGATTTCCAACGCCATCTACCATTAAATCATAGCCGCGCTTAATGCGTTCCCAACGTTTATCTCTATCCATTGTATAATAGCGCCCGCAAACAGAAGCAATTTTTGCCGTCGTGTTTTTTAAATGATCTTCAAGTTCTTGAACATAAGCAGCACCACTTCTTGGATCGGTATCGCGACCGTCGGTTAAAACATGAACAAATACCTCTTTTAATCCTTGTTGGGTTGCAATGTCGGTGAGTTTCATTAAATGCTTGCTTGAAGCGTGCACACCGCCATCAGACACCAAACCTAAAAAGTGTACTTTTTTATGCTTTGTTTTGGCATAATTAAAGGCATCCAAAATCACTTTGTTTTGTGCCATTGAGCCATCTTGAATGGCACGGTTTATTTTGACCAAATCCTGATAAACAACTCTTCCGGCGCCTATATTTAAATGGCCTACTTCCGAATTGCCCATTTGGCCATCCGGAAGACCTACGTTTTCTCCATCTGTACGCAAATGCGCATGGGCTGCATTTGCAGTATCGTATAGGCTTTTGATATATTTTGTATCGGCTTGATATATGGCGTCGGCTTTATCTTTATGGCCTTCGCCCCAGCCATCCATAATTATAAATACTACTTTTTTGTTCATAAATTTTTTGTTCTAAATATGGGTTATAAATAGGGTGCAAAGATACTGAAGAATCTGAATATGATTAGAAACACAGATTTAAATACCAATTATTGATTAGAAATTGCTTTGATAAAAGAAAGTTTATGCTATCCAAATG
>JAFGHU010000124.1 GCA_016929955.1 Bacteroidales bacterium | reverse complement strand
CTTCTGAGAATAAAGTATATAGAAAAAATGTGCCATAACAAAAAAGCCACTTAAAAAGTGGCTTGTGTTGTGGGAACTGCTGGATTCGAACCAGCGACCCTCTGCTTGTAAGGCAGATGCTCTGAACCAACTGAGCTAAGCTCCCAATAAATTTTAAACTTTGCGAATGGCTCTTGGGCTATTCCCTACTGCCTTAGCGGTTGCAAATATACAGCTTTTTTATTTGTTGCAAATATTTTTGAAAAAATATTTCAAGAATCTTTCAGAATAACAAAACCTGTTTTATCCCATATTGGAACGATTTTTAAAAAATTGATATTCAGGCAATAATCTACGTCAGCTCGATAGCCTCTGCTGTCTAAATAATTCAAATGAAATGCATTTTCCAGGAGTTTGCTTAAAGAAAAGTTTTCTTTTTCAAAAGGTAAAGTGAGTAATTCGGCAAAATCGGAACAAATTGGCTTTTTTGATTTTCTTAGTAAATGGATAATATATCCGGCACATAAACCATCATCTAAAGAAAAATGTCCATTCGTGCCTGAACAAATAATGGCAATATCCTTATTTTTATTAGCCAGAAAGTTAACAACAGCATCGGCATTTAAAAAAGAAGCGGCAATAATAGTTTCTGCGCCTAAGGCTTTCTGAACAGCTTTTGTTCCATTAGAGGTACAAAGCAAAAGCCGTTTATCCTGAATCTTTTCTTTTGTATATTCCAAAGGCGAATTTCCTAAATCAAAACCTGGTATTTTTTGCGCATCTCGTTCGCCGCCTAAAAGCAGTTCCGGATTTACGGATTTAGCTTCTAAAGCATCTTCTATGCTGGCGCTAGTCATTATATTTTTTGCTCCATGAGCAAGCGCAGTTGCAATTACCGAAGTTGCTCTTAACACATCAATAATAACAATTATAGGGGCAGGTAATTCAGATTCAGGTACTTGATTATGGGTAGGATAGACGTGAACATGCATAGTTATTCTTTAATTAATGTGGAGAAGGCTCCGGATTATTGATCTGATAATAGCACGAAATTAAGCTAAATTTGGCTGGGATAAGCGCTTTTTTTAATGCTTTAGAAAAGCATTTGTTGGTTATGGTTTTTTGTTATTTTTGCAAGGAAATTTTAAACAGCTTATATGGATTTAAGTAAAATATTATCAATTGCAGGGAAACCGGGTTTATACAGTATGGTGTCGAGCACTAAAAACGGAGTTTTGGTAGAATCTTTAATCGACGGAAAACGAATTCCTGCATTTTCGCACGAGCGGATCAGTTCATTGGAAGAAATTAGCGTTTTTACAGAAATCGAAGATGTACCTTTAAAACAGATATTTCATTCGATGTATAATATTACAAATCAGCAACAGGCATTGAGTCATAAATCAAGTGCTGCAGAACTTGTCGCTTTTTTCGAAAGCGTATTGCCCGAATATGATCGTGATCGTGTTTATGCATCAGACATTAAGAAAATTGTTCAGTGGTATAATTTGCTGCAGTCGAAAGGATTAATCGATCTGGAAGAGCCGAAAGAATCTGCTGAGGATGAGGAGACCAATAAAGAAACCGAATAAATATAAGCTCGATTTAATCGGGCTTTTTTTCTATCTATAGCTATGTATAAATCGATTATTCGCCCAGTATTGTTTAAGTTTTATGCCGAAGATGTGCATCATTTTGTTCGCTTTTGCTTGCATCTCTTTTTCCTTATTCCGGGCAGCAAACTTATGGCAAAAAGCTTGTTTTCAGTAGCTGACAGGCGCTTGGAAAGGGAAGTTTTCGGCTTGAAATTTCCAAATCCCGTAGGCATAGCAGCAGGTTTTGATAAAGATGCCACTATGTTTAACGAGCTAAGCTATTTGGGTTTTGGTCATATCGAAATCGGAACCGTTACACCTAAAGGCCAGCCCGGAAATCCAAAACCCCGTTTGTTTCGCTTGCCAAAAGACAAGGCATTAATCAATCGAATGGGCTTTAATAATGGCGGAGTTTTCGCCACAGCAAATCGTTTGCGAAATAGAAATACCAAAGCCATTATTGGAGGTAATTTGGGTAAGAACACATTAACTCCAAACGAAAAAGCAGTTGATGATTATGTTGCCGTTTTTGAAGGTTTGTATGATGTGGTTGATTATTTTGTAGTGAATGTGAGTTGTCCTAATATCAGCGATTTGCACGAATTGCAAGATCAGGAATATCTAGAGCAAATTTTAAATGCCGTAATGGAAAAAAATCTGGCGAAGCCGAAATTAAAGCCTGTTTTACTTAAAGTTTCGCCCGATTTAAATAATAAACAATTGGACGAAGTAATTAGCGTTGTTGAGAAAACAAAGATTCAAGGCGTAATTGCAACGAATACAAGTGTTAGGCGAGCCGGTTTAGCTACAAATCCTGAAAAAGTAAAAGCGTTTGCCAATGGCGGTTTAAGCGGAAAACCTTTGAGTAAAAGATCCACAGAAGTCATTTCTTATTTACATTCTAAGTCGAATGCTGCATTTCCTATTATAGCCGTTGGCGGAATAATGACCGCAGAAGATGCTCTTGAAAAATTAAATGCAGGTGCCTCACTTGTTCAGGTTTATACCGGATTTATTTACGAAGGTCCATTTCTTGCTAAGAAAATTAATAAAGCCATTTTGGCTTCAGACCATAGTTAATCGAAATCTGACAATTTGTTAGTTTGATGATTTGCCACATCAACACATCAACACATCAGCACATCAGCACATCAGCACATCAACACATCAACACATCAACACATCAGCACATCAACACATCAACCCATCAGCACATTAACCCATTAACTTTTCGATTTCCTCAATTTCTATCGGGATATTTTCCATCAAATTAAACGGACCGTTTTCGGTAATTAAAATATCATTCTCCAAACGAATACCCAGATTTTCTTCAGGAATATAAATGCCGGGTTCGCACGTTAAAACCATTCCGGCCGCAAGAGACACATGGCGTTCGCCAACATCATGCACATCCAAGCCCATATGATGATTTACGCCGTGCATAAAATATTTTTTATACAAAGGTTCTTTGGGATCTTGATTCTTGACTTCTTCTGCAGTGAATAAACCTAAACCAATCAATTCTTTCTCGATTAATTTTTTCGAAAGTTTATCCAATTCATCCAGCGAAGCGCCTACCACCATATTTTCAGTTAAAGTATTCAGTGTTCTTAAAACAGCTTGATAAACTGTTTTCTGACGATCGGTGAATTTTCCGTTTACCGGAATGGAGCGCGACATATCGGCCGAATAATTGGCATATTCTGCCCCAAAATCGAATAAAAGCACATCGCCATCCATACATTCTTTATCATTCTCGGTATAATGTAAGGTACAGGCATTTTTCCCGGAAGCAATAATAGGATAATAGCCATGGCCACTGGCTCTGTTTCGTGTAAACTCGTGCTCAATTTCCGCCTGAACTTCAAATTCCATTACGCCCGGTTTAACAAACTGCAAGGTTCTACGAAATGCTTTATTTGTGATTTCGCAAGCTTGTTTTAGCAAATCAATTTCAGTTTCAGATTTAATCATCCGAAGTGCATATAAGATGGGTGCCGACCGTTCGAAAATATGCAATGGAAAAAGTTGACGAATTTCTTTGATAAATCGCTGTTCTCCGGTTTCTACCTCTGTCTTGTATTTTGGGTATTCATACGCATTTAAATAGATGTTTTTAGCATAAGAGGCGGCTTCTCTAATCATCATATCCATATCATCAAGCCAATATACGTTTTCAATGCCCGATGTTTCACGTGCTTCGTCCAATGTGTATTTATGTCCATTCCAAATGGTCATCTGCTCATTCGTTTTTAAAATAAAAAGCACTTCTCTAAGTTTTGGATTCGGACAGTCGGGAGCGAGCATTAAAAACGATTTCTCCTGATCAATTCCGCTTAAGTAAAACAAGTCGGATGACTGTCGGAAAGGGAAAAACTGATCGCCATTCCGCGGATATTCATCATTCGAAACAAATAAGGCGATGGATGAACTCACCATCATTTTTGAAAAGTTTTTTCTGTTGGCTGTAAAAAATTGATTATCAATTTTGTGATATCTCATGCTGAAATTGAATTATTTATAATAGTTACAAATTAATTAAAACCTAATATATAGTGCATTTTGAAAGGCTATAAATCTTACATTTGTGTTCTGTAGAACAAAAATACAGAATAATTTATCAAAAAATTAGAACCTAAATAAAATAAAAATTCATTATGATTAAGCAAAGAACCTTATCATCGATTACAAAGAAAGTAATCATGTCGTTGGCGGGCTTGTTTTTAATTATCTTTTTGCTTGTCCATTTGGGCATCAATTTGTTTTTAATGCCGTTGACAGAAAACCACAAAGAGATCTTTGAGCTGCTTGCTGGCTTTATGGCAACTAACCCTGTCATTAAAGTTATGGAAGTATTTCTTTTTGGCGGATTTATCATTCACATCATTTATGGCATTATCGTTCAGCTTCAAAATTGGGCTTCGCGGGGTAATGTTAGGTACAAATCAGGAAGCAAAACAAATACCACTTTCTCTTCGCAGTATATGATTTATACGGGGATTTTAGTTTTCTTGTTTTTAGCTTTACATTTATATCAGTTTTATTTCATCAAGCTTGGATTAAACAGCACTACTTTTATTGATGAACATGGACATCCTGAATTTTTCAATGTTGCTGTTCAATTGTTTTCTACTCAGCCTGTTTATTCTATTATTTATATTATTTCTTTCGTGTTTTTAGGATTTCATTTGGATCACGCCTTTCAATCGGCTTTTCAAACGCTGGGTTGGGAGCATCCAAAATATACTCCTTTCATAAAAGCTTTAGGAAGCATTTATGCAATCGTTGTTCCATTGGGATTTATTATCATCCCTCTGTATTTTATGATAATGAAATAAACTGCTAATCCCTAAAAAAGAATTAAAATGACAAAATTAGATTCAAAAATTCCACAAGGGCCTGTGGCCGAAAAGTGGACCAATTATAAAGCTCACCAAAATTTGGTGAACCCTTCTAACAAAAGAAAAATAGACATTATTGTAGTTGGAACCGGCTTGGCTGGTGGAGCTGCCGCTGCTTCTTTTGGAGAACTCGGTTTTAATGTAAAAAACTTCTGTATTCAAGATAGCCCGCGTCGTGCCCATAGTATTGCGGCTCAGGGAGGTATCAATGCAGCCAAGAATTATCCCGGCGATGGAGATTCCATTTATCGCTTATTTTACGATACCGTAAAAGGAGGTGATTATCGTGCTCGCGAAGCCAATGTTTATCGTCTGGCAGAAGTAAGTAATGAAATTATCGACCAATGTGTGGCTCAAGGTGTTCCTTTTGCACGCGAATACAGCGGTTATTTAGATAATCGTTCTTTCGGTGGCGCTCAGGTATCGCGTACATTTTATGCCCGTGGTCAAACCGGACAACAACTTTTACTTGGTGCATATGGCGCTTTGAGTAAAGAAATAAACAAAGGCTCTGTAAAAATGTATAACCGTCACGAAATGCTTGATTTAGTGGTTGTTGATGGAAAAGCCAGAGGTATAATAACCCGTAATATCGTTACCGGCGAAATTGAACGTCATTCTGCTCATGCTGTAGTTATTGCTACCGGTGGATATGGAAATGTATTTTATTTATCGACCAATGCCATGTCTTCGAATGGGGGAGCTGCCATTCGTTCCTGGAAACGTGGTGCTTATTTCGGAAACCCTGCATTTGTTCAAATTCACCCAACCTGTATTCCTGTTCACGGCGATTTTCAATCGAAACTAACCTTAATGAGTGAAAGTTTGCGTAACGACGGTCGTATTTGGGTGCCTAAAAAGAAAGAAGATGCAGAAGCTATTCGTGCCGGAAAACTGCAACCAACCGATTTAAAAGAAGAAGACCGCGATTATTATTTGGAAAGAAGATATCCTGCTTTTGGTAATCTTGTTCCTCGCGATGTAGCTTCTCGTGCTGCCAAAGAACGTTGCGATGCCGGATTTGGTGTTGGAACAGGATTAGCTGTTTTCCTTGATTTTGCGGATGCAATTAAACGTTTAGGAAAAGACGTAATTAAAGCACGCTATGGTAACCTTTTCCAGATGTATGAAAAGATTGTAGATACCAATCCTTATGAAACGCCAATGATGATTTACCCTGCCATTCACTATACCATGGGTGGAACCTGGGTTGATTATGAATTACAAACTACCATTCCGGGATTATTTGCCGGTGGAGAAGCCAATTTCTCTGATCACGGCGCCAACCGCTTAGGTGCTTCTGCATTAATGCAAGGATTATCTGATGGTTATTTTGTTTTGCCCTATACGATTCAAAACTATTTAGCTGCTGAAATTGGTACGGGTCCAATCCCTACAAATACAGCCGATTTCGATAAAGCTGAAAAAGAAGTGAAAGAACGTATAAACCGTTTGATGAATATTAAAGGCACTAAATCTCCTGATTATTTCCATAAAAAACTGGGTCATATTATGTGGGATCATGTTGGTATGGGAAGAACTAAAGAAGGCTTGGAGTATGCATTGGCCGAAATACCTAAATTACGCGATGCGTTTTACAAAGATCTACGTGTAACAGGTACACCCAATGAGTTTAATCCGGAACTGGAAAAAGCTTTACGCATTGCCGATTTCTTTGATATGGGCGAATTGATGGCTTATGATGCGCTTCATCGTGAAGAAAGCTGTGGAGGTCATTTCCGCGAAGAATATCAAACTGCAGAAGGTGAAGCTATGCGAAACGATGCTGACTTTATGTACGTTGCTGCTTGGGAATATAAAGGCGAAGGCGTAAAACCTGTTCTTCATAAAGAAGAATTGAAGTATGAAGCCATCGAAGTAAAAACCAGAAATTATAAGTAGCATTTTATTTAATGGAAAGTCTTGCATAGCAATGCTTTCTTATTTCAAATAAAAAAAAGATAGAAAAATGGATTTAACATTAAAAATATGGCGTCAAGAAAATGCCCAAGCCAAAGGGGGATTTAAAAATTATGAGGTTAAAGGAGTTTCTGAAGATTCTTCTTTCCTCGAAATGCTAGACGTATTAAACGAATCTTTGGTAGATAAAATTGAATCACCCGTTTGTTTCGACCACGATTGTCGTGAAGGAATTTGCGGAATGTGTAGTTTATACATCAACGGACATCCTCATGGACCCGACAATGCAATTACCACTTGCCAATTGCATATGCGTAAATTTAAAGATGGCGATACAATTACTGTAGAGCCATGGCGAGCTAAACCATTTCCAGTAATTAAAGATTTGGTTGTCGATCGCTCTGCATTTGACGAAATTATTCAAGCCGGAGGTTATACTTCTGCAAGTACCGGAGGAGTTCCCGATGCGAATGCAACTTTGATATCCAAATATGCCTCTGATTTAGCAATGGATGCTGCTTCTTGTATTGGATGTGGTGCTTGCGTTGCTGCATGTAAAAATGCATCGGCTATGCTGTTTGTATCGGCTAAAGTTTCTCAATTCGCCTTGTTGCCTCAAGGACAAGTAGAAAAAGAACGTCGTGTGCAGAAAATGGTGGCAAAAATGGATGAGCTTGGTTTTGGTAATTGTACGAATACCTATGCTTGCGAAATGGAATGTCCGAAAGAGATTTCAGTTTCTAATATTGCGCGTATGAACCGCGAATTCTTAGGCGCTAAAATTCTTTCCGGAGAGAAAGTTTAAATTAGCTTTATAATGATAAAAAGCCTCAAATGCGTAAGTGTTTGGGGCTTTTTTATTGATGTGGTAATGTGGTGATGTGATAATGTGATAATGTGATAATGTGATAATGTGATAATGTGATAATGTGATAATGTGATAATGTGATAATGTGGTGATGTGGTAATGTAGTAATGTGATAATGTGATAATGTGGTAATGTGAGGTACTGATGGGTTAATAGGACTTTAGTCTAGATTGCGCTAATTATTTTAGAATTGCATTTTCATTAACACATCATCAAATTAACGAATTGTCACATTCGTAAATCAAATAGCAAAACGCCAAACAAATTTGGCCATTACGGTGGTTCCTTCAAGTTTTAGTTTTTGATCAGCGGTAGACAGTTGTTGATTCACGATAAAATAAAAATCGGAGCCAATTTTAGGAATCCAATTAAAGCGAAAATTAACCAGTACTTCCTCATCTTCGCTATTCCATTGACCAAATAATCCGCTGTTTAGCTTTGGGCTATAGGCATAAGAAATTCGCCCGCTAATTTCCGTAGCCACGGCATCGCCTTGCGGTAAATAAAGAAAATTTTTCGACCAGTATCCCGAAAAATTCCAATGCTTATTAGCATTCCAGGTTAAATTTGTTTCCAGACGTGTGCGCGTTCCGGTATAAAAACCTCCTTTACTCGCTTCCAAACCGGCATAAAGTTTTCGACCGCTATAGGTATTGAATTGAACTTCTATAAGATGGTCCCAATAATCGCCAACGGGAATTTGAATCGTATCCAGAATTGCAAAACTTTCGCTTAAGCGGTCGAAATTATGCTGCACATTAAATTCGATAAACTCGCCACTTTTAAAACGAATACCTAAAGGACGCCACTCGTAATTGATGCTTTCCAATTCGTTGGTAGCGCTGTTTACATAATAATCAATTTCTATGGGTTTTAGCTCTAAATTTCTGGCAAATCCTAAAAATTTCGGGCGGGGATTAAATTGCAATTCAGCACTGAATCTTCTTGCATTGGTTCTTCTGATATAGCCAATCTCGGGATTAAACTTGGCTTGTACATCATTCATACTTAAATCCAATTCTACCCAATCGTTAGGAAAGGAAAGAGAAAGATCGTAAGCTGTATTGTCTTTATTCGTTGAATCGCTCGTAAAAGTTTGGGCAATAGAGCCGCTTATTTCCAGGTTTTTACCATTCAGAAAATCACTTGTAGCATATTTAAAATCAGCACCATAAACAAAGTTCTGATGTCCGTTTTGCAGTTTAGAAGTCACAATAAACCCAACCGAACTCTGTTTCCAAATATCCTGACTGACGCGCAAAACAGAATAATTTGTTGTGGGCACGGAATCGACAGCAGCACTTTGGATATTCAGAAATCCAATATTGGTCTTGTTCTGTTTACCAAAAATTCTTGCCCCTACAATAATAGGAACATCCTGCTCGGTTTCGCTATCGTTACCAATTCTTCTTGAATAAAAGAGTTGATTTCTGTTTCCTACATTCATTTCAAATTGGTTGTTTCCTTCCAGAAAAAACTCACGTTTTTCGCTGTAATAGAGCGAGAAACGCGAAAGATTGATCTGTGCCTGATCGTCTTCTACCTGACCAAAATCGGTGTTTGCCGTTAAGTTAAGCTTTAAGGTTGGTGTGATATCAACATTTATATCGGCACCATAATTATAAATAAAATCAGGTTCCGCGCCATTGATTTTTTCAAATCCTCCGGTAACATAGGGTTTTATTTCTATTTTTTCTTTGGATTCGATATTTTCTAATCCGTCTAGTTTTCCGGCTTGAGAAATTGTTTCGATATCAAACTGGCGACTCCAACCTTTCCACATCACTTGCTCGCGTTTATGTCGGATATTACGTTCAATATTTAAAGCCCAAACTTGTTGATCTTGTTTGGGAAATTTTAAGGTAGAAAATGGGATCTCAAATTCGGCAAACCAACCTTTATCTGTAATTGTGGTGGCCACATCCCAAATGCCGTTCCAGCTTTTATTAAAGCCTTCTCCTTCGTTCGAAACCATTACATCGGCGCGGGCTCCATTGGGATTGGTAACAAATAAATAACCATTTCTATTGTCGTTAAACGGGCTAATGATAAGCTCTATATTATCATCTCCACCCCAACTAAAATCGCGATTCATTTGGCTGGCTTTAATTTTTTCAGGTTCTGAATCGTAGGCCCACACTGCGACATACAATTTGTTTTTGGAATAAATAATAGCGATTTCTGTTTTTTCAGTGGCCGGACGCCCTTCTTCCATTTCGCGTTGGGTAAAATCGGAAATACGCTGTGCCTTTTGCCATACCTCTTCATTCAAATTTCCATCCAGTTTTATTTTAGCATTTGAAAAATACGCGGTTAAAGTGTCCGTATCATTTGCAAACATTGAAATAGATAAACCCGTGCAGAAGATAAAAGTGATAATTCTCGCAAGCAATTTAATATCTCGAATCATAAAGTAGTGGTTTGTGTTTAAAAGCATTCGACAATTGCAAGTATCAAAAATACATGATTTCTTATAATCCCAAAGTTTTAGTTAAAAACGTAGTGTATAATTTTAGATGGATATTCAGATTTCTTTTTTTTGACACCATTTATTTTTTATATTTATCAAAAACTAGTGATGCCTGAATTTTCTACCGCTTGTCCACGTAATTGTTATTCTACCTGCAGTTTTAAGGCTCACGTAGAAAATGGCAAGCTCGTTTCTATAGCCCCTCATCCAGATAATTTAGCTACCGCTGAAGGACCTTGTATCAAAGGATTAAGTTATGTCGAGCGTGTTCAAAGTAAGGATCGGATTTTATATCCGTTAAAGAAAAATCAGCATGGAAAATTTGAAAGGATAAACTGGGAAGAAGCTGTGCAGATAATCGCTGACAAGTTGCAATTTTTGAAGGAAAAATTTGGGCCGCAATCTGTACTTTTTTACGAATCGAGTGGGATGTCAGGCTTGACCAATGGATTTAGTTCTAAATTTTGGGAACTTTATGGAGGAGCGACTACCACTTACGGAAATCTTTGTTGGCCGGCAGGTTTGGAAGCTGTTAGACTTACTTTAGGCGAGAACAAACACAATGTACCTTGGGATTTAGAACATGCAAAACTGATTATTTTGTGGGGGAAAAATCCGGCGGAAACCAATATTCATCAAATGGTGTTTATTGAAAAAGCGCAAGCAAAAGGAGCAAAGCTGGTTGTTATCGATCCGCGAAGAACAGCTTCTTCTGATCGGGCCGATTTAATTCTTCAACCTCAGCCCGGAACAGATGCTGCAATAGCGCTTTCCCTTGCAAATTTCTTGATTCAAAATAAGAAATACGATAAAGCCTTTGTTGAGAATAATGTATTTGGATTTGAAGAATTTAAAACGTCGGTTAAAGAATGGACTTTAGCTAAAGCTGCTGAAATTTCAAAAGTTCCATTGCAATTTCTCGAAGAGTTGGCTAATGATTTGGCCACCACAAAACCGATGACTGTGATTCCGGGATATGGGATGCAGCGTTTTTCCAACGGCGGACAAACTGTAAGAGCTTTGCTAAGTTTGAGTGTGATTACCGGAAATATTGGAAAAGTGGGCGCTTGTTTTCACTATGCGAATTTGCAATCTTATATTTTCGATAAAGTAAAAGAACCTCAATCTTATTATCCTGAAATTGAGGTTAATCCTGTTTTTCGCAGAACGGTTTCAAAAGCAAAATTGGGACGAGATATGCTTGCTCAACAAAATCCACCACTAAAAATGATATGGGTAGAGCGCGGAAATCCCATCACGCAAAATCCGGATACGGCATTGAGTAGAAAAGCTATTCGGAAACTTGATTTTCGTGTTGTGGTGGAGCAATTTATGACGGATACTGCTCTTGAGGCAGACATCATACTTCCGGCCAAATCGATGTTTGAGCAAAGCGATGTCATTGGCTCGTATTGGAATCCTTATGTTCAGCTTAAACCAAAAATACTGGAATTCCCGGGCGAAGTAAAACCCGAAACAGAAATTTATTTTGCTTTGGCTCATATATTAGGTTTTTCGAATAAAGAAATTGAAAAATTTCTTTTAAAAAAGGGAGACAAGTATGTGGAAGATTATTTAAAAGATGAATTAAAGCCTTTCAAAACATTGGATTGGGAACAACTCAAAGCAGGTCCTGTTTTGGCTCCGGGAATGGAAACTATAGCATTTGTCGATAAAAAATTTAAAACGCCAAGCGGAAAAATTGAATTGTTTTCGGCTGAAGCTGCGGAAAAATGGAAGGTTTCGGCTTTGCCGAGTTTTGAAGCTTTGGAATCAAACGAATTTCCTTTCTTTTTACTTTCGCCGAATACGAAGAATCGCATTCACTCTCAATTCGGAAATTTAAAGTTGATCAAGCAGTTTGCTTCGGAGCCAACCTGTATTTTAAGTGCGGAAGATGCTCTAAAAAAGGGGATTAAGAAAGGAGATAAAATCAAAATATATAATGCTAATGGTTCACTTATTTCAAAGGTGGATATCAGTTTTGGATTGAAAGCGGGTTGTATAGTCTATTATAATGGTTGGTGGATGCAGGAAGGTGGAAGCCCAAATATTTTAACTTCTGGCAAAGAAACAGATATGGGACATGGAACGGCTTTCCACGATACGAAAGTACAGATTGAAAAAGTAAGTAATAAACAGAGTCTTAAGGTGTAGTTAATAAAACTAGAGAAAAAATAAACGCAAAGGGCGCTAAGGAATTCGCTAAGGACGCAAAGTGTAAAGATTAATAAAAAATAGCGATCATTGCGTTTCCATTGCGAACATTGCGGTTAAAAAATAAAAATGCAAAAAGGATTTGTCTTCGATATCAATAAATGTGTGGCTTGTCAGGCTTGTGTAGTGGCGTGTCAGATAGAAAATCTGGATTTAGAGGAACTGGTTTCGGAAGAAAAATGGGCAAAACAAATCCCATGGCGGAATATAACTATTCACAATGAATTTCAACATCCCGAACTTCCCGTTTTCAATTTTTCTATGGCTTGTAACCATTGCGAAGATGCACCTTGTATGAGCAATTGTCCTGCATTGGCTTATACGCGTAATCAAGATTTTGGCGCAGTAATTCATCAAGCTGAAGCCTGCATTGGTTGTCGCTATTGCACGATGGTTTGTCCTTACGATGCTCCAAAATACAATCCATTTACCGGAATTATAGAAAAATGTACACTTTGTGTAGAGCGACTAGCTGATGGAAAAAAAACAGCTTGTGCTTCTGCTTGTCCTACCGGAGCCCTGGACTTTAAACCGATTCAAATTTCTCCCCAAAATATTGAGGGTTTTCCGGAAACAGGCATTAAACCGGCGATAGAAATAAAAAAATTGCACAATGACTCAACTCCTAAACAAGAATATAACTATTCTGTGCTAAAACAAGTCGATATCATTCGCGAATTGAATCTTGAAGAAAAGAAAAAGAATGTGCTTCTCTCTGAATGGCCCTTGCTCATTTTTAGTTTATTGATACCGCTCTTGGTTTCTGCATTTTATGCCTCATTCAGCAAAGGTTTTGCCTTGAATAAACTTGGGTTTATTGGAACACTAGTTTTGGCGGGCGTGTTGAGCTTGGGCCATTTAGGTAAAAAATTAAGGGCATGGCGCGTAATTTTAAATATTCGGAATTCGTGGTTAAGTCGAGAAATATTAGCCTATAGTTTATTTGTTCCTGCAGCATCGCTTTGGCTGTACTATCCACGACAAAATGAATTGGGCTTGATAGCTACTATTCTGGGATTACTCATTTTAGTTGCAATCGATAATATATACCGTAAAGCGCCATCGAAACTAGACAACAAATACCACAGTGCCGATGTCTTGTTTTTTACAGCCTTTCTATATGTGGCTATTTTTGTTTCAAATCCTTGGATGTTCTATGCAGCAATAGCGTTAAAAGTCTATTTGTATATCACGAGAAAATTATCGTTTAAAAGTGCAGGAGAGAATATTAGGCCGGTTTTTTCTGTCTTGCGAGTATTGCTGGGGTTTATTATTCCTGCAATTCTTTTCTTCCTTCTAAGTTTTAATACCGTAAACTATGCTGTTTTAATCCTTGTGATTTTGGGAGAGCTGATAGATCGGATTGAGTTTTATATGGAATTGTGATTATAATCTTTTTTCCCACAAGTAACCAAGTGCAACACAAAGCACTAAGAATAAGTGAAATACATTGATATATTTACTTTTTTCTTTGTGTGCCATATTGATTTCTTAGTCTTAGCTTTTATGAGCGCTTTGCAGGGCGATAGATTTTGATTCAAATTGAGGCAAAATCAGATGAAAAACCACAGTTTACTTCCGTAAATGAGGATTT
>JAFGHU010000123.1 GCA_016929955.1 Bacteroidales bacterium | reverse complement strand
AGGACACAGGGAAAAGCACTAAAAACAAGCGTTGACCTGTTTTATAAAACCTAGAAGTTAAATTTTGGCGTTTTTTTTGCTTTAACCAGGTGCCGAAACTTTTTTCAGCAACAGAATACGTATAACTTTCGGGCGCTATACAGATTGATGTATTTGTTTTATTAGAAGCCTGGTTTACAAATAAATCATCATCTCCCAAATTAATTTTATAATGATTAATAAAACCGCTTTTTTGATAAAACAAGCGTTTACTGTAGGCCAAATTTCGACCAACTCCTTTGTAGGCTTTATTTAATAATGCCAGTGAAAGGTAATTCAAAGCTGTTGTAAAAGTATCGAAGCGGATTAATTTATTCAAAAATCCGGACTCCGGTTTATAAGGCGCATAACCCAACACTATTTCCGTTTTATCCTGAAATGCACCTTGCATACTTTTAATCCACTGGTTTGATGGAATTTCACAATCGGCATTGGTATGCAACAAGGTATCGTAACTTGCCGATTTTATCCCTATAGACAAGGGAAATTTCTTGCCTTTAAAAAAATTGAGATTCTGATTGATTTGAACCACTTTTAAATGCTTATGCACTTTTTCCAGTTCTTTTAACAAGTAATGCGATTCATCATCGGAATTATCGTTAACTACAACCACTTCATATTTAGGATAATCCTGTTTTAATATTGGATCGAGAGTTTTTATCAGATGGTGGTATTCGTTATGCGCCACAATAACAACAGAAACAGGCAGATTATTTGCTGTTGAGGGTTTTGGTTTATAAAAAATCAAGCGCGTAAAAACAATGCCCAAATACAAGATTTGGATTGTAAAACTCAGTAAGAGCAGAGCTAATAATATATCTTCTAATTTCACCAAACGGAATCTTTTTTGCAAGTACGAAATTACAAGTTTCGCGGGATATTAAAGCCAAATTCTAGCTAAACTTACTAATGATTTTATGTTAATAATTGAGCTTCTTTTTAAGCAGAAACTAAAGCGCTTTCCAAGACAGATGCGTTATGTATGCGACCCGATTATTGTCACTATTTCCGTTGTTTGAATATTCCAATGGCGAACACTTCAACTTCTTGGGCTTTTTCTATCTTTGCAAAAATTTTTTAGATGGATTTTGAACTCAAAAAAACAGATAGTTACAGCAAGGCTCGGGCAGGTGAAATTAAAACCGATCACGGCATTATAAAAACGCCTATTTTTATGCCTGTTGGCACAGCCGGCGCTGTAAAAGCTATCCATATTCGCGATATAAAAGAAGACACAAAAGCGCAAATCATTTTAGGAAATACGTATCATTTATATTTACGTCCAGGCATGGAGGTAATAGAACAAGCCGGAGGATTGCATAAATTTAATGGCTGGGACAAACCCATTTTAACCGACAGCGGCGGGTATCAGGTATATTCACTTTCAGGCACAAGAAAATTAACAGAAGAAGGCGTTTTATTTCAATCGCATATTGATGGTTCCAGGCATTTATTTACTCCCGAAAAAGTAATGGATATTGAGCGTACAATTGGAGCCGATATTATGATGGCTTTTGACGAATGCACCCCATATCCCTGCGATTACGACTATGCAAAACGATCGATGGAGCTTACACACCGCTGGTTAGACAGATGTGTAACTCATTTTAATAAAACAGAAGGAAAATACGGGTACAAACAAGCTTTATTTCCTATAGTTCAGGGAAGTACATACAAAGACTTAAGAAAACAATCTGCTGAAACGATTGCTTCGTACAACGCTGAAGGAAATGCCATAGGCGGACTATCTGTTGGCGAACCTCACGAAATGATGTATGAACAAACAGATTTGGTTTGTTCTATTTTACCAAAAGACAAACCACGTTATTTAATGGGCGTGGGAACACCGGCCAATATTTTAGAAAGTATAGCATTGGGCGTTGATATGTTTGATTGTGTTATGCCTACAAGAAATGGCAGAAATGGCATGCTTTTTACAAGCGAAGGGATTATCAATATTAAAAATCAAAAGTGGCAAAAAGATTTTACACCCATCGACCCAAACGGCTTGTCTTTTGTTGATGCGCAATATTCAAAAGCTTATGTAAGACATTTATTTGCGGCTAAAGAAATTTTAGGCGGAATGATTGCCAGCCTGCATAATTTACGCTTTTATTTATGGTTGGTAGATGAGGCAAGAAATCATATCTTAGCGGGTGATTTTAGCAGCTGGAAAACCGTAATGGTTAAAAAACTGACAACGCGTCTCTAAGCCAATGAAAAAAATTGATTATTACATCATTAAAAAGTTTCTGGGCACTTTCTTTTATGCCATTGCCTTGCTTACGGTTATAATAATCATTTTTGATGTATCCGAAAAAATTGAGGATTTCATAGAAAATAAAGCCCCTTTTAATGAAATTGTGTTTTCTTATTACCTCAACTTTATTCCCTACTTTATAAACCTTTTTAGCTATCTTTTTGTTTTTATTACGGTTATTTTCTTTACCTCAAAACTGGCTTCAAATACGGAAATAATTGCAATATTAAGTGCAGGCATTAGCTTTAGACGATTACTTAGACCTTATCTTATTTCAGCCGGATTATTAGGCGCTTTGTCTTTTGCTTTGGCTAATTTTGTTATTCCTCATACCAATATCGAAGTTCGTGCTTTTAAACAAAAATACATTGGCAATTTGCAGAACGATATGGGGCAAAATATTCATTTTCAAATAAGTAAAGGTAATTTTGTATATATCGAACGCTTTAATAGGAACTCCAGTACGGCACAAAAATTTTCTTTGGAAGAAATTGACAGCACTGGTCAATTGGTGTATAAATTAAATACGGATAAAGCCGTTTACGATACGATTAGCAACAAATGGCATCTGGTAAATTATTATGAGCGAACCATTAACGGCCTCAATGAAAATTTAATTTTTGGCAAAGAAAAAGACACTACCTTAAATATAACACCGAAAGAATTAATCGTAATTAAAGAAGATTACGAAGAAATGGATTTTGCTGAAATTCGGCAGTTTATCGCCAAGCAAAAGCTCAAAGGCTCACCAAACGTGATGGCTTATGAGATTGAGATGAACAAACGCATTGCTTTTCCTTTTGCGGCCATTATTTTAACTATTATCGGCGTTAGCTTGTCGAGTAGAAAAGTGCGAGGAGGAATAGGTGTTCATTTGGGTGTAGGCATTGCACTTACCTTTATTTACATTTTATTTATGCAGTTTACCACTGTTTTTGCCATCTCGGGCGATTTATCTCCGCGTGTTGCCGCCTGGCTTCCCAATATTATTTATGTTTTTATTGCGCTCTATCTTCTTAAAAAAGCGCCAAAATAAGAGGCCATCAATCCAATTATTGTATCTTAGTTTTTTAAACAAAATACAATGACAATTTTCAAAGGTACTATAGTCGATATCGTAGCAGAAAAAATATTTAAAGGAGAGCTTCATATCGAAAACGAAAAAATCAGCGCCATTATTCCGAACGCTGATATTACAGAAACGCAATATATATTGCCCGGCTTAATCGACGCCCATATTCATATTGAAAGTTCAATGTTAATCCCATCTGAATTTGCACGTTTGGCATCTACACACGGCACTGTAGCCACCGTATCTGATCCACACGAAATTGCCAATGTACTTGGTATTGATGGTGTTAAATTTATGATTAAAAACGGAAAGAAAGTTCTGTTTAAATTCTTTTTTGGCGCTCCATCGTGTGTTCCGGCAACTCCATTTGAAAATGCCGGAGCCTCACTGGGACCAGCCGAAGTAGAAGATCTCTTAAAAATGAAAGACATCAAATACTTGGCCGAAATGATGAATTTTCCGGGTGTTTTAAATAACGATGCTGAAGTAATGGCAAAACTTACGAGTGCAAAAAAACATGGAAAACCGGTCGATGGCCACGCTCCAGGATTAAAAGGAAAAGATGCACAAAAATATGTAAGGGCCGGAATTTCTACCGACCACGAATGCTTTACAGTGGAAGAAGCCCTTGATAAAATGAACGAAGGGATGTTTGTTCAAATTAGAGAAGGTAGTGCTGCCAAAAATTTTGATTCCTTAATAGAATTAATGGAAAAATATAGCGATAGAATTATGCTTTGCTCCGACGATAAGCACCCTAACGATTTGGAACAAGGCCATATCAATCAAATGATTAAACGCGCAATAGCAAAAGGGCATACATTGCTTAATATTTTAAAAAGCTGTACACTAAATCCTATACAGCATTATAAATTAGATGTGGGTTTGTTGCAAGTTGGCGATGATGCCGATTTTATTATAATCGATAATCCAAAAGAATTTAATGTGCTGAAGACCTTTGTAAAAGGACAACTCATTGCTGAAAATGGAAAGACCTTAATTGAATCCATTGAGGAAGAAACTCCGAATTTATTTGTGGCAAAAGCCTTAAAGCTTTCCGACCTAAAAATAGAACCCAAGAATGGGGATATAAAAGTTATTCAAGCGGTAGATGATCAACTAATCACGAAATCCATCCTTAAAAAACCATTGGTCAAGCAAAATAATGTTATAAGTGATACGGAAAATGATGTCTTAAAACTTGTTGTATTAAACCGTTATAAATCAGCAAAACCAAGTTTAGGTTTTATTAGCGGATTTGGCTTTAAAAATGGAGCAATTGCCTCTAGCGTGGCACACGATAGTCATAATATTATTGCAGTAGGGTCAACAGATAAAGAACTCCTTGAAGCCATCAATCTGGTTATAAAAAATACGGGTGGCGTGTCGTGGGTATGCGATAAAGAGCAAATGGTATTGCCGCTTCCGGTAGCAGGAATTATGTCAAATCGCGATGGATTTAAAGTGTCCAAAACGTATGCCGAAATTGATAAAAAAGCCAAAAGTTTAGGCGGCAAGCTTAAAGCTCCCTTTATGACGCTCTCTTTTATGGCGCTTCTTGTAATCCCGGAATTAAAACTAAGCGATAAGGGATTATTTGATGGTAATCAATTTGCGTTTACCGAACTATTTGAGAGCGCTATTTAGAACATGTATAAATTACTAAATATCAATACATTTATTTTTATAACATAATTAAATATTTAATTTTGTATATTGCACATATTTATTGAGAACAAGAACTGATTAATTATGGAAAAATTAATGCTTGACATTGAAAAACTGGAGTTTGCAGCAAGTAAACTAAGATCGATTGCCCACCCTATGCGTATAGCTATTATTGATATGTTAGATGACAATAGACGTTTAAGTGTTACGGAAATATACAAAGCGTTAAATATTGAGCAGGCAGCAGCTTCTCATCATTTAAATATACTAAAGAATAATAAGGTGCTTATATCTAAAAGAGAAGGGAAAAAGATATATTATTCCTTAAAAAGCACTACACTAACCGAAATTATTCAATGTATTAATCGTTGTAACGACAATTAATTATTGAAAGTTAACAAGGAAGGAGAGGGCTTTTAACGAGGCTCTCTTTTTTTTATTTCTTCTTTTTAACGCTAGGATTTTCTTGCAAATCGTAGTTTACATTCCACACTTCTTCTACTTTCCATCCCGACTTTATTTCGATAGGAACAGGAAAATAAAATACTTTTTCGGGAAGCTGTTTTTTAAGATAATTTCCACTACTCCACTTTCCGTTATTATCCCGATCTTCTAGTATTTTAAGTCTGTATTTATCTGCTTTTAATTTTTGAAACGATACATTTGCACTATCGCGAATCGTGATTTGTTGGATTCGCTTTTCCTTATCTTCATCTCCTTTAATAAGTTGTACTAGCCAATTTACTTTCGATTCTTTTGGCAAAACAATACGCATCATCAGCTCTCCATAATCCGTTTCTTCAGTACTTATAAATCGGGCCACAATGCTATCGTTGGTAAGGCCGTAAATGTCTGTTAGTGCTTGATCAGGGATTTCGAAACGATAATTTATTCCTTCTTTCCAGGCATAGTCGATAACTAAATTACGTTTAATAGAATCAGCAAAAGCAATTTTAAAAGGAACAGAAACAGAATCTTCTAACAAGGAGCAATTGTTAAAATTATACAGTTTTATAGGTGTTTCAAATGTTATTTTTGCTTTGGAAAAATAAGGAAATTCAGATTTAATATTTGTTGCATAGGCAATCTTTTGTTCCTTAACAGCCTTAGATTTCGGTTTTCCTTTTCGAGCATTGGAATTCGTTACCTCTTTAGCAGCAGGCTTATTCAGTAAGATTCGAATAGTATCGGTACTTAGCGTATCCACTTGATACTTTAAATAAAGTGTATCCTGAAAAGGCTTTAAAAACCACAGATCGAGCGTATCAAAATGCGAAGAATACTCTTCAATAAAAGAATTACTTACAGGCATTAAATCTTTATCTAAAAGCGCAAGTTTTACCGAATCTTTTAATGGATATTTAAACTCAAAATGCATCCGTTGATTATCCAATAACTCTTCTTTAATCACTTTCTGAACCGAATCTTGAGGCTCGTAAAGAAGCAGGGTTTGCGTGTGTTTGGTAATTTTAACTGCATAATTCGCCCATAAACTATCCATTAGTGCTTTATTTGCAGTATCAATAGGTATTGAATCAGGAATAAAATCAAATACCTCTTCGGGGAAAACCAACTCGTCGACAAAAGCAATGGCTTCATTAGGCATATCATTGATATAGTTAGCATTAGCATCTGAAACAGCAAATATCAAATAGGATGCATTTTTGATATTATTGATCTCAAAAAAACCCTCCGAATTGGTTTTAGCCACATAATAAGGACGAACTTTTTGAGGCATTTCATAGAGAGGAATTGTATCGTTATTATCCAAATAAAGACAAACATAAACACCCTCTGAAGGCATTAAATATTGAGCTTCTAAAACTTTTCCCCGAATACTCAAACTATCTATTTCAGAGCCTGTTGAAAAAACATATTGGAAATTAGGCAAAGGATTGCCTTCGTGAAGATCGACAATTGCATCACCAAAATATAGGGTATACGTTGTGCTATCAGCCAAAATTTCATTCTTATTAAACACAATCCGTACTCCTTTACCTTTTGTTTTGATATCGAGTTTATTGCGCATTGGTGGCGACACCAATAAATGTTTATTCAACTCTTTTAAAACTACGAATTCGTCAAAAACCAAATCGATTTTATCGGCTTTGAAATTTCGAGCACGATTAACAGGATTACTACCTAAAAATTCGGGCGGCGTTTCGTCTTTTGGGCCTCCGGTGGGAGCAACAGGATTTGCACAAGAAACGACAATCAAAAGCAAAATAAAAAATGAAAAGGCAAGGTTAATAATTTGTTTCGATTGCATAGCGCTACTTTTTTAGACGAACAAAGATATTTAGTTTTTTGATAGTGGCAAAACGCACGATAAGGAAGAAAAAGGGCACGTTTAGAAAATTAGCTCTTGTTAATCGATCTGAGCTGGCTCATCAATCAATTGCCTTGGAAAGTCTTTGAAACGTTTCTGCCTCATCGCTTTGCCCAAGTGCCGAAAAACTCTCGACGAGCTCAAACAACAAGCGTTTTACGATACTTACATTATCACAAACTTGATAATACGAATTGGAAGGCGGTTCATTGATTTGTTTCAAAAAGGCATCGATGTCTTTTTTTGTAAAAACAATCCCTTTATTAAAAGGATTGATATAAAACAAAACGCGGTGTTTAGCAGAAAGTACACTTTCGTCGTTTACATAAGCCAAAACAAAATTTTGAGGTAAATCAACTCCATAAATAGGCATATTGAGTCTACGTGCAATTTCCAGGTAAAGAATACTCATACTCAATGAATTTCCCCTTTTGCTTTCTAAAACATCGTTGATTAGCGAATTCTGTGGTGCGCTTAAATTGCCTTTATTCCCATAAAACGAATAGACTTCGAAAAAGATATGGTTGAAAATTTGAACTTGCTCAAGAGGCGTAAGCTCTTCGTTCATTTCGAGCCAAATATCGCGTGTTATTTTATCCATTGTATGCCGACGTGCATTGATATCCATTTTGGGATAGTGCATAGCCGAGATACTTAATGCAATTTCGAATAAACTGGTTTGATCGTTTTGTTTCCAGTCGAGCAATTTAGAATATACGGCATTGAAACGTAATTTCTGAATTAAGGCTTCTATCCTATTTTTTACAATACTATCGCGTTCTTTACTGTTGGATTCTTCGAGCAAGGCTATTGCATATTCGCCAAATCCCAAAATCCTTTTTTCTATTTGATCAATCACATTAATATCAGGATCATCCAATAGCTGTATAAGTGCTTTAAGTTCTGTTGTTTTAATATTAGCCAAGTTCATTGCCATGTTTTGCATTCATTACAAATTTAGAATTGAATACGAGACTCTGCTCTAAATAATTCAAAACTTATTAAACGATAATTGTTAATTTTGGCGCATCAAAAAAAGTTTGCGAATTAAAATTATCAGGCATCTATTTTTCTTTTATGTTAAAAATTATAACAAAGCCTTCTTTCCTTTTAAGTGTAATCACTTTTCTTTTCTTCGCTTTACCTATTCACACATATAACCCTGATATAGAGCTACATAAAAACAGATACAACGAAAATCTATTCATAGATAAACCCGGTATTCCGGATACGCATAAAGCTTTTATTCTTGATTTGATACCACTTATTCAACATGCCAATCAGGCCGTTATGCAGGAACGTGAACGTTTGCAAACTATTTATTCGCTGGTAAAAAACGGAAAAAGAATAAAACATCCGGAGCAACAATGGCTTAAAAAACTCGAAATAAAGTACCACGGTAAAAACAATAGTTATCCTTTACCCAAAGACCCGGAAAAACTTTTAAAGTATATCAATGAATTATTAAGTAGAGTTGATATGGTACCTATTCGTTTGGCAATCGCACAATCGGCCATCGAATCAGGCTGGGGAACTTCGCGATTTTGTGTCGAAGGCCAGGCTTATTTTGGCATTCACTGTTATAAACCAGGATGTGGTATTAAAGCACGCTTAGACGATGAAGGTGGTTTTGAAGTTAAATCGTATAAAAATGCGCAAGAATCCGTAGACGACTATCTTTTGTTTCTAAATTCAAAAAGAGGGATGCAAAGTTTTCGTACTGAACGGATTAATTATTTCCACAAAGATTCCATACCGGATATACAGAAACTCGCTAAAAGCATAAAAGGCTATAGCGGAATTGGATCGTCGTATCACAGCATGATAGCATCGATTTTACAAAATTACATTCCTGAAAATATAGCAAATAATTAAAGGTTCTTTATTTGTCTATACCGGCCCAGTCGCTCCATCCACTTACATAAATAACATCATACGATGCATTGTATTGTACGGTAATGCTAACTGTTCGATCATCGCTTCCCCAATGCGTTATTGGATAACCGGCATCAACACCAACATTTGGGTTTTCCTCAACCATAACCGTGGTTCCGCCATTATCAACTCCAATGCGGTATTCGCTCCAATGCAAATTAGGAATTGGTAAATCAAAAAAAGTTGAAGCTCCGGGAGCTAAAGTTAAACCGTTGGTTAATAAATTGCTTCCCCAGGCGCCAATTGGCTGATTCTCAGCCGAAACTAAACCGCGAGAACGAATTTCAATGGTATTGATCGTATACTGCGATCCTGAATCGTTAATAAATTTCACATGAAGATTGCTGCTAACCTGATTTTCTTCTTCTGTGGTTTTAGTACAAGAATTAAAACTAAAAGAAATCAGAACTAATCCTAAGAGAAGTGTAATTGGCTTTTTCATAAGTGTTTATATTTGTTGTTAACTATGCTTTATCTTTTGATTATAAAAGATTTAACACAAGATTACAAAAAATAATCAGACTATGCAAACCAAAAATCAATTGTTTTAATGTGCCAGTTTTTCAAGCAAATCTTCGATTAAAGCCATAACATTTGGTTTATAATCTTTAGCATATTCTTTACGCAAGCGATTCGCAATAATTGCACAAACAGTCATCGCATTATGGCCTAAAGCCCTACTTAATCCATATAGAGCCGAAGTTTCCATTTCAAAATTTGTTATGCGATAATTTTCGTAACGGAAATTGGAGATACGGTCGTTTAAATCGGGATAGGCTAAATCAAGACGTAAAACACGACCTTGAGGACCAAAAAATCCGGGTGCAGTAGCCGTAACTCCTTTTACATACCCTTTTTCCATCTTATTCATTAAGGCATTGCTTCCTGGAACAATATAGGCTTTTGGTAAATCCTCAGGCCAATTTGTTTGTTTTAAGAAAGCTGCAGTCAAATCCTCATCAATAACCTTTTTACCGGCTGCGTAAAACCACATCAATCCATCCAAACCAATACCATGTGTCGACATAACATAGGAGCCAACCGGAATATCTTCCTGCATCGCGCCTGAAGTTCCTAAACGAATAATATTTAATGCTTTATGTGTTTCTTTCGGCACTCTATTTTCCAAATCGATATTTACAATCGCATCCAACTCATTTATAACGATATCCAAATTATCGGTTCCCATCCCGGTCGACATCACCGTTAATCGCTTTTTACCAATATAACCGGTATGCGTAACAATTTCTCTATTGCTCTGCTTAAATTCGACAGAATCAAAATAAGCCGAAATTACAGGCACACGCCCCGGATCACCAACTACAATGATATCATCAGCAATATTTTCTGGTTTTAATTTAAGGTGATAAATACTTCCATCAGGATTCAATATCAATTCAGATTCGGCTATTCTCTTCATGCTTTAATGTATATTTAATGTATTTTTGTCTCGAAAAATAAAATGTCAAATCCAACTTGATTTCCTAATTTTAATTAGCTAAAAAATAAGCAGCCAAATTAAATGTTAAAATTTCAACCGATTTGACAAGAGGCAAATGTACAAATTTTCGAGAATTAAAAAATGACAGCAGAAATAATTAGCATTGGCGATGAACTACTCATCGGCCAGGTTATCAACACTAACGCATCCTGGATGGGCGACTTACTCAACCGAAATGGAATAAGAGTTACACAAATCAAAGCAATTGCCGATGATAAAGAAGCGATATTAAAAGCCATTGACGAAGGCTTTAAGGCGTCCGACTTAATTTTAATAACCGGCGGACTTGGACCAACAAAAGATGATATTACAAAGCATACGCTATGCGAATATTTTGATACAAAATTGGTTTTTAACGAAGAGGCGTTTGTCAGAATTAAAGAAATTTTTGCCTTAAGGCATTTTGAAGTCACCGATGTAAATAAAGCACAAGCCGATTTACCTGAATCGTGCACTCCATTAACTAATATAAATGGCACTGCTTCCGGAATGTGGTTCGAGAAAAACGGGAAAGTATTGGTTTCTATGCCCGGCGTTCCTTTCGAAATGCAGCCCATGATGGAAAATGAAGTAATTCCACGCGTAAAAGCAAAATTCAAAACCCCTGTAATTCTTCACAAAACGATTATGACACAAGGGGTTGGAGAATCTTTT
>JAFGHU010000011.1 GCA_016929955.1 Bacteroidales bacterium | reverse complement strand
ATGCAGATTCTTTGGAATTTAAAGAAAGCAACGGTTAAAGAAGTTGTTGAAAGTTTTGAAGGCACACAGCCTGCTTACACAACTGTTGCGACCGTTTTAAAAGTTTTAGAAAAGAAAGAATTTGTAGCACACGAATCTCTGGGTAATATTTATCAGTTTTACCCCATCCTAAGTAAGAAAGACTATACAAGAGATCAATTTAGTTTTTTACTCACCAACTACTTTTCCGGTTCATTTCCTAAGATGGCTACTTTTTTCGCAAAGGAAAACAATTTAAATATCAGTGAATTGGAAGAAATGATTAAGATTGCTGAAAATGAACTAAACAAATCGAATAATCATGAATAGCTTCGTTATCTATAGTATTCAATCCTCGCTATCTCTTCTACTTTTTTACCTGATTTACTGGTTATTACTTAAAAAAGAAACCTACTATTTCGCCAACCGAGTATTCCTTTTATCGAGTGTTCTTTTGTCAATACTTTTACCTTTTTTCCCTTTACAATACACTGTTTTTATTGAAAATGGCCTCGCAGAAACCAGTCTTTTCAATGAAATCGGACAGGCATTCAAAGAAATTCAACCTTATACCGGATCAGGATTTAAAGCATACAAATCGTTCGGATTTACAGATGCGCTTCTCATAATTTATTTGATTGGCCTTGCAATTTTTATGCTGAGGTTAATAATTCAAACAAGTAGTTTAGTAATTGAACTCTATTCAAGCAAACGCGAAACGATACACGGTTTATATATTGTAGAAAGTAAAAAATACGACTTGCCATTTTCTTTTTTCAATGTCGTATTTATCAACCCCAAATATAATAATCAGAACGTCTTGCCGGATATACTGGCTCACGAAACTGTGCACATTCGTGAAAAACACTGGGTCGATTTGCTTATTATAGAACTGTTAACAGTCGTCTTCTGGTTCAACCCAATTATTTGGTTCTTTGAACACTCTATCAAACTCAATCATGAGTTTTTAGCCGATAATGGTGTTATATCAAAAGGTATACATCTTGGCAGATATCAAGCTTTATTAATAAATCAGCTAATGGGTGTGCAGGTTATTGGCATTACCAACAATCTAAATTACTCCATTAACTCAAACCGATTAAAAATGATGACAAAACAAAAAACACCAAAAATAAAAGCCGTTAAAATGGTTTGGGCTCTTCCTGTAATTGCACTTATGCTATTTGCTTTTGCAAAACCCAATTATCAAATTTCTCAAGAGCAAAACTCAAAAAATACGATTGGAATTTCAGCGCCTCAACAAGTAACACTTTTGTCAGGGAAAATTGTAGATGAAAAAGGAGATGCATTATCCGGAGTATCAATTGTTATAGAAGGAACGAGCCAAGGTACTGTTTCAGATAGGGAAGGAAATTTTAAAATCGGATTGGCCAAAAATTCGAATTTACTCCTATCCTATGTGGGCAAAAAAACCTTACATTTTTCAGCAAAAGAGTTATTTCTAAAAGCCAGCGACAGAATAAGCATTGAAATAAAAATGGAGGATGCGGCCATACTCCTTTCACCAAAAATGCTTGCTTCTGAAATTACGGAACCCTCTCCTGTATTAAAAACAGAAGATTTACCTCCTCCTCCACCCAAGTTGGACGAAACAAAAAATCCTCCACCTCCACCTCCCTCCATAAAAGGGAACAAAGAAAAAGAAGTTTTTTTCGTCGTAGAAGAATTACCTCAATACCCGGGAGGATATAGTGCGCTGGGCAGCTATATCAATAAAATGCAAGAGCAGCTTGCCAAAGAAAAAGGAGTTAGCGGAACTGCAAAGCTTAGCTTTACAATAAATAAAAATGGAGAAGCAACAGCGATACGTATTCTTGAAAAAGACAACGAATTAGCCGCTAAAGGAGCTGCAAGTATAATTATGAATATGGACAAATGGAGCCCCGGAAAACAGAGAGGAAAAGCTGTTGAGGTTACTTTTATTCTACCTTGTACCTTTTAAATGATAAACGGGATGGTAAACCATTAAGTTTCCATCCCGTTTAATTGTTATATCTTATTTTTAAAGAACGATTTGATTACACGATCAAATTGTTTGAATATCAGTTCTTTTCTCTGTAAACAACTTCGGTAACAACCTGGCCAACCGCTTTTAACGAGGCTTTATCTATATTGTCCAGATTATCTTCTAAGGTATGCCAATGTTTATAAAAACCCGATGAGGTTTCGGAATCGTGATGGATTATATCAATCGTAGGAATATGTGCATCGCGATTAATAAAATAATGATCGTCGAGCACAGAAGATCCGTTTTCGAGCAAGAAATAATCGCCGTAACCAGCATTTATGGCAATTTTCCATACTTTTTTTACCACTTGTGGAGCGTATAACATTGAGAAATCTTCTCTTTTAAATACAGCACCTTTAGCGCCTACCATATCCAATAAAAGGCCATATTGTGCTGTATAATTAAAAAGATGTGGATTCAAAGACCAATATTGCGAACCCAATGCCCAGGTTTCTGCCGAGTTTGCTTGTCGCGATGAAAATTCGGGCGTACCATAATCTTCCAAATCAAACAAAATAATATCAACACCAATTTCTGGTTTCTCCAGATGCATCAATCGCGCCAGTTCGATTAAAACACCTACTCCACTAGCGCCGTCATTTGCGCCATCAATAGGCTTACGATGATTCTTTTCATCCGGATCTTGATCTGCAAAAGGACGAGAATCCCAATGGGCAGCGAGAAATATTCGTTTTTTCGACTCTGGATTAAAGCTGCCAATTATATTTTTTCCATTTAACAAAGTAGCATCAAAGGCGCGTGCCTGAAACTCCTGTATATATACAGTATCCGTATATTCATTCAGCTTGCCGATCAAATATTCGGCACATTTTTCGTGGGCTGTAGTATTGGGAACACGTGGGCCAAAACGTGTTTGTGCCGCTACAAAAGCATAGGCCGAATCGCCATTAAAATCGGGAATCTTGATCGTTTTTTGCTCGGAAATCACTTCTTTTTTAGGCGCCTTTTTTGCATTTTCGCAAGAAGAAAATGCAATCATCAAAAGCCCTACAAGTATAAAATAAAAATTTTTCATTATAATCTTCTTTTTACAAATTTACAAAAGCAAACCTAAGGCTTTTAGTAATTATAAATCATTCAATAAAAACGCCTGCTGAGACATACGAGGCGATTCCGCCTTTTCCATTTTCTGCATATCCTCCGGCAACGATTCAACTCGACCCAAATAGCCCATTGCTGTCACACTAAACACACTTATTTTATCATCAAAACCAAGCAATTTATGTGCCTTGGAGGCATCAAATCCAGTCATTTGATGAACAAATAAACCCAAATCTGTTGCTTCTAAAGAATAATAGGCAACAGCCTGACCTAGATCATATTGTGCCGTTGGATTAATTTGCGCATTATGCGAAAAGTGTTTGGCATAACAATTCAAAATCAACACAGGGGCTTTACTTGCCCAAAGCTGATTAAACTCAACCATACTTTCCACAATTTTTTGATAATTTTCATCGCCTTTATACGCGACTAAAAAACGCCAGGGTTGTGCATTAAATGCAGATGCCGACCAACGTGCCGCTTCAAAAATACTTTGCAATTTTTCTTTCTCAATTTTCTTGTCCGAAAAAGCTCTCGGACTCCATCTATTTTGGATAAGTTCATTAACAGTGAACTCAAATTTTGTTTTTTTTACCATATTCTAATTTTAAAAAACGAGTGTAAATACACTTCCTTTATTTGTTATTGATTTTACATGAATGCTTCCTTTATGCATATGCATTATTTGACGAGATAAACTCAGTCCAATACCTGAACCCTCTTTTTTTGAGGTAAAGAAGGGCATAAATATTTTGTCCATTAAATCGGATTTGATTCCTTTTCCATTATCAGCAATTTCGATAATTACACGATTGTTTCGATTAAACCGCGAAACCATCTTTATCTTTGGATTTGAAATGCCTTCAAGAGCCTGAATAGCATTTAGAATTAAATTTATCAAAACTTGTTCGAGCAAGTCCGGATCAGCAGTTAAATGTAGTGTTTCGGGCAATATCTTATAATCAAACGCGATATTATTTTCTTTCAGCTGAACGGCAAATAACTGTTCCAGGTTTTGAATCAATTCAAAAACAGGGATATGTCTAAAGTTAGGTTTTGGAATTCGGGTTAGGTTGCGATACAATTCCACAAAATTAAGCAGTCCTTCGCTCCTTTTGCCTATCGTTTCAAGCGCCAACTTAATATCCTCCATTTCGCCGGGATTCAAATCCTTCATGGCAATATGTGAAGCGTTTTCTTCAAAAACCATTTGATTAACTGTAGTGGCCAGAGATGAAATTGGCGTAATGGAATTCATTATTTCGTGGGTTAAAACGCGAATTAGATTTTGCCAGGATTCAATTTCTTTGGCTTCCAACTCGGAGTTAATGTCCTGAAAACTAACCAATAAATATTCCTCACCATGTTTCTTAAATTCGGTGGCAACAACGGCCAATTGCAAAACCTCATCTTCTTTTAACAACTTAATAAGAATAGAATCTCCCGCTTTTATATTTAATAATTGATGCGTAATGCTTTCGTCTATCGCATCAATTTGCCGTAGATGTTTCAAGTTATTAATGCCAAATAAACGCTTAATGGCATTATTTACTATATCTACTTCTCCATCCTTTCGATAAGCAATAATTCCGATACTCACATGTTGTATAACGGTTTGTAAGTAATTGTACTGCGCTTCTTTTTCGGCACGGGTATTTTTAAAAAGCCGTATAACTTCGTTAAAGGAAGCATTTAAGTGCTCAAACGTTTTTCCTTTTACATTACTCGAAAAAGTAGTCGCAAAATCGTGGTATTTTATGCTATCTAAGAATTTGATTAATCGCCTATTGCTTTGTTCGGCAAAATAAATCAACATATACGTTTGTATAAGTAAAGCACCAATTAAAAACCAAGTAGTGATAAATTCCTTTTCGGAAAAAAAATAAACAACAAGAAGGGTATTAATCAACAGCAATAATACCCGAAAAAATATAACGAGGCGAAAATGTTTATAAATCATATTTTTCTATTCGCCGATAAAGTGAAGCGCGTGTCAATCCTAATTCTTTAGCCGCTTTAGAAATATTGCCACCATGTTTATCAATCACTTTCCGAATTAAAATTCGTTCAGTTTCTTGCAAGTTTAAATTTTCAGCATTCAGAATGGAATCTTTTTGATTTGATTTGGCCAAAAAGAAATCGTGGGCTTGCAAGGTAGTTTCCTCGGCCATAATTACGGCTCTTTCAACAGAGTGCTGTAATTCCCTGATATTTCCGGGCCAATTGTGTTTTTTCAATCTTTTGATTGCTGATATACTCACTCTTTTTTTTGGTAAGCGGTATTTTTTTACATATACATTTAAAAAATGCTTTAACAATTCGGGAATATCGTCTATTCTTTCTCTTAAAGGAGGAATTTGAATTTCTACCGTATTTACCCGGTATAATAAATCCTGCCGAAACTTACCTTCATCAACCATTTCGTAAAGCGACATATTGGTTGCGCAAATAACGCGCACATCAATTGGAATTTCTGTGTGGGTCCCCAAGCGCACCACTTTTCTGTTTTGTAATACACTTAATAATTTGGATTGAAGACTATAACTTAAATTCCCTATTTCGTCTAAAAAGATAGTGCCTCCCGAAGCCGCTTCAAAACGGCCGGCTCTATCTTCTTTAGCATCAGTAAAAGCTCCTTTTTTATAGCCAAAAAGCTCGCTTTCGAAAAGTGTTTCGGTAATGGCGCCCAAATCAACCGAAATAAAAACTTCGTTTTTACGCTCCGATATACGATGTATAGCTCTGGCTATAAGCTCTTTGCCTGTACCATTTTCGCCTAGAAGCAAAACATTGGCATCAGTTTGCGCCACTTTTTTTACGGTATTCAAAACTTTTTCGATAGCGGGTGAATTTCCAATGATATCCACAAAAGGAGAATCCATATCCGACATCAATTGCTTTTGTTTATCCTTAAGTAAAGCCAATTCTTTTTTCGATTCGCGCACTTGCAAATTGGCCGTAATTTCAGCAAGCAATTTTTGATTATCCCAAGGTTTAAGAATAAAATTTGTTGCCCCTTCTTTGATGCCTTGCACGGCCAATTCGATATCGCCGTAGCCCGTAATAAAAATAATAACGGCAGCAGGATCAATTTCCAATGCACGATTTAGCCAATAAAAACCTTCCTGGCCGCTTGTAGCATCGCGAGAGAAATTCATATCCAGCAGAATAATGTCGTAATTTTCTGCACGCATTAAATCCGGAATAAATTCAGGGTTTGTTTCTGTATGCACAGCTGTAAAATACTGGCTTAAAAATAACTTGGCTGCCAACAACACGTCCTTGTCATCATCAACTACTAAAATTTTAGCTTCAACCTTTCTCATTTGCACTAAATAATTGTCCGTAAATGTACAAATTTTCGCTCGATATCGTACAATATTTAACACATAAATAACAAGAATATTTGTGTTAATATCTGTATATCTGAAAGATAGAAGTACGGCACAGTTCGTGTTTGACTAAAAAGAAACTTTTACGCTTACTGCAGCCCATTTATAATAGGTCCGTTTTACACAATATTTCCTAAATTAGTCGAGCCAAAATGAACAAAGAAACAATGATAAAAACTGCAGGCTTAACAAAAATATACCGCAATGCAGAAGTTGAAACCCGAGCAATACAAGACGTTTCTCTTGAGGTAAAGGAAGGTGAGTTTGTTGCTATAATGGGACCTTCAGGTTGCGGAAAATCAACTTTACTAAACATTTTGGGTTTATTGGATAATCCAAGTTCGGGCACTTATTTTTTTTTAAATCAGGAAACTTCGAAATTTAAAGAAAAAAAGAGAGCCCAGCTCCGAAAGAAAAACCTAGGTTATATTTTTCAGAATTTCAATCTGATTGAAGAGCTTAATGTATACGAAAATGTAGAACTTCCTCTGATTTATATGGGTTATACTTCACGAGCCAGGAAAAGAATGGTGTTAAAGGCCTTAGAAAAGATGCATATTTTACACCGAAAATATCACTTTCCCCAGCAGCTTAGCGGAGGCCAGCAGCAACGCGTTGCTGTAGCCAGAGCCGTAGTTGGAGTTCCTAAGCTGATTTTGGCAGATGAACCCACAGGAAATTTGGATTCTGCTCACGGCGAAGAAGTTATGCGTATGCTAAACGATTTAAATAAAGAAGGCACCACCATTATTATGGTGACCCATTCGCAACGCGATGCATCCTATGCCAACCGTATAGTCCGACTATTTGACGGACAGGTTATCAACGAAAATATTTTACAAAGCTTTAAAAAATAAATGGTTCACTTACAGTTTTATGCCAAATGAAATTAAAATAGTACTTCCCGATGCTACTTCTGAAGAGCATTTTGATATTCAAATCCAGCATTCAGGCGGGAAAAATTTACCCCTGTACCGCTTCGAAATTTGGGACTTGGAAAATGATAATCCTTCTGGTTTATCAACTGCCGAATTTCTAAGAAAGAAGATCAAAACTATTGAAAACAAATGGCAAGTGGCAGAAATTTATTCAGAAACTCAGCGTAGAATTCCTATATTACTCAAACAAAAACAGTCAATCTAAGCCCGCAAAATGCTATCAAACATCATTAAAACAACAACACGGTTTTTATACAAAAATAAGGTGTATTCCATCATCAATATTTTTGGTTTGGCATTTGGTTTGGCTACAAGCATTCTCATTTTCTTATACATTAACGACGAATTAAGTTATGATAAATTTCACAAGGATTATCAACATATATTTCGAGTACAAGAAGAGTACAAATGGGGCGATAAAAACCAACTTTGGGCAACAACAGAAGGAAACTTAAGTTACGATATCGCCATAAACCATAGCGAACTTGCCGTTACCAGCCGGATTATGGACATTTTTAATCCGCCATATCTCTATGCAAACGGCAATAGCACATCGGAAAAAAGAATGATTTTTGCTGATTCCACTTTTCTGAATGTATTTTCTTTTCCATTAATACAAAGCGATTCAGGAGCTTTGCTTAATACTGCTGAGAAAATAATGGTTTCGAAAAAAATTGCCAATCAGTTATTTGGCACATCCTATGCTGCAGGAAACCAAGTGGAAGTTGACAATGAAAAATTTACAATTTCAGCAGTTTTTGAAGACGTTCCGCCTAACTCACATTTTCATTTTGACGTTGTTTTTTCGATGATGAAATTGCATCAGGAGTGGTCGCGTGTTGACTCGGCCGGACCCATGGTCTTTTATACCTATTTAAAAGCATATACAAAAGAAAAAGGGAAAGAGTTACAAGCGCATTTGCAAACAAATATGGATGGCGAATTAAAGAAAATACTTGAAAATGATTCGCTTACAAATCGATTTGCAGGCTTAGAAGGCAAAATGCTTTTTGTACCGATAAGTGATATTCACCTAAAGAGTCATGCTGAAAAAGAGCTTGAAAATAATGGCAATTTTGAGTATATCATCATTTACATTACCGTTGGTATTTTTATTTTAATCCTGGCGGCAATAAATTATACAAATCTGGCAACGGCAAGCTCAATAAAAAGAGCAAAAGAAATAGGCATGCGAAAAGTTATGGGAGCGAATACCCGAAATATTTTCATTCAGTTTATTAGCGAGTCTTTCGCACTGGTTTTTGCATCTCTTTTAATTTCTCTGGTAATGGTGGAATTAAGCTTTCCTTATTTCAATGCATTTGCCGGAAAAAATCTTGAACTTAGTCAATTGCTTGAAAAAGAGAGTATTATTTATTTTATTCTGGTTATTTTAGGATTAAGTATCCTATCCGGTATTTATCCCTCTGTATTTATGTCGAGGTATAAAACCAGCAAAATACTTTCAACAAAAATAAGTGCAGGAAAAAACGATTTTCTAAATTTGGCACTTCGCCGTTTTTTGGTTGTATCGCAGTTTGCTATAAGTATATTTCTTACAATTACTGCTTTTACGGTGGCAAAACAGTTGCGTTTTATCCAGAACACAGATATTGGATTCAACAAAGAACAGGTTGTTGTTCTGCCTCTTTCAGGTCAAAGCAATATCAAATACCTTCCAAAACTAAAAAACGAACTAAAGCATATAACAAGTGTCGAATCCGTGTCGGGAAGTTCAAATATACCTGGCGAGCGTTTTGGCGTTTATGGCGTGCGCGTACCAGAGCTTGGCCGTAATTCAGATAATGAAGAAGAACGAAGCGACAGAATTGGTGTACGCATGCTTTGCGCCGACCACGATTTCTTGAATGCTTTTGGATTGGAAATGGCAGAAGGAAGAACTTTTTCTGAAGATATTATTTCCGATTCCACATCTGCTTTTATTATTAATGAATCTGCCGTTGAAAAGTACAATATCAAAGATCCGGTGGGTAAAAAAATGATTTTTAGCTACGCGTTAAAAGAACCCAAGGTGGGAACAATAATTGGGGTTGTAAAAGATTTTCATTATGCTTCATTTCATACAGAGATAAATCCATTGATGGTTCATATATTTCCACGTTTTTACAAATATATAATCGTCAAAATATCAGGCAACCAATTAGACAAAACGATACAAGAAATCGAAAAAACCTGGAATAATTATTTACCAAAAGTACCTTTTTCCTATTCCTTTTTAGACAAGACCTACGACAATATTTATACAAACGACACGCGTATGGGCAATGTGTTTTACTTTTTTACTTTTATTGCGCTTTTGTTGGCCGGAATGGGTTTGTATGGGTTAGCGGCCTTTATCACCGAGCAAAGAAGTGCCGAAATAAGTATACGAAAAATATTAGGGGCATCGCTGGGGCGCATTATGTTAACCTTATCTAAAGAATTTACAATTCTTATTCTGATAGCCAACTTAATTGCCTGGCTTCCCGCTTGGTTTTTCTTGAAAAATTGGCTTAACGATTTTGCAATTCGAATTGAATTAGGATTGGAAGGATTTGTTTGGGCTGCTTTTTTCTCGCTATTTATAGGATTGCTAACCGTAAGTTTAAAGACTTATATTACCGCCCGAACCAACCCTGTAGATATTTTAAAAACGGATTAATCCTTAATAATTTCCTTTGGAAAATTCACTTTTTCACTTTGCTGAAGATAAGCTTCTACTTTTCCGATTAAAATAGGCGCTTTAACAACAAGTGGGATTTGATTTTCATCGTCAGATACATAAATACTTATCTCCTGATTTGCTTTAAATATCATACCTGCAACAACTTCGGTAGTGATTTTATGACAACGGTAGCGTTTTCCGTTTTCGTGCTTTACAATTTCTTTGCCCTGATAAGTCATCGGAATTGTAAAAAACTCGCCAACAAGCATAATTTGCAGTAAACGCTGATCGCCTGGTTTGGCCTTTTCTAAATTCCATAAACGCGCGTAATAAACAGCGGTTTGAATATCAAGCAGCTTTACATTTGGAAGCACAATGGTATCTATTCGACGTGCAAAAACATTACTTTCCATATCGCGCGCTAAGAGGTTTTGCGTGTAATCAAAAACATAGCTGTTTCGCACCCAATCTTTCCCTTCGCTATTTGATCGTTTAAAAGTAAGCGGTTTCATTTCAGGATATACAGCAGTACTCGAAAACGTATCTCTAACTTTAAATAACCAGTCGTATTTCGGAAGTGTTCTTCCTATACTTTTCATTTTAAGTATTTTACCGCTTTGTGTGTTTTCAGTATCCACCTGAAAAATAACTTCGCCTGCTTCCATCCAAAATAATCCCCAATGGTAATGCGCCGAATAGGTTAATTTTTCGCCGGATTCAAAAGGAAAATCATTTGATTGCGCTACAGAATTAATCGATATTATAAGAAAAAGAATAGGAATAATTAGGTTTTTCATAAAGCATAGAAAAAGCCGCAAATTACAAAAATGCGGCTTTAGTTTATACTATGAACTGTAAAACTTATAAATTCATCGAAAGAGCAACGAGTTCGGCGATATCATAATTCTTAACTTCGCTTTCCTTTTGTTTATATTTGATACCGTCAGTAATCATTGCCATACAGAAAGGACAGGCGGTTGCCACAATAGAACATCCCGTTTCAAGTGCTTGTTCTGTGCGTTCCATAAAGATTTCCTTTTCGCCGGGTTCAGCTTCTTTAAACATTTGGCCGCCACCTGCACCACAACAAAGGCTCGATGCTTTGTTATTTTTCATCTCTACTTTAACAGAAGGAATAGCAGACAGAACTTCGCGAGGGGCATCATATTCGCCATTTCCCCGACCAAGGTAGCATGGATCGTGATACGTAATTGTGCTTCCTTCAAAGGCATTTCCATCAATCTTTAGATTTCCTGCTGCTATTTGCTCTTGCAAAAATTGGGTGTGGTGGATAACTTCATAATTTCCATCAAGATCAGGATATTCATTTTTTAAGGTATTGAAATCGTGAGGATCGCAACAAACAATTTTTTTCACCTCGTAGGCATTTAAGGTTTCAATATTCATTAAAGCCTGCATCTGAAAGAGCATCTCGTTTCCGGCACGACGTGCAACGTCGCCACTGTCGCTTTCTTCTTTACCAAGTACGGCAAAGTCTGTTTTTAAATGATTTAGGATTTTAACAAAACTGCGTACTACTTTTTTGTAGCGATCATCGAAAGCACCTGCGGAACTCACCCAAAACAAGTATTCCGGTTTTTTCCCAGCATTAAAAACATCAGCCATAATCGGAACATTTAATCCATCGGCCCATAGCAAACGATCTTCTGCAGAAAACTGCCAGGGGGCTCCGTTATTTTCGATATTTGTTAAGGCAGCATTTAAAGTTGCAGGCGTTGAAGCTTCTTCTAAAGAACTATAGCGACGAAGTTCCATAATAATAGAAACATGATCAATATCAACCGGGCACTCATTTGTACACGCATTACAAGTGGTACAAGCCCACAGTTCTTCCGGACTGATATAATCGCCCCAAAGGGCTTTATTATCATCAAAAGCAGGGCCATTTTTAGCTACTCCTTTACCCACAATTTCTAGTCGGTCGCGGGTATCCATTATTATTTTTCGTGGCGAAAGTTTTTTACCCGTTAAGTTAGCCGGACAAACATCCGTACACCGACCACATTCTGTACAGGTATAGGCATCGGATAAACTTTTCCAGGTTAAATCGCGAACATCTTTAGCGCCAAATCGAGCAACTTCTTCGGTTCCGGCTTCCTCTTCAGAAATAATTCCCATTGCAATTTTAACTTCATTCGTAACCGCTTCCATATTACTAATATAGGTAGCAGGCTTTAACTTAGAGTAATATACATTTGGGAAAGCCAGAAACACATGAAAATGCTTTGAATAAGGAATATAATTCAAGAAAGCAAAAACGCCCACAATATGAAACCACCATCCAAAACCATCAATAAATTCCAGTGTTGAAACCGAAAAACCCGAAAAAAGTGGTACTAAAAATCCACTGATAAGAAAGGCTCCGGTCTGTGGATAATGTTCAACACCTTTCATCTGCAACACTTGATCGGCAGCATTCATCGAAAACAAAGCGGTCATTAATAAAACTTCTGTTATTAGAATAATATTGGCATCAAGCTTAGGCCAGGCCGTCATTTCAGCTTTATGGAAACGGGAAAGGCGCAAGCCATTTCTGCGGAAAAGAAAAACCAAACAGGCCACAATTACCATTAGCGCAAATACTTCAAAAACAGAAATCAGCACATTATAATAAGGAATAAAGGCAAAAATTCGGTGACTACCAGAAATGCCATCGATTAAAATTTCGAGCATTTCGATATTTACCAATATAAAGCCGACATAAACCATAATGTGAAGCACTCCGGCAATAGGACGTTTAACCATTTTACTTTGTCCGATGGCGACTAAAAACATGGTTTTCCAGCGCTTGCCCTTTTGATCATTTATATCCAGCGGTTTTCCAAGCTTAATGTTTTTAACAATGGTATGAATACTTCGGTAAAAAAGAAATATAGTTATTGCTAATAGAACTAAAAATGTAATACTTGATATCATAGCTTTAAATTTTGTCTAATAAGCGCAGTTTTGGATTGAACGCTTTATTAATTTTGATTTCTTTTACAATATTAAATAATAAAGCAACAGAACGCAACTGCTATGCATGCATTGTTTATTTTTTATTTTGAATCTAAATAAGAAATCATTCTATTTATTTGATTAATAATTTATTAAAATATTTAAGTGCCTTAAAAGTCGGCGAATTATAATGACTTTAGCTGCGCCTGAACATCAGTAAAGCGAATTGCTTTAACCGTGGTAACTACTAAATTTGATGTAGAGCTTGCAATTACATCGCCTTTCATATTGTATACTTTACATTCAAAATTGGCAATTTTTTTCCCCATTCTAATTACATTGGCTTTGGCTCTAACAATTTCTCCTTTTCGTGCACCAAAAAGGTAGTTTACATTTAGGTTGGTTGTTGTAAACATATATTTAGGTTCCATGCTAAAAAAAGCAATTCCTATTGTATCATCGATAATTGCAGCCAAAAATCCTCCTTGTATCATCCCGATAGGATTAGTTAAATCGTGTTTTATGGGATAATCAACCCAGGTTTCGCCCACTGCAATATAACGCAAAGTACCGCCTAACAGCAAAGTGGAAGGCGAAATACTATGCGTAAATGGTTTATCCAATTGTTTTTTTAGATATTCGACCGTAGAATTTGTTTCCATTTTCTTTTAGAGTTCTTCTTTAGGATAGATTTCGCGCAGTAAATGATCGTATTTTTTCATCACAATCCTACGTTTGAGTTTAAGCGTGGGTGATAATTCTCCGCTTTCTGCGCTCCATTCGTCACATACCAATCTAAAAACTTTGATTTGTGCAATATGATCAAGGCTTTTATTTAATACTTCGACTTCTTTTTGATAACGATCGATAATTTTTGGCAAGTGAATCAAATCTTTATTATCGCGGTATTTTATTTTATGAATATGGCACCAGTTGTGTAAAAATTCGAAATTTGGCGAGATAAGCGCCCCTGTAAATTTCTCATTTTCACCAACAACCATAATATTTTCGATAAACTGAGATTCTTTAAACGTATTTTCTATCAAATGAGGAGCTACATATTTTCCACCACTCAATTTAAAAATTTCTTTTTTCCTATCGGTAATGCTAAGCATTCTGTTTTCATCCACATAACCGATATCACCAGTATGGAACCAGCCATCTTCGCTCAGTGCTTCGCGTGTTTTTTCGGGATCTTTATAGTATCCGATCATTACATTCTCGCCGCGAACAAGAATTTCACCATCTTCGGCAATTTTTACTTCCACCTCATCAGGAATAAGACCTGCGCTACCCCATTTTACACCGGGATAATCAGCCATAGTAGCAGAAACGATGGGCGAAGTTTCGGTAAGGCCATAACCTTCTTGCACACGAATTCCGGCGGCTCTAAAAATTCGAGCCAAGCGCGGTTGTAGTGCAGCGCCACCACTAATAACCCCTTTCAGTTCGCCACCCAAAGCTTCTCTCCATTTGCTAAAAATAAGTTTATTTGCAATTTTGAGTTTAAAATTATACCAAAACGAACGCTCTGCAGGATTTGCTTTTAATTGATCGCCCAGTCGTACTGCCCAAAAAAACAATGCTTTCTTAATGCCGGTAAGTTCTCGTCCTTTATTTATAATTTTATCGTATACTTTTTCAAAAACGCGAGGAACCGTAATAAACATTTTCACCTTAATATCTTTCATATCTTCCCCAATGGTTTCGATACTTTCAGCATAATGGATCTTCGCGCCTATCGATTGCCACAAATAATTACCTGTTCTTTCGAGGATATGACAAAGCGGAAGAAAACTCAAAACCTCGTCACCAATTCTGCCATAGGGAACGCATTTTTGGGCAATTTTTACATTACTTACAATATTATTATGCGTTAACATTACTCCTTTTGAAAGGCCAGTGGTACCTGAAGTATAAATTAAAGTAAGCAAATCGTCGGGTTTAATGGCGGCTTTCTTTTGTGTGAGAATTCCGCGAAACTCATCGGCCTTTTCCTTACCCAAGCGACTAATTTCGCTCCAATTTTTGGCTCCTTTAACTTGATCGATGGTATAAATCTCTTGTAAATTATCCAGTTTTTCGAAAACGGGATAAAGCAATTCGTACAAATCTTTATTTGCAACAATTAATATTTTAGATTCGGAATGCGACAAAATATGCAAATATTCCGTTTCGCTAATTGTTGGATAAATCCCGACATGAACAACTCCGATTTGTGCCATACCAAAATCGATAAAATTCCATTCCGGTCGATTATTACTTACAGTCGCTATTTTATCATCTTTATCAAATCCTAAAGCTAATAAACCATAGCTAAAATTGTCTACTTCAGTGCGATACTCAGCCGTGCTGAACCGCTCCCATTTCCCATTTCTTTTTACTGCTAACGCTGATTCTTGCGGAAAATTTGCTTCGGCATGTGTCAGGATATCAAATGTACGTGTTACTGCTTCCATTGTATTTTGTTTTTTTATTTAGGTTATGGTCGACACAAATATAGAAAATGTTTTATGCATGCATAGTATTTTTAATAAATTTTGAGAATAAAAAAAAACGCTTCACAAAAAATTGCAAAGCGTTTTCCCTTCTTAAATAAACATGATCATTCATTGCCGTTTGACGACATGAAGATTTCTTTTACAATATGGTCGTATTTTTCGTACAAAAACTTACGCTTTAGTTTTAATGTTGGAGATAACTCGCCGGTTGCCGGAGTCCACTCGGAACAAACCAAGCGAAAGCGTTTTATTTTCTCCGTTTCGCCCAACCGTTTATTTATCTCATTCATTTCTTTTTGATACCGTTTGATTACTTCGGGAACGCGAACCAATTCTTCGTTATCGCGGTAATGCACTTTATGTTTACTGGCCCAAAAATGCAAATGATTAAATTCTGGAGATACCAAAGCACTTGCAAATTTTTCATTTTCACCAATAACCATAACATTTTCGATAAACATGGATTCTTTGCAGATATTTTCAACCGCTTGAGGAGCAATATACTTACCAGACGATAATTTAAATATTTCTTTTTTACGGTCGGTAATCTTCAAATATTTATCGTCTACAAAAATACCTATATCGCCCGTATGGAACCAGCCGTCTTTATCGATCACTTCATCAGTTAAATCGGGAGCTTTATAATAACCAAGCATAATATTTGGTCCTTTTGCCAGGATTTCGCCATCTTCGGCTATTTTTACTTCTACACCTTCCAGCACAGGGCCAACAGTTCCAAATTTTATATCGGGGTATTCATAATGATTTACAGCAATTACAGGCGACGTTTCGGTTAAACCATACCCTTCGATTACGGCGATACCTGCTGCATGAAAAATCCGAGCTAAACGTTCTTGCAAAGCAGCACCGCCTGAAATAATAATTTTAACATTTCCACCCAAAGCTTCTTGCCATTTCGAAAAGATTAATTTTCTGGCCAGCTTAAGTTGCTGGTCGTACCACCATCCATTGGCGCTGTTTAATTCGTAGCGTAAGCCAAGATTTACAGCCCAAAAGAAAATCTTTTTCTTGAGGCCTTCCAAATCTTTTCCTTTGGCCATTATCTTATCAAAGACACGTTCGAGCAGACGTGGCACCGAACTAAAACCATCAGGATTAATTTCTTTTAAATTATCCACGATAGTGCCCATATTTTCGGCATAGTAAACCCGAATTCCTTTGTACTGAAAATTCATATTCAGCATACGCTCATAACTATGACATAAAGGCAAGAAACTTAGCGCCTTATCGCCAAACTCCAAGGGCTGAATATTTGTTGTGGCTATAACATTAGAAACCAAATTTTGATGCGAAAGCATAACCCCTTTACTATTTCCGGTTGTGCCGCTGGTATAAATAATGGTTACTAAATCATCAGGCAGAATAGAAGCCTTTATTTTTTCAAGTTCATCTTTATATTTAGCCCTATTTTGAGTCCCTAAATCGCGAATTTCTGTCCACGATTTTGCGTCCTCAATGCCTTCGTCAAAAACATAGACTTCTTCAATAGTATTCACTTTAGCGGATAGAGGAGAAAGTCTTTTGAACAATAATTTATCGGAAACAATCAACGTTTTTACTTCAGAATGTGCCAAGATATATTCATATTCAGCATCAGAAATTGTTGGGTAAATAGGTACATGAATAATACCGGCCATAGCCATACCCATATCAATAAAATTCCATTCCGGCCGATTATTAGAAACCGAGCCAATTTTTTCCCCTTTTTTGTAACCCAACGCTAAAAGCCCATAGGCAAAATCGTAAGCATTATCTAAATATTCTTGTGTGGAAAAAACATCCCATTTTTTATTACGCTTAACGGCTAATGCATCTTCGCACATAAAATTCTGACGTAAGCGTTCCAAAATATCAAAAGTTCTAGTCACTTGCATTTTTTACAATTTTAGTAAGCCACAAATGTAATAAAGTATATCATATAACAATAACTTAACCTGCTGTGTTTACATCACATACACGCATTTAATTCTAATTTTCCTTACTTAAATCCTGATTATTAGCAAGTTATTTTATACGATTTTCTGTATTTTTTTAGATAATTTATTAAAAATTTTTAAATTTTAACTAAAAATAGTCGAGAAATACGACGTAAAAATCAATTACTAAGGTTTTTTGCATTTTTCCAAAAAGCACATCAGCTCAAGCTGTTTTTTTTTTACATTTACCCCTAAAAAATAGATCTATGAAAATTACGATTGTTGGTACCGGTTATGTTGGATTAGTAACCGGAGCTTGTTTCTCTGAAGTAGGAATTAACGTTACATGCGTTGATAATGATGTAAAAAAAATCGAAAATCTTAAAAAAGGAATTTTACCTATTTGGGAGCCCGGATTAGAAAAAATGGTGGCCCGAAATGTTGAAAACGGACGTTTACACTTTAGTACGAGCTTGGCAGATAGTCTTGAAGGAACAGAAGTTGTTTTTGGAGCAGTAGGTACTCCACCTGACGAAGATGGAAGTGCTGACTTAAAATATGTATTGCAGGTGGCACGCGAAGTGGGTCAAAACATCAACGACTATGTATTGATGGTTACAAAAAGTACAGTACCCGTTGGAACTGCAGAAAAAGTAAGAAAAGCCTTGCAGGAAGAACTAGACAAACGCGGTGTTATGATAAATTTTGATGTAGCCTCAAATCCTGAGTTTCTAAAAGAAGGCGATGCGGTTAACGACTTTTTAAAACCTGATCGTATTGTAGTTGGTTGTGATTCTGAAAGAGCAAAAACAACAATACAGCGTTTGTATAAGCCCTTTACCATGAATGGTCATCCCGTAATTATTATGGACATTGTTTCAGCTGAAATGACCAAATATGCGGCAAACTCTATGCTTGCAACAAAAATTAGCTTTATGAATGATATCGCCAATCTTTGCGAGATTGTTGGTGCCGACGTAAATGCGGTTCGAAAAGGAATTGGAAGCGATTCCAGAATTGGAACTAAGTTTATTTACCCCGGAACTGGTTACGGTGGATCTTGTTTCCCTAAAGATGTAAAAGCCCTAATCAAAACTGCTGATGAATTTTCGTATAATATGCGCGTTTTAAAAGCAGTTGAAGAAGTAAACGAAAACCAAAAGTCTATTCTTGTCGATAAGCTTAACAAACATTTCAACTACGACTTAAAAGGCAAACACTTTGCTATGTGGGGACTATCGTTTAAACCACAAACAGACGATATGCGCGAAGCTCCTTCTTTAGTTATTATCCGAAAGCTATACGAAGCCGGAGCTACAGTTACGGCCTACGACCCCGTTGCAATGAAAGAGGCAAAACATATCTTAGGCGATAAAATTAATTATGCTGCCAATAAATATGAGGCTGTTTTGGATGCAGATGGACTAATTGTTGTTACAGAGTGGCCTGAATTTAAATTCCTCGACACCTACCATGTAAGTCAGTTAATGAAAAACAATTTAATTGTTGATGGTAGAAATATCTACGATGCCAAAGAACTGAAAGATCAAAACTTCACGTATTACTGCATTGGAATAGATACCACAAAATAAACAACAATTATGATTAGAAAAAAAGTTTTAGTTACCGGAGGTGCCGGTTTTGTTGGATCTCATCTTATAGATCGTTTATTAAAAGAAGGCAACGAAGTCATTTGTGTAGATAATTATTTTACCGGTCAAAAGGAAAATATTGTTCATCTGATGGGTAACCCCTATTTTGAATATATTCGTCACGATATTACCATGCCTTTTTTTATCGAGGTCGATGAAATTTTTAATTTGGCTTGTCCGGCATCACCTATTCACTATCAGCATAATCCTATTAAAACAGTTAAGACCTCTGTAAGCGGAGCTATCAATATGCTTGGTTTAGCCAAGCGAATTGGCGCTAAAATTTTGCAAGCCTCTACGAGCGAAGTCTATGGCGATCCAAAAGTTCACCCACAACGTGAAGACTATTGGGGACACGTAAATCCGATAGGAAAGCGTTCTTGCTATGATGAAGGAAAACGAGTGGCCGAAACTTTATTTTTTAACTACCATTGGCAAAACGATGTAAACATTAAAGTCATTCGTATTTTTAATACGTATGGCCCACGTATGCACCCACACGATGGCAGAGTAGTTTCTAATTTTATTGTCCAGGCTTTGCAAGGAAAAGATATAACCATTTATGGCGACGGCTCGCAAACACGTAGTTTTCAATATGTTGATGATTTAGTTGAAGGAATGATTCGAATGATGAATTCGAGAAATGACTTTACAGGTCCTGTGAATATTGGGAATCCAAACGAATTTACGATTGGAGAGCTCGCAGAAAAAGTGATTAAATTAACAGGCACTAAGTCTAAAATTATTTACGAAGACCTGCCTTCTGACGATCCATTGCAAAGACAACCCGATATTAGTTTGGCAAAAAAAGAATTAAATTGGCAACCTACTATTGAATTGGAAGAAGGTTTAAAAAAAACCATCGATTATTTTAAACGTGTTGTTGTTTAAAAGGATAGATCTAATTTGAGTGCAGGTGCTTCCTGCCCTTTTTATTATACATGAATAAAATTTGATGCTAAAAATATTAATAACCGGAGGCGATGGTCAATTGGGCAATGCCCTTAAGGCAGCGAGTAAAAATTTCTCGAATATACAGCTGCTATTTACAGATATTGCTGACTTTGACATTACCCAATCAGAAGCTGTAAACGCCTATTTAGAACAGAATCATTTTAACTACCTTATCAATTGTGCCGCATATACTGCCGTTGATAAAGCCGAAGAAAATACTAAATCGGCTTATCTTATTAATGAAAAAGGACCTGAAAATTTAGCTATAGCGTGCCAAAAACAGAAATGTAGACTTTTTCATATTTCAACAGATTATGTTTTTGATGGCAAAAGTCATATTCCCTATACCGAAGATAAGCTAACGAATCCCCCTTCTGTTTACGGGCAATCCAAATTAGCCGGCGAACGCGCTATACTGAACAATTCTAATTCGGCCACAATAATAAGAACCTCGTGGTTGTACTCCGAATATGGCAACAATTTTTTAAAAACAATGTTGAAACTAGGTGCAGAACGACCAGAATTGCGCGTAATTTTTGATCAAATAGGAACACCAACTTATGCCGGTGATTTGGCAAATGCCTTATTGACTATGGTTAGTTTAAACATAGAACCAAAGGCAACTGAAATTTATCACTACTCCAATGAAGGTGTAATTAGTTGGTACGATTTTGCCAAAGAAATAATGGAGCAAGCCAAATTGAACTGTTCAATTATTCCGATAGAAAGTTTTGAATACCCACTCCCTGCTCCACGGCCCTATTATAGTGTACTCAATAAACGGAAAATAAAAGCACATTTCAATCTTTCAATTCCTTATTGGAAAGACAGTCTGAAAATGGCCTTAAAGCATATTTCGAACGCTTAATAATGCTTTATTTTTTTGAGTCCAAAGCCTCCAAAAAACCATCGCTCATTAACGTTTGAAAGCCATTGTCTTTATCGTGATAAATAAAATATGCCTGTATATCAGGATGTTGAGCAATAAAAGCCATAGCTTTATCTAATCCCATTACCATAAATGCCGTGGCATAGGCATCCGCTTCGGTACACGTTTTAGCCAATACTGAAGCACTTAATAAAGAATGCTGTACAGGATATCCCGTTTTTGGATCGAGGCTATGGGCATACCGAACACCGTCAATTTCATAGTATTTACGATAATTTCCTGAAGTAGCTAAGGCATGATCTTTTAAAGCAAATGTATGCTGCAATTCGCGTTCGTCATCCGAATTCTCGCTAGGTTTTTCAATACCAACTTTCCACTTTTCTTTGTTTGGTTTCTCTCCTTTGGCCAATAATTCTCCGCCCACATCAATCAAGTAATTAGTAATGCCTAAGGAAGAAAAATAAGCGCCCAATACGTCTACTGAATTGCCCTGTGCAATAGCATTAAAATTGAGGAGCATACGCGGATCTTGTTTTACCAAACGCTTATTAACGATTTTTACTGCACGATAATCAACCAGTTTTCTTAAACTATCAATTAAAACGGGATCGATTTTATCGGGATGAGCATAATTGCCAAATCCCCACGCATTTGCTAAAGGGCCAATGGTTATATCCATAGCACCATCCGTTAGTTTGGCGATTCGTATAGCTTCATTAAAATTCGTTACAAACCAGTCATCGAGCTCAACATCTTCGTTTCTATTTACCTTGCTTACAATACTTTGCGGTTGGTAAATGGAAACCGACTGATCAAAAGCATCTAAAATAGAATCGACTTCCGTTTTTAAATTTCTATTTTGATCATCATAATAAATGATGGAATAATAGGTTCCCTGAGCTTCGCCCAGTAATTGTATGCGCTCCGGCGAATGCGAACAAGCTGCAAAAAAAAGGGCGATACTTATAACTATGAAATTCGTAAAACGCAATTTTATCATACTAAAACTTAAATCCTAATCTGAAACTTGGTGTGGCATATGGCACTAATTGCTCTAAGTTTGTATCAGCACTTCGCGATAAAAAACCAAAGCCGATATTTGCACTTACAAAGAAGTTATTTGTTGGAGAATAAATAAGTCCATTATTAATTAAAAAGGCTGTATTCAAATAGTTTTCAAAGTTTGAATAATAGTTTTCGTTTGGGTACTCGCCTTCCCAATAATAGTTTTCCTCAGCAACGGAAATAAGTCGAAACTCTGCCCCTAAAAAATAACGAAGTATACCTTGTCCGGTAGGATAAAATTTTATTCCCATACCCAGCCACCAATGCACTTCATCCGACCATAAATCGCCATAAGGCGAAAGCGTTACCGAAACAGGCACATTAAAAGACATTTTACCATCGCCCAGTACATGTTCATATTCTACCGAAAGTCGTCGAACCAAAACATCAGAAAGCATTATGGATAAATGATTATCGTTTTCGATAGCATAGTTTTGCTCTGTTTCGCTGATACTGTATTGTCCAAAAGAAGATAAAGAGATGCTCAATATAGAGAGCAATATTAAGAAATTACGTTTTTTCATTATAATAAATTAGATATAAAAAAATTTATCAAAAAGATTATTTGTGCTAGCAAAGCTAAAAAAATAGCTGCTATCATTATAAGAGCAGCTATTTTTTTTCTTTATCCTCCGAAATCGTCGAAGGCAATCATTTCTTCAGGTACACCATAATCATCAAGCATTTTTAACACAGCTTGATTCATCATAGGTGGCCCGCAGAGGTAAAATTCGATCTCTTCAGGTTCCGGATGATTTTTCAGATACTCATCCATAATCACCTGATGTATAAATCCGGTATAGCCCTCCCAATTATCTTCGGGTTGAGGTTCAGATAAAGCGATATGGAATTTAAAATTAGGATTATCCCGCTCAATGGCTTCAAATTCTTCGACATAAAACAGTTCGCGTAAAGAGCGGCCACCATACCAGAAAGTGGCTTTACGATCTGTTTTTTGTGTTAAAAATTGATCATAAATATGAGATCGCATAGGAGCCATTCCGGCACCACCGCCAATAAACATCATTTCGCGCTTGGTAGGCTTGATAAAGAACTCGCCATAAGGGCCGGAAACCATTACTTTATCGCCAGGTTTACGAGAGAATATATAGGAAGAACAAATACCTGGGTTTACATTCATAAACCCACCAGCTTTGCTATCAAATGGCGGTGTAGCAATTCTGATATTCAGCATCACAATATTTCCTTCGGCAGGATGATTGGCCATAGAATACGCGCGATAAATAGGTTCCGGATTTTTCATCTGTAAATCCCACATTTTAAATTTATCCCAATCGCCACGATATTCCTCTTCAATAACCATATCTTTGAAATTAACGGTAGTAGCAGGTACATCAATCTGAATATAACCCCCGGACCTAAATTCCATATTTTCTCCTTCAGGAAGCTTAACCACAAACTCTTTAATAAATGTGGCCACATTTTTATTTGAGACAACTGTACACTCCCATTTTTTGATACCAAAGATTTCAGCAGGGATTTGTATTTCCATATCTTCCCGCACCTTAACTTGACAGCCTAAACGCCAATTGGCCATTTGTTCTTTTCGAGAGAAAAAGCCAACCTCGGTAGGTAAAATTGTTCCACCTCCACTTGTTATCTGGCAAGTACACATACCGCAAGTTCCTCCACCACCGCAAGCGGAAGGCAAAAAGATTTTTTGTTCAGCAAGCGTAGCCAACACCGTAGATCCTGGTGAAGTAATAAGCTCTCTTTCTCCATTTAAAGTGATTTTAACATCGCCTTGCGGAGTAAGTTTCTTCTTAGCATATAGCAATACCATCACAAGGATTAAAATCACAGCTAAGAAGACAATTATACTTGAAATAACGATAGTTCCGATTCCAATATTTAATAACATCGTTTTGTTTTTTTAAAGTTCAACTTATAACTTAATGCCAAGGAAACTCATAAAAGCGATTCCCATTAAGCCTGTAATAATAAATGTAATTCCAATTCCTTTTAATGGAGCAGGCACATTTGAATAATGTATTTTTTCGCGAATAGCGGCAATACCAACAATAGCTAAAAACCAACCGATTCCAGAACCCAAGGCAAATGAAGTAGCTTCGCCTAACGACTGATATTCACGTTCTTGCATAAATAAAGAGCCTCCAAGTATAGCACAGTTTACAGCAATTAAGGGTAAAAAGATACCTAAGGAAGAATATAAAGCGGGAGAGAATTTCTCAACCACCATTTCTACCAATTGAACCATAGAAGCAATTACTGCAATAAACATAATGAAACTTAAGAAGCTCAAATCAACATCTGCAAATTCTTCGCCCAACCAAACTAAAGCGCCTGGTTTTAATAAGTATTCATTCATCAAATAATCAACCGGAACGGTGATTCCTAAAACAAAGATTACTGCAGCACCCAAACCCACGGAAGTATTAACCGTTTTTGATACGGCAATATAGGAACACATGCCTAAGAAATAGGCAAAGACCATATTATCGATAAATATGGATTTTATAAATATGTTAAATATTTCTTGCATCGTTTCT
>JAFGHU010000122.1 GCA_016929955.1 Bacteroidales bacterium | reverse complement strand
CGCATACATTGTCCTTCTCTTTTTATTTAAGTTCAAACATAAGTCACTGATTTTTAGTCTAAATTATCGATTAAATCATCTTGATAAACAAAATCTTTAAAACGTATTTTGTAAAATAGACTATACAATACAGGTACAAAAAGCAGGGTGATTATAGTTCCAAAGAAAAGGCCAAATATAATAGCCAAGGCTAAAGGCTGCCACAATAATCCTCCACTTATCAACAAGGGAAGCATACCCAAAGATGTAGTTAGGGTAGTTAAGATAATAGGTCTAAATCTATGTTTCGTAGCATTAACAACGGCATTCTGCATAGAAATTGAGGGATCTAAATTCTTTTCAACGTCTATCCTATCAATCAGAATAATGGCATTGTTCACCACAATTCCGGCTAAAGCAATGACTCCAAGTATACCGAAAAAGCTAACAAAGGATTGACCGACATACCAGCCAATAACAACGCCGATTATGCCTAATGGAATTGAAGTAATCACAATTATCGATTTTCTGATGGAATTGAATTGAAGTACAAGCAGCAACACAATGAGACTAAAAGATAAAGGTAACCAATCCACAATGGCACCAAGATTATCATTGGTGTCTTCATCTTCGCCACCAAATTCATAATTATAATCACTGTCCCAATTCATTTTCTGTTTATCCATCCATGGACCTATAGCTGTAAAGATATCATTTGCATTATATCCGGGTTGCAAATAAGCACCTACGGTCATGGTTCTGTTTAGATCTTTTCTAATAATCTTTGAGAATTGCCAATCTATTTGTACGTCAGCAACTTGCGACAATTGAACACTTTGGTGAGACATCGGAGAATAAATATTAAACCCTTCTATTGATTTAATATCGTGCTCGCCGCTGTTTCGGTCTTTCATATAAATAGGGATACTCTTATCTTCTTCTCTAAAATCGTCGATTTTAAAACCGGATAAACCGGCACTCAAGGCCATGGCAATATCTTTATTGGTTAAGCCAACGCGCTGTGCTTTATCCTCATCAATTTTAACGATGAGTTTTTTTATCTTAGGTCCCCAATCATCCGTTATGTTTTTTGTTCCATGGGTATTGATTAACTCTTCTTTCACCTTTTTCGAAATAGCCGCCAACTTATCAGGATCTTTTCCGGCTATACGAATTTCTACAGGAGTTCCCGATGCACCGGCACCTGTAAGTCTATTCACTCTGATATCCGCATCCGGAATATTAACAAAACAAAAATGATCCAATTTAGCGATAACATAATCATTGTCTAAGTCGCCTGTTGTATTCAATAGCATATGGGCATAACTCGAATTTATTTCACCTTTAAAATAGCCAAGGTCGTAGGGTTCGGGGCCTTCACCTATAAAGGATGAGAAATCCAAAACTCCGGGAGCCTGCTCTTGATCGACCAACAAAGAATCCAAAATATAATTTTCGATAGTGCTTAGTGCTTTCTCGGTTATCTCTATTTGAGTACCTGAAGGGAATTTAATATCCACAGTTACTAAATTCCGGTCGCTATCAGGCACCAGTTTAAAGGGCAATCGTGGCATTGCAATTAAAGACAAAACAAACAAAGCGACAATTACGGACATGAATACAGCCGGTTTCTTTAATACTCTTACCAAAACCTTATTGTACCATATATTCACTTTATCCATATTTCGATCTATAATGCTCGGTTTCTTTTCTTTATTCGCTTTTTGCACCTTAATAAACACCAATGCCAATAAGGGAATAAATGTAAAAGTTAAAAACCAGGAGCTAAGCAGCGCAATAGTCACCACCGAAAACAAGGGAGAAGCCATTTCTCCCATAGGAGTTTCGGCCAATGCAAAGGATAAAAATGCGGAGGAAGTTGTAAGCGATGAAATTAATAGTGGTATCAGCAGGATTTTACTCGAAGCAATGCTGGCTTCGAAAGTTGTATATCCTTTTCGCACGAGCACCAGAATGGATTCTGACATTACTATACCATTATCAACAAGCAATCCCAGCGAAATAATAAGCGCAGCAAGCGATACTTTATTGAGTCCCAAATCGAATAAATTCAAGAAAAAGAAAGCAAACACAATAACCATAGGAATTAATGCGGCAACTAAACTTCCTGTTCTAAAACCAAGGAAGAAAAGCATTACGGCAAGAACGATGATAACACTTTGAATCAAATTTACCAAAAAGCCATTCACTTGACTATTTACAATTTTATCTTGTGAAGCTATACGCACAAGCTCTACACCAACAGGAAGTGAACTATTAATTTCAGGTAAAATCTTCTCCACATCTTCACCTAATCGAACAATATTGGCGCCTTTTTTTAAGGAGATAAACAAAGCAATGGCCGGTTTACCATCGACCTTAACTATTTTTTGTTTTGGATTAATGTAATCCTGATAAATATGAGTGATATCGCCCAAAAAGACGGTTTCTCCTGTTCCGGTTGGAATTAGGGTACGTTTAATATCTTCAATAGATGCAAAACTTCCCGAAGGTTCAAGCAATATTCGCTCTTTACCCACATTTACTTCGCCACCCGGATACAGAATATTTGTACTGGAGATTATATTTTTAAGTTGCCCCGAATTTAATCCATAACGCGAAAGCTGTTGGTCATCAAACTCAATAAAGATACGCTCTTCCTGAACACCGCCATATTTTACTTTAGCAGCATCGGGCAAAAGGAGTAATTTATCACGCACCTCTTTGGCATAATCTTCCAAGGTATTGTAAGGAACACCATCGCTTTGCACGCCCAAAATAATACCAAATACCGTTCCGATATCCTTATCTTTAACAATGGGGTCAAATATATTTTGCGGAAGATTTGGCCTTACCTCGGCAACTTTCGATTTCAACTCATCCCAAACGGGCTGCAATTCCTCCTGACTGATATTGTCGTTGAGTTTAACCGTAATAACGGAAAGTCCTGTTCTCGACTCGCTTTCAATGGTTTTTACTTCCACCATTTCGCGAATGGCTTCTTCCAAGACATCGGTTACGAGCGTTTCTACTTTCTTAGGATCAGCGCCCGGAAAATGAGTAACTACAGAAGCAATTCTTATAGTGTAGGGCGGCATACTATCTCGAGATAAATCAAAATAATTACCAATTCCCACTAGGGCTACAATAATAAAAGCTATTATGGTAATCCGATTATTGTTTAATGCAAGTTTTGTAAGATTCATCTATTTTACCTCAAAATATTAATTATTTTTTCACTAAAGAAACTTTCCGTCCATCGTACATAAAACTAAGACCGGCTGTAATGATACTATCTTCTGTATTTAAGCCTTCTTTAATTTCATAGCCTTTGGGCAATAATTTTCCAAGAACAACACTTCTTCTTTCGGCCAAATAAATCGCTTTATCCTCCGTTTTTTTAAGCACATAAACAAAATCGCCACCTTCATCGTGCGCTACCGCATCCGCAGGAACAATAATGTATTCAGACGATTTTGTTTCTTTATTGAAAACGATTTCAATAGTACAAGCCATGCCCGAAAGAATTTGGGGCGATTGCTCTAACAATTTAATTATCAATGGATAACTAGACGATCGGCCCGAACTTAAACCCAGTTCTGATATTTCTCCATCAAAATATTTACCCTCAAAAGCCGAAAACTGCACTTTTACTTTTTGTCCGATGGCAATCTGCTGTATTAAGTTTTCGGGAATAAAAGTCTTAATTTCGATATCTTTAGCCGACGAAAAGATAAGTATAGGCATACCTGGGCCAATCATTTCGTTTTCCTGCGCCAAAATATTTGAAATAGAACCCGAATAGGGAGCATATAATTTAGTATAGCTCAGCTGATTTTCGGAAGCAATTAACTGAGCTTTGGAGATATTAAACATCGCTAATGCCGATTCGTATTGTGCCTTAGCTTTTTCAAAATCATTTAGCGACGCATTATTATTACCATACAAATTCTCAATACGTTCAAAACTCGATTTGGCAGCAGTTAACTGCACTTCGGCATTCTTTTTCGAAGAAAATGCTTTATCATAATTTATTTCATAATCTTCACTATCTAAATAAGCCAAAAGCTCGCCTTCTTTTACACGTTCGCCCAGTTTAAAAAATCGTTTTTCGAGCGTGCCTCCCACTTTAAAACTAAGCCTAGCTTCGTTTTTAGCTTGTGAAACTCCGGCAAAATTGCGTGTTTGAGCTGTTGCCGATTCGGCAATTTTTTTATAATAAACCGGACGAATAACCTCTTTTGCATCTTCTTTTCTGTTGCAAGCAACAAATAAGAATGCCAATAATATTCCTTGATATAGCTTCATAATTTATTCAACCTTTATTAAATATTCTTGAATTTGATTTGTATAGGCTTGTTTTTCGCTTTCTGTGCCTAAAAATGTAAATTTTCCTTGCAATCGTTCAATAAGGATATAATCCATAACATATTGATAATAAGCAATATTAGCCAAATATTTAGTTTTAATCATTACGTTTTGCGCATCGATAAGCTGAATTAAATCAGCAACACCCTGACTGTATGCATCTTGAACGCTATTAAAATTATCTTCGGCCGCTTGTGTCGCATTATTAGCTAATTCCATCTCTAGGAAAGAAGCTCTAAGTTTTTGGACATTTGAACGAATTCCGCTTTCGAGCTGATTTAATAAATCTGTTTCCTGATTATTTAATTTGTCTAACTCTAGCATAGACTTTTGTCTTTCGGCAATTTTCTTACCTCCCTCAAAAATAGGTATGCTCAATCGAATTCCGGCATTCCAGGTAATGTCATCAGGCGGTGGTGGAATAGGCAATTGCGTGTTTGTAATTACACCGTTTCTAACAAATGCCTGATCGGCATTGGCAAAAAGAGCCGCTTCCGGAATATAGGATTGACGCTTATACATCAAACTTTTTTTCTCGATAATCTCCTTATTTTTAGACAACTGCTTAATTTCAGGTGCGTTAGTTTTCATCTGATCGATAATAAAATCTGCATATTTCTCTGTTAAAGGAGGATTTTTAAAAATATTCGTCAATAAATCCTGATTCAAAACAATTGATTTGTCGATGCTACTCGAATCCGGAATTTTAATGTGCTCATCGATAGGCTTGTTAAGAATTTGATTGATTTGATACATATTGTTTTTATACAAAGCATTGGCGTCGTTTAATTTCATTTTATTCAGATTGAGCTCGCTAATCCATCGATTAACATCGGAAATACTATTTTGTCCAATCTCATTTTTCGCTTTTGCTAATTCAAGATTTTTCATCGTTGCATTTACATTCTCATTCTGAATCAGCAAATTACTTTTTGCAAACAGCAAACCAATATAGGCGCCAGAGGTATTTGATACAATATCTAAAACCGTTTTCTGATCGGCTATTTTCATATTTTCTGCGAGTAATTTTTTAATTGCGATATTGGCCATAACTTGTTCTGAATAGAGCACTTGTTTTAGCGAAGCAGAGCCGGTAATCGTAAACTCGCCTTTTTGTCCCATCGAAGCTTCCACCAAATTTTCGCTCAAACCCACGCCTGTACCGGATAATTCTACTTGCGGAAGATAATTTGATTTAGCAATTCGTACATCTTTCTCCGCTATTTTTACATCTTGCTTTCCCATTTTACCTTGCATATTATTTTCCAAGGCTTCGGCTAATGCCAACCTCAGATTTAAGGTTCTACTGTTTGGCAATTGCGTAAGGTTTATTAAAATAGATTGATTTAGCACATTCCATTCAGGAAATTTATCAACTTGACGTACACTTTCCATATTAACAATAGGTACGCGATTAAAACCATCAATATGAACAGAAATATCGGCTGGGTTTATTCCCTCACTAATTTTTAAAACACGTAAAGCAAGCTGACGTCCAAATTGTTGGAAAGTAAACTTAGGACTTAAACTAAGTGTAGCTCCTTTATTTAAATAGTCAATTCCGCTAACAGCAAGCGAAGGAATATGGCGTTTGTTCAATTCTTCAAACAACTTTTCGATCTCTAAATCAGAATATTCCATCAACGGAAGCACAAATGCCCCATCTGTATTCGCCGGTAAATTAGAAATTGCATCCACACTTTGTTTACCCGCAGAAACCACTGTAAGTTCAGATTTGGGAATACATTGCTTAAAATAGGATGTAATTTGTGGGAAATTTTCTTTAAATGTATTCGGAATAAATACGGTTACGTGCTTATTATCATACATTTGAACAAAAGAAACCAGATCATTTTTTAAGCTAAAAAAGGACTCGATATACGTAAAATTATCGATACCCGAGTATTTTCCATCGCGAAGTTCTAAAGCTTGCATTTCTCCATCCAGAATATTCGTTGCAATTACGGGCTTTGCAAAATGCTTTTGTTTGGCCATTGCGTTAGAAGAAATATAACCCACACTAACAACTACATCGATGGTAGTATCCTGCATAAAAGTCTGAATATTTTGTTGGGCTTTTTCTGCATTCCAATCCGAATTCAGTTCTTGAAAACGAAGTGTGAACCGCGCCAGGTTTAAAGCTTCTAATTCGGTTTTAAAATGCTCGCTTAACTGATTATATTCGTAAGATTCAGCATCTAAACAAATGCCAATTTTAAGTTCTTTCTGAGCATATCCATTAACCGAAAAAAATACAAGACCTAAAAATATTCCAAAAAGTTTAATCTTATTTTTCATGTGTTTATAATTTTATGTTTCGGCCTCATGGAACATCCACGATAATCATCCGCCTGTGTGTCAAAATTTTGTCGTGGATGTTTCATATGTTTATAATTTGTTTTTTATTTGTCAGATGGAATAGCCATATCGAAAATAATCATTTTGGTTGGTGATTTTTCAATCATGGCTATTTCATTAGGCTTTATATTTTAAAAGTTGATAATTGTTTGTTTTCATAATTTTGGTTCTCAAAGTTAAGTATTTTTTTATGGGTTTTTTTAATCAATCAGGGAGATCATTCCACGTTAATCTTCTTTTTTTCTTTTTTACTCTCCTATTAAATTCGATTTCAATTTTTTGTTTTTCATGATATCATATTGATTTCCTGATATTTATATTTATTATACTACTCGATCATAGCATATATTACACGTCGCTTAAAGCAAGAATTTCAATCATATCAAAAACAAAGTTAGTGATTATTCACTACCATATCAAAAATTAACATTTTTTTCAAAAAAAACAAAGCAGGACTAAATTAGGAGAATAGCAATTTCTGTTAATTTTTACTGAATTTTAGTCGGTACAGAAGGTATATAGATTACAGGTAATCGCGCGCTTAGTCAATATCTAAGGGTAAAAAAATATAAACGGTAGTTCCTTCATTTTTCACAGAATCCAAACGTAATTTGCCGCCAAGCAAATGGGTAATTCCTTTTACAATAGAGAGTCCCAAACCACTTCCTTCGTAACCGCGCGTATTATCTATATATTCTTGCATAAAAAACTCAAAAACACGTTTTTGTTCATTTTTAGCAATCCCTTGTCCACTATCTTTTACATAAATCTCAAGCCTATCACCAATAAAATTTGCACTAATAAGTATAGCTCCGGAGTGGGTAAACTTGAGTGCATTATCGAGCAAATGCCTCAACAATTTGCCAAGCAAGTTTCTGTCTGTCTTTATTTTATAATCCGATTCATCCTCGGGCAGAAGTATTTTAAGTTTAAGGTTCTTATCCTGACAAGGCTGCTTAAACTGATCGTAAATTTCAGTGATTAGCGATGAGATTTCCAATTCTTCGAAATGCGTTTCCATAGTACCGGAAACGAGCATAGAAATATCTGTATAATCGGTAATGGTATTGACTAAACGCTCACTGCTTTTGTTTAATATTTCCAAATATTCTTCCTTTTCTTCATAGCTACAATCGGGTTGTACAATAAAAGGCGCAAATCCAAGTATTCCATTTAAGGGCGTCCGTATCTCGTGAGAAATATTATTTAGGAAAGCTGTTTTTAGGCGATCGCTGGCTTCTGCTTTATCTCTGGAAATTTCTAATTCAGAAATTGTAATTTCGAGTTCTTGGGTTCGCTCCTTCACCATTTTGTCGAGGTGAAAGTTTGTACGCATCAACTCTTTTCTCGCTTTTATTCTTGCCGCAATATCTCGCCTGACAAGAACAAAAATAAAGCCCAATATGATGAGTTGTAAGCTGAAACTGATAACGATAATGAGTAAGATATGGTAAACATTTTCATCGGCACTATTCTTTCGTTCGATAAGATTTCTATCCTCCTCGTCAAGCATTTGTGCAATAAGACTGCTCATCTCGTTGAGTACTTGCTTTTTTTGCAGATTTACAACAAGTTCCTTTGCAAATTCATTTTTATCAGCTTTCTTCACATCGATGATATGTTCCGAATACGCTATATACTCCTTAGTCATTTCCCTTAACCTAAGCATATGCTCCTTTTGCTTGGGATTATCATTAACAAGCTCATCTATAGCACTCAAAATTGTATTAATACGCGCTTTTTTATTGCTTTGATCATTTAAAAAGCGATCGTCTTCAGATAATAAATAGCCGTATTTTTCTGAAGTCAATTCATAAATCACAAGCAAAACTTTTCTAAGCTCAAGCTTAACCTCATGCGATTTCTCTGCTCCTTTGGAAGCAGAAACTAAAGTCTTAATGCTTGAAATAGAAACAATTGAACCAAATATTATCAAAACTGAAGCCAGTGTGATACCAAACAAGAGTATATTTTCGAACGATTGCCTCACATTTCGACGGGTATTCAGCATGAAGAGCAGAGCTATGCCCAGCAAAAAATTAAGTACTGAAGTATTCGCCGACATTTTAGTATCTACCGGTAGTCCGGCTATTTCGGCAAGGTCAAATATATAGTTGATAAAGCCAATGAAGCTGATACTTAAAATCAAAATTGCAAAAAACAAAACCAGTAATTTATTCTTGGCCCAATTAAAACTTAAAATAGTGAGTGATATACCTATTAAAACGGCACTAAAAATAGAATTAAACGATATTTTATTTTTAAAAATCGTGTTGAAATCATTGCTCAATTCAAAACCCAATAAATTAGCCAAATCCATCTCGGTCTTGAAGAAATACTTGAATAAAACCATGCTGCACAATAACAAAATGGCACTAGAAAACATTTTGGCCAATAGCCTATACTTTTTTTGCCTGTATTTTTGAAGAAAAAGAATATTTAAGCCCGCCAAAATAAAAAAGATTGCATAGGCCGGTTTCATTTCTATGTGTCCCAGTCCAAACGATCGAAGTTCAAAATCATTTATATACCAACCCAAAAGCACCAGAATTCCTGCAAATGCAGAAAAAAAACCGATTGCGTAGAGAATCTTATTGTTAGTATGCGATTTTGTAGGAATCATAATTCTGCTCTATTTAGGCTGCCCTAACATAAAAAGTCGAAAATATGAAGTTCGACTTTCTAGTTAGGGGACCGAAAAGTGTATTTTAACTTACAAAGTTAGTTAATATTCACTAATTCAAAAAGAAAATAATATCTTTTTTAGCATTTGAAATGCATGAGCTTAAAGAATAAGAAAATGAAAAATGCTAATTTGCGTTACTCGCCGCTAAACATGCATTATTTAATCCACTACAAATTTAAGTCCTGCTGTTATAATACCTGCTTTAAGACCCGAATTTCTTTCGTATTTCTGAAACTCCAGATCAATACTTTTCAGGCCAAATCTGGCAATATGAAATTTCGTAAAGACGTCGGTATAAGAAATACCGAATCCAAATTGGTTAGAAGAAAACTCAGACAAATCATAATCAGAGGTATAAAATTCTTCGGTTGAACTGTGTTGCTCATAAGGTGCAAAATAATCGGCTGCCGTTTGATTATAATAGCGGTAAGAGGGATATATGGTAAACTTACGTGAAATTTTTATCGGAATTTCGATACTGGCTGTATGCGATTCTACACCCCAGTCATCAATATAAAAGCGATAATAGGTTCTCAGCACAAATATTTCGTTTACATAATAATTCAATCGTCCACCTACAGCGATTTTAAATCTTGAGTCGGGCAATCGTTCAATATCATCGGCCAATTGAAAGTTTTCGATAAACGAATCTTCAACATCGTTAAAATAGACTCTTTGAAAAGGTGTTGAAAGCAATCCCTTTTGTTGCACAAGATCAAGTGCCAGAGAAGCTTGCAGTTTTTTTGACAGTATTTGCGAAAAACCCAAACCCAACGTATATGAGTTTCTTCCCTCGCTATCAAATTCTGCAAACGAAGGGTTATAATCCACATTTCCGGTAATCGTATATTGATTAAAAATTGGACTACTCAACCCCCAATTTAGTTCTCCAAACGGAATTAATTCAACAGGATACAAAGCTTTCCATTTATCAAAATAAATATTTGCGCTAAGACTAAGCTCTGTATTTTTTTGATTAAACAGTTTTGTATAGCTTCCTCCTATTCCAAAAGAAGTATAATCAAACTCTTTAGCCAAAGCAATTTTTGTCGACCAGATTGTATTTCTATCATCAGAACTATGCGTATAAGTCCCATTCAAATTAACCCAAACATCGCTAGAAGAAGCACCGGAAGAGGCTTGAAAAGGATCAGCCGCCTGATCACCATCGAAAGGATTTATATTAGACGAAGATGCTGATGTATACGCCGATATAGTGGCATCAATAGTTAAAACATCATCATCATTCAATGGGATCGACACAATAACGGAAGGTGCGATATCCGTAAGCTCTTCAGTACCTTTACCTCCGGTTACGGCCGCATTATCTCCGTCTTGATGATAATAATTAGCCAAGAAATCGAGTTCAATATTATCTAAGACACGCTTTTTATATACACTTGTTGAATCCTTAACCGGTTCTTGTGTAAAGCTATATAATGATGCCATCAGCAGCATCGAAATTAAAAGTATCTTTTTCATTCCATTTAAATTTTTAATTACATCCACAGCCACCCCCAGTTTTTCCGCCATTTGCACCCGAAGCTGCTTCTCTGTATGATTGAAAAAGAGTCGAAAAACGCATCGACTTTTTTGTAATTAAAGCCATATCCGGATCGTTAATATTTATTTTTTCATATTCTTTTACAATAGCGCATGAGCTGAATAAGCCCGCTATTAAAAAGCCAAATAAAAGTTTTCGAATCATAATTTGTTAATTTGTATATTATTTGATTTATAAATATTGCCGGTTTCATCAATAATAATGCATTCCACCTTTGGCAATTGATTAATTCTATTTAAGCCTACTTCTATTCCCATTACAAAAACCGATGTAGCTAGAGCATCCGCTAATTCGGCAGACGGAGCAAAAACACTGGCACTAATGATGCCACTGCTAGGGTATCCACTCCGAGGATCGATAATATGCGTATAACGCTTGCCTTCGAATGAAACGAATTTTTCATAATTTCCGGAAGTAACAACCGCCCCTTCTTGTAAAGGTAAAATAGCAAAAACCTTATTCTTATCCATGGGATTTGTAATGGCAATTTTCCATTCTTCACCTTTTGCTTGCTTACCCCAGGTATTCATATCGCCTGAAGCATTTATAATACCACCACTCACGCCTTTACCAAGCAATAATGCTTTTGCTTTATCGGCAGCATAGCCTTTACCAATAGCTCCAAAACCAATTTTCATCCCCGAAAGCTTCAAAAAAACGGTGCTTTGTTCTTTATTTACAATTATATTTTTAAAACCAACCTTTGCAACCGAAGCTTTAATTTCCTCCGCAGATGGCATCTCCGTCATTGTTCCATCAAAGCGCCAAATTTTATCCATAGAAGCATAAGAAATATCAAAAGCACCATCCGTAAGTTTGGATATAACTATCGCGCGTTGAATGAGTTCGATCAATTCCCGATCGACCTTTACTTCGCGAACACCGGCATTTCGGTTAATTTCGGCTGTTTGTGAGTTATCGTCCCAAGAAGAGATAAGCCTTTCTATTCTTGTGATTTCCGCCACAGCCAAATCGATATAATAGTTTGCAGTTGTAGAATCGTTAGCAACAACGGTAATGTCGAAGCGACTCCCCATTAGTTTTAATGTTCGCTTATAGTTGTTTTGTCCAAACAAACCAACAGAAAACAAGAGGACCAAACAAAAAGTAAAAAAATGTTTCATTGCAAAACTAAAAAGCGTTTAAATGATCGATATATTCATCCACCGTCATGTTTTTATATCCTGTTTGACCAATAACTTTTCCCTCGCTATTCATGATAACCACCAAAGGAAAAAAACCGTTTTTATTGTATTTTTCAGCCAGCGCATTATTTTTAGCTTTCTGCTCTTTGCTTAGTTCATTACCTTTCCGTTTTGGAAAATCGGCCAAAAGCATTACATAATGATCTTTAGCATAGCGAATAAATTCGGCATTAGACCATATTTGCTTATCCAATTTCATACAGGGTGTGCACCAGTCGGAGCCTTGAAATACCAATATCAGTTTTCTATTTTCGATTAAGGCCATTTCCTTTGCTTTATTATAATCTGTCTGCCAATCTTGAGCTCGTGCAGATAAGATAAGACCCACAAATAATAAACTTAAATAAAATCTCTGTTTCATTCTACTTGTTTTAAAATATACTTAATTATTTAATTTAAAGAAATCTTTGCAAAGTTAGTATTCAATAACTACATATGTAGATTTTTACATTTTTTAACTGTATACAACAGAAATCTTAGCGGCGCTTCTATTTAGCTGATATATAGACGCCTAAAAACAATAATTAAAAAGACTTTGGCTATAACTCAAAAATAAAGGTGAAATAATAAAGAATAAAACAGCAGATTACTTAAATAGCACCTACAAATTGGTCGATAAGCCGTTTAAACTTAGGTCTCTTTGCGAGCCACTCGAAAAGCATTATTACAATTAAGGCCATAACTACACCCACCACCAAATCGATAATATAATGATGGCTCGAATACACGGCTGCAAACCAAATACCAAACATAAAGAGCGCAAACAAGATATTTACCCAACCCAACTTTTTCTTGATTCCATAAAAAAGCACAATTAAGGGATAAGTGGCATGCAGCGATGGCATCGCCGCTAAAACATTTGCATTTTTGTTGTAGATATTTTCAAAGACAGGCAGTCCAACAATTTGATCGAAACGCGCAAGACCTGCACTATTGCCTAATACGCCAATATGCAAATCAAAACCATAAATGACTACATACCAAGGTGGTGCGGCCGGATAAATATAATAAATGATAAAGCCTATAAGATTAACCAGAAAAAACACCAAGGAGAATTTTGTAAAAAGCAATTTATCTTTAATAAAAAGGTAAACGCCAAAAGCAAGTGGTATTGGCACCCAATTGATATAAAACAAGCCGGAAATGATATCCAGAAACTTGGTATTGTAGATGGCAAAATATTCGTTCGGAGTAAGCCAAGTATTGTTTACAAAAATTCCGAAAAGCGCTTTCTCCAATTGATAGGGCTGCAGAATATGAACCTCTGACACTTCATAATTTGGAAGTATACGCATGGAGTCGTAAATAATCCAATACACAATAAAAACAGAAAAACCTATGACAAATTTACGGGATTTTTCGTGTGCATAATAAGCGCCCAACCACAGCAGAATCAAAAAATAATGTTCGCTGCGTAAGCCTACCACAAAATAATTCCAAGCCAAATAAGCAACAACAAGTAAAGTGTTTAAGAGTAAATTTTTTCTTGTAAACCGTTGAAAATCCATGGAATCTTTGTCGTATTAATTCGTATCAATTTTTTCGTAAATGCTGTTTCCGGTGTTTCTATTTTTGCCAAATAACTCGATATAATCCACTTTAGGCCAGAAACCCGAATTGTCGGCAAAAATATACATATGCTCCAAAACAGAAGGTTCATTATTTATAAGCGTTTGTATTTCAGCGCGAAAAGGGGCCTTTTGTATTAAGCGAAAACTTCGATCTTCCGCAGCCGCCATTTTCACAATAAATTGATTCTTGTGTAGTTTTTCAGCCTCGCATTTTACACCATAGGCAAACATTTTTTCAATATTACGCAATTCCATTCTTCGGCTGTCTTCTTCATACCTGATCCAATACACATCTATCGGACGAGAGGCAATAAGTTGGCCTTCATTATCAAAATTCGCATCATAAACAATCGTATTTTTATTGTGATTGCGTTGTATATAAAACAACATTTCATCACTTTTTGTGGGCACCGGATAATCGCTTAATTCCTTATTACTTAGAGGAATCAATCCGAACAAAAGAAGCGTTAAGGTAAATGTCCATTTCATTGTTTTTAAAGTAATTTTTCGTTTTTGTACCAAGTTATTGTTTCCTTTATTCCTTTTTGCAAATTATATTCAGGAACAAAACCAAAATCTTTTACAATTTCGCTAGTATCGCATAACCAATTTTTACTGCTTATTTCTTTGTATTTTTCTGTATTTAAAGTGGGCGAAATCCCGAAGATACAAGACAATTTTTCGTTTATAAAGGCAATTATCCTAACCAAAAGCATTGGAAATACAATGCGAACTGTTTTCTTTTTCAATTCATGCTTTAACAAGCTCATAAACGATGATGAAGTATGTGCATCGCCATCAGAAACAAAATAGGCTTTTTGCGTGACACTCGAATCCAGTGCATTAAATATCAACCGTGTTAAATCTCTTACATAGATAAACGAAATATGTTGATCGGTTCTGCCAATATAGGTTTCCAATCCTTTATTAATGGTTTTATAAACCACATAATAATCTTTTTCGCGCGGACCGTAAACGCCTGTTGGACGAATGATGAGATAAGGCAAATGATCCAGTGATTGAATGTATTGTTCTGCTTTTAACTTGCTCTTACCATAAAGCGTAACAGGCTGAGGAACATCCGATTGCAAAATTGCCTCTAAGGTTTTCTCATTGCCGGGACCATAAGCGGCCAAACTGCTCATAAAGACAAATTTCTCGGGCAAAGCATTGGCCTCCGTTAAGGCTTCGATAAGATTACGTGTAAACTGGTAATTCACTTTTTCAAAATCATGTTTATTGCAAGATTTGGTTATCCCCGCATTATGAATTATATAGTCAAATTTTCCGTGTTCATTTAGGACGCTTGTCAATTTATTTTTTAGCGCGTTTTTATCGCCCAAATTCGATTCGAAAAAATAGATGCTTGGATGTTTTAAATAATCCCGATTGCTTGAACTTCTAACACCCGCAAACACATCGTAGTTTCTTTTTAAGGTTTCCTCAACCAAAAAACCACCAATAAAACCACTTGCACCCGTAATTAGAACTTTTTTCATTTGATATGCTTGATGTAACATCTCCGGCGCAAATGCTGACGATATTCATAATCTTTAAACAGCAATAAGGAGCTTGTATTAAGTTCTAAAGCATGACTCGAAATAGCCGTTTGAATACCATTATCTATATAGGCTTGCATCATTTCGTTAAAGAAAATGGCCGGAATCCCTTTATTATGATATTTTGGTTTTACACCTTGTAACAGCATATCAACCGTATCATTTTTATACAATGCCCTTAAAACAGGAATAAACCCAAAAGGAAAAAGTTTACCTTTTGCTTTCATTAAAGCTTTAGAAAGCGACAAAACACTGACGCCAAAAGCAACAACCTCATCGCTATTTTTATCTAAAACAAAGCAAACATACTTCGGATTAATCATCGAAAAGTATTGTTTTATGTAATAGGCAATTTGTTTTTCGGTTAAAGGAACAAAGCCATACAAATCTTTATACGATTCGTTAAGTGCTTGAAACATACCGGATGCGTATGGAAGCAAATCTTTCCCGCTTTTTGGTCGTAATACTTTCAGGTCGTATTTTTTCTCAACAATAGCGGCTATACGCTTAACTTTATCAGGAACTTGATCCGGAACTTTTATTTCGTACTGCACCCAATCAACATCTTTTGCATAGCCTAGTTTTTCGAGATGAATAGGATAATAAGGATAATTGTAAAGTGTGGCTTGTGTCGCAATTTCTTCAAAACCATCAACAAGCATACCTTCCAAATCCATATCAGAGAAACCCATAGGGCCATGAACGGCATTCATACCATTTTCAACAGCCCACTGTTCAACCGTTTTTATCAGCAAAGCAGATACCTCAAAATCATCGATAAAATCAATCCAACCAAAACGTGCATTTTTTTCTTTCCAAATCTCATTTGTTTTTCTGTTGATTATCCCGGCAATTCGGCCAACGATGGTGTTGTCGTGATAGGCTAACCAATATTTTGCTTCACAAAATTCAAAAGCAGGATTTTTACTTTCTATTAAAGTTGATTTTTCAAAAGAGTGAAGTTGAGGGACTCGGTACTTATTTCCTTTGTACAGTTTATCCGGAAAGGCTATAAATTTCTTAAGATCAGTGGATGATTTTACTTCAATAATTTTAAGATTCTTCATATTCTAAAGTTACAGGATTAACATCGTTCTCGATTATATTCCTACATTTAACAAGCTTTTCAACCGCAATATCAATTTGTTCTCTGGTATGCGTTGCCATTAATGAAAATCTTAGAATGGCCTGCCCTTTTGCTACAGCAGGATGCACAATAGGATTTACATAAATTCCTTCTTGCATAAGCATTGTCGAATACATATAGGTTTTAATATCTTCGCCAATAAAGATAGGAATTATTGGTGTATTGCTTTCACCGATACTAAAATTTTCTTCAAGCAAACATGCGCGGGCATAATCTGTATTGTCCCATAAACGGTATCTTCTTTGTGGTTCTGCTTTAATAATTTCCAGCGCTTTTAGTACTGTTGCTGCTGATGCCGGTGGAATACTGGCACTAAAAAGCAAGGAGCGCGCTTTATGCTTTATATAATTAATGGTTGCAAAATCACCGGCCACAAAACCACCTAAGGAAGCCAAAGATTTGCTAAAAGTACCCATAATAAGATCGACATCATCCGTTCGCTCGTAATGAGATGCTGTTCCGGAACCATTCATTCCCAACACACCCAAAGAATGCGCATCGTCTACCATAATGGCGGCATTGTATTGCTTTGCCAAATCACAAATGCGATCTAATTTAGCAATATCACCTTCCATACTATAAACGCCGTCGACAATAATCAGTTTCATCACTTCATAATCCAAACGTTGCAATACCTTTTCTAAGGATTCCATATCGTTATGCCTGAATTTAAGCGTTTTAGCAAATGTAAGTCGACTACCTTCGATAATAGAAGCATGATTTTTTTCATCCAGAATGATATAATCGTTTCTGCCTACCACGGCCGAAATCGTACCAATATTCGCCTGAAAACCGGTACTAAAAACAGTAGCCGCCTCTTTATTAACGAATTCGGCAAGTTTGGCTTCCAGTTCTACATGGAGATCGAGATTTCCATTCATTAGGCGAGAACCTGAAGCCCCGGTTCCGTATTTATGAAGCGCATTTGTAGCAGCTTCTATTAGTTCCGGATGATTGGTTAGTCCGAGATAACTATTCGAACCAAACATCAACACATTTTTACCTTTAATTTTAACTTCCGTATCTTGTCCTGATTCTAGTGCGTGATAAAAGGAATAAATTCCTTTTTTCATTGCTATTTGCGGCGCATTAAAATTTTCGAATCTTTTTTGTAATGGTTTCATAGGATTACTTCTTTTAAAAATCAACTTTAAATCTTGCTCTAATTCCAAATTCGGAGACTCCCGGATTATTTAAATAGGTCACACGTTTAACCAGGTCGACTCTAAACACTTTAAATATGTTTCCGATTCCTGCGCTAACTTCTATATACGGATCTTCTGTTAGCGTAAAAGTAGTTGGATTGCCTTCTGAATCTGTTGGGAATAACATAAGACCCTCAGTTAAGTTGGGGTTATTTTTTGCACTTAGGTTTCCATTAATAGCCTTAAACGATAAAATCTCGCGGAATTTTAATCGTTTAAAGAGAGGTATTTTATTGAATAAAAATCCATTAAAATGATGTTCCACAAAAACGGCAACATACTCATCGCTTACCAATTCCAGAAAATTCATCAAATTATACGATCGCAATTGATACGAGTAGGTTTGATTAGCGCGATGAACATAAAGCAGAGGAAATGGAATACCACTTCCGAAAACTTTAGAAGCTTCGAATTCGAAATTGGTAAATCCGAAAGGTGAAACATAAATCCGTTTAAATACATTAAAGGAGAGTTTGCTATAAGAATGATCCGCATTAAGCAATCCGGAAATGCCCTGGGTGTAAGACAAATGAAAAATAGGATATTTCGTGATTATGGGAATTTTATAATTCATCCCCTGATAAAATTTTTCATTGGGAGCAAAACGGAAAATGGCAGAAAATTCAGTTGAAACTATTTCACTGAGCGAATGGTCTTCGTAATCAAAGCGTAATGTTCCACCCGGCTCTTGTGAGATATGTTTAAACCCTACCGCGGTTGAAAAACCATTGCCCCAATCGCGGTAATGTTCCAGCTTATACATTTTATAATACAAAATCTTATCGGCTATGCCCCGTTTAAAGGAAAGCAAGAAATTATCTTCGTTGATAAATTGCATTTCCATACCCGGGAAATTAGTTTCAACCTGATACATAGCCATTAAGGAATGTCGTGGATTTTCCTTTATCGGTCGTTTGTTTAAAGACCAGGTAGCACTCCCCGAATATTTATAACGCTTATCGTCGAAGCCGTAAAGCACATAGCCTTCGAGTCTTAGGCGTTCGCTAAATTTGTCGCTGGTTCTTCCTCCAACGCGCAAACGAAAACCTTCTACATCGTTAAAACTATAAAATGTACTTACCGGGCCAACATCTAAATTTCCAAAATTCCAATATCCTGCAACCAAGAGCATAACAACATCCATGGTTCTTTTAAATGCCGGAACATTCTGAACACTATCGATCATGGTATAAATGCCTTTTTCCTGAGTCGATAGTTTTGTCATCCTATTTGCTTCCCAAAAAGCATCATCTCGATTTGTATAGTCTAATGCTTTTATCGCATTTTCAACACCTCCATAAACCGTGTCGTTTCTTTGATGATTGAACTGATAATTGGCGTAGCTGTTGCTTTTTCTACCAAACATACCAATGCCTGATTTTCCAATATTGAAATCGACAATTAAATTGTCTTTAACAAGTATCCAGCATTCGTTATTCACATTTTCAAATTCCTGACTTATTTGAAGATCGTTTACAAAATTTAAATTGATATCTTCTGTAACCCGCATATCTGCTTTAATAACGGCATAAGAACTATCGTTTGTGATATACAAGTTTCCTTTAAAAGCAAAATCTAGCTTATTTCTCGGTTGAAATGCAAGATTAATACAGTTATAGCCATTAACATCGAGCGTATCGATGATGTGAAACTTATAAATATTTGGCGCAATACTAGACAGCGGGCTCACAAACTGGTTGGTAATTAAAGTGATATTATTATCATTGATATCAATATCTTGATATAAATTATCAACCATAAAGCTAACACCTTCATTATCAAGATATTCTTTAAATCCAACCATATTGGTTCCGTCGATATATTCTTTTTGTGAGCTTGGCGATTTTCGATAATACACCTTAGAGATGGTCTCTTTCAAAAATACAGGTAAATAAGGTTTTCCGTTTACTTCAGAAGTATCCATATAATCAAAAACAAATTGGAATTTCTTTAAGGCTTTTTTGTTTTTGAATTCTTCTGTAATATTATTCAAGTCAAATTCGACTTTTTCATATTTATCATATTCATAATAATCGAGTTTTTCTTTTCTGTTCTTGTCTTTATTTTCGATTACTTTCTTAATCAGGTCGACAGCAAGATTATCTTTATTGCGATACCTTATTTTCTTTGCTTTTATTTCGTATTCGTCAAGGTCGATACTTTTTGATTTCAGCTGAAAATCAACAACTTGATTATCGCCAACAACAATGCCTTTTTCCTGACTATTATATCCCAGATAGGAAGCTTGCAGCTCATCGGAAGCCCAGAGCGTTTCTATACTATAAGCTCCATTATAGTCGGTAATCGTTCCTATATTTTTACCCGTAAACACAATGCTTACAAAAGGAAGCGGTTCTTTGGTATTGGCGTCAATTACTTTGCCTCTTACACGAGTCATAGTTTGAGCAAACGCATCATTATTAGCAAAAGCAAGTCCTAAAAAACTTGCGATTAGTATATATTTAAAACGGTCAATTTTCATAAAACCTTATTCTTTAAAAGTGAAATTTTTGTGCATTAAAAAATTAAAGCCAAAGCCAACAATTATTGCTATAATAACTTTTGAAATAATGTATTGAATCCCAAAGTACTCAACAAACAGATATAAGCCAAAGGTATTCAGCAAGATACTTCCCGCCCAAACCATCAAATATTTAATTGCCTGAGAAGAAAGCTTGCCATTCTTTTTCATAAACACCCAATTTCTTCCCAATGCAAAACCTGTAGCTCCTCCCATAAATGCACCAAAAAATGCAGAAAGCATATACCAAAAATGTAAAACTTCGGTCAAAAATATCAATACAAAAAAGTCGACCGCTGTAGCGGTTATAGCGACTATATTGTATCGACAAAAGGAAGTAAATACACTTGGATTTTTATTCATATTTATATAATTTCATAAAATACAATAGCTTGTAATACTATATTTGCATAAACACCGGCCAAAACATCATCCAGCATTACACTCCAATCGCTTTTGAGTTTATCTAATCTTCTAATATAAAAAGGCTTTAGAATATCAAAAAAACGAAATAAGACCAAGGCAGCTACATAATATTGCCATTCAAAAGGAATTGCAAAGATGGCTATCCAAACGCCGACTACCTCATCAACAACAATTTGAGGGGCATCGTGAATCCAGATTTGATGTACTTTACGAATGGAATAAACGCCTAAAAATAAGAGGCCAAGAATAGCAACAAGATTAAGAACAAAGACAAATTGTGATTGAAAACCAAGTTTGTTAAACGCAAAATTGAAACAGTAAAAAATCAGTATTCCCAATATTGAACCGGCTGTTCCCGGAGCAACCGGAGCGTATCCTGTTCCTAATCCCGATGCTATTAGTTTATGCAATTTCATTTACTCTTCTTCGTAATAATCCAATCCCAGATGTGTAATTAAATCTTCGCCCATTAAATGGCGCAGTGTGTTTTCGAGCTTAATTTTTTGTAAAAAAATATCATGGATTGGATGAAGACCATCTTTTGTTTGTGGCGATTTAAAATAAAAAGACAACCATTCTTGTATTCCTTTCATATCGGCCCTTTGCGCCAAATCCATAAATAAAACCAAGTCCAAAACTACAGGTGCAGCTAAAATCGAATCTTTACAAAGAAAATTAACTTTGATTTGCATTTTATAGCCTAACCAACCAAAAATATCAATATTATCCCAGCTTTCTTTATCATCTCCTTTTGGAGGATAATAATTTATACGCACTTTATGGTACATATCTTTATATAAATCGGGGTATTTTTCGGGTTCTAAAATGCTATCCAATACACTTAATTTAGAAACTTCTTTCGTTTTAAAAGCACCTGCATCATCCAATACTTCACCATCTCTATTCCCTAAAATATTGGTCGAAAACCAGCCATCAATACCCAAGAGACGTGTTTTTAATCCGGGGCCCAAGATTGTTTTCATTAAAGTTTGACCCGTTTTAAAATCTTTACCTGCGATTGGGATATTGTTTTCCTTAGCCAATTCTACGATGGCTGGAATATCTATAGTGAGGTTAGGTGCGCCGTTTATGAATGGCACGCCGCTTTTTAATGCTGCATAAGCATATATCATACTTGGAGCAATAGAAGGATGATTTTCTTCCAAGGCTTTTTCGAAATTTTCGATGCTACTATGGGTTTCATTTTCTTCGATATAAATCTCAGTAGATGCACACCAAACTACCACTAATCGACTACACTTATTTTCGGTTTTAAATTTCTGAATATCAGCCATTAATGCTTTTGCCGAATCCATTTTAGTTTTTTCGTTCTTTACATTTTCGCCATGGATATTCTTAACGTATGCAGGATCAAAAACAGCACGCATTGGCTGTATAGCCGACATTTCGTCTTTGATCGAATAAAGTAGATTTTTATCCAAAACACCGGCATGCATAGCAGCATCGTAAGTATTATCGGTGTATATATCCCATCCTCCAAATACAATATCGTCCATAGAAGCTAATGGAACAAAATCTTTTATATCCGGATTTCTGTCTTCAGTTCTTTTACCAAGTCTTATTTTACCCATCTGAGTTAAGGATCCTATTGGTTGTCCTAATCCTTTTCTTGCAGCGAAAACACCTGCCATTAATGTCGTTGATACTGCTCCAATGCCGGGAATTAATACGCCTAATTTGCCATCGGCATTTTTGATAGTTGATTGTGTATTCATTTATTTAAATTTTAAATTTATTCTTAATTACATTGTTTTATAACAATGATACAATCGCTGAATAGCGGTATAATTTGTTAGAATTGCCATTATAAAAATGGGGATAGTGAAAATGGATATATTTTCAATAAAAGGAAAAGGGAGCCAATCGACGATGATTTTAAATTCGCCCACATTGGCCGAAATAATACCATACAATATAGCCGTAATAGCAATCGTTAAAACTCTTTCCGGACGTTGCATCATTCCTACTTTGCACTCTGTACCTAATCCCTCGGCTCTGGCTCTTACATAACTTACCATAATCGATCCAATCATGGCAATAAAAGCAAAAACCGAACTTAAAAAATAATGCTGAGCCACTAAATAATAGGCAATGCCAAAAAACATAATCATTTCGCTGTAGCGATCTAAAACGGAATCAAAAAGAGCCCCGAATTTTGACATCTTATTTGTTGCTCTGGCTAATGAGCCATCGAGCATATCAAAAAGACCAGCAAATAAGGTTACGGCTCCAAACCAAGCAATATAGCGGTAGTCGCCTCTTTCGCCCAGCTCTGCTCCAACTATTAAAATTACAGTGGCTAAACTGGTAATTAACAAGCCAATGGCTGTAATTCCATTGGGAGTTATGCCGGTTTTTCTCAATAAAAAGATTATCGGATTAAGCGACTTATAAGCATTGGTCTTGATATTTTCCCAAAAATTTTTAGTGTGCATCCTTAATAATTTAATAGCCAATTATTTCCTTAATCTCACATTTAAATCCGCTTTACATCCATGTTTTCAAACAAATTAACAAGTGTCGAATTATTTATGCCAGAAAATATCGGCAAAGTTAGTTAATATTCACTTTATTCAACAAAAAAATTATTTTTTTATTCTCTGGTGGCATTTTTTTTGTTTGGT